>CADCWF010000117.1 GCA_902806345.1 uncultured Thermomicrobiales bacterium
GACGCCAGCCCCCTGGTCAACGCATCGAAACGCCTCGGATCCATGTGCTCGACCCCCCCAACTCGATGTGATGCGCCCTCTGCGGCCCCGGGAACGCCGAAAACCCGGGCGCGCTGCTGCTAGCAGCTCGACCGGGTTCGCCACTGGCTCCCCCCGCCGCATCGGCGACCACAGCGGCCGGCGGGGTTCGTTGCCTCCGAGCGCCGCCAGTATAGGGCCGACCCGGCCCGCCGTCCAGCCCGGGCGCTGAAGGCGTATCTCTCCCAAGCCATTACCTAAGACGTACGTCACCATCGATCGTCGAGGTGCTACGATGCTATGTGCTTGGCGTTGCCCGGTCGAGACCATCCGCTTTTCCCTTGCTGGCCCGGTACGGGCGCGGCATCCGACGCCTGAAAGCAGGTGTCGGGGGCAACCCCGGCAGGTATGGAGCAGCGGCCGATAAGGTTTTTCTTCCGTGCACCCTCCGGTTGGCGGATCGACACCCAGCCGACTGAGTGACAAGGCCCATGACTTCTTCGCCGGGGTGGCTCCGCCTGCCAAGTTCGCTCGTTCCGCTCCCCTGTTTGGTGCCCGCGTTGGGCGTCCCGGGGGGAACCGTGGGCGGGGGGCGGTCGGTGCTCGGAACCGGCGGCAGCCCCGGCGCCCGCGCGCGGGCGCGGCCGTCGTGAGCGACGAGATGCGGCCGGCGGCGAGGGCGTACATCGCCGCCCTGGTCCTCCTCGCGGTCACGCTCCTCCTGCCCGCAGCGGCCCGGATGGCACTCCCCACGAGCCACGACCTGCTGCTGGCCGCGGCCATCGCAGGCTGTACGGCGCTCGCCTGGCGCTTCCCCCTCAACTTCGCCTTCAGGACGAAGCTGTACGTCGATACGGCCGTGATCGTCGCGGCGATCCTGCTCCTCGTTCCGGGGATCGCGATGCTTGCCGTAGGGACCGGCACGCTCCTCGCCCACGGCTTCCGTCGCGCACCCCGGGACTGGGCCGAGGCCCTGTTCAATGCCGCCCAGGTCATGCTCCAAGCGGCGGTCGGCGGGGCGATGCTCACCGGCGCCGGATGGGATCCTGCGCGTCCTGCGTTCGGGCAGCCGACGGTGCTGCTGATCCTCCCGGCTGCCGTCGGGGCGATGCACCTCGTCAACGTCCTCGCGGTGGCCACGATCGTTGCCCTCCAAGAGGGGCTGCCGCTGGTGCGGACCTGGTTGCAGTCGCTGCGCGAGGACGTGCGCAGCGAGGTGTTCGCGCAGCTGTCGCTCCTTGCGGTCGGGGTCCTGGCGGCCGTGGTGGCCGACGCCCAGCCCTGGGCGCTGGGTCTCCTCGGTGCGCCGGTCGTCGCGACCTTCCTCGCGCTGGAGCACCTCCTCCGGCACCGTCGGGAGGCGGAGCTGGCGCGGCGAAGCAGCGAGGCGGGGTTGGCGCAGGCGCAGCGCATCGCCCGGCTCGGTAGCTGGGAGTGGGACCTGGGCACGGGCGAGCAGGTTTGGTCCGACGAGGCCTACCGGATCTTCGGCTTCGCGCCGCAGGCGTTCGTCCCGACCCGCGACGTCTTCCTCAGCCGGGTCCACGGTGAGGACCGGGCACGGGTTGACGCGGCCCTGGGGGAAGCGACGACACGGGGGACGTGCTTCAGCGTCGAGCACAGGGTGCTTCGGGCCGACGGCTCGGAGCGAATCGTCCACCAGCGGGGGGAGGTGATGATCGGTGCGGCGGGCCACCCGGTCCGCCTGCTCGGCACCGTCCACGACGTGACCGAGCGCAAGGCGCTGGAGGCGGAGTTGGCGTACCGGGCATCCCACGACCCGCTCACGGGCCTGCCGAACCGCACGCTGTTCGCGGAGCACCTCGAGCGCGCCCGAGGGAGCCCGGGCTGCCCGCGGGGGGGACTCGCGGTCCTGTTCCTGGACCTGGACGGCTTCAAGCTGGTCAACGACAGCCTGGGCCACGAGGCGGGCGACCGGCTGCTCATCGCCGTCGGCGAACGCCTGCGCGGGTGCATCCGCGCCGGGGCAACGGCCGCTCGCCTGGGCGGCGACGAGTTCGCGATCCTGGTCGAGGGCATGACTAGTCCCGGCGAGGCCACTGGCTTGGCCGAGCGCCTGATCGAGGCGTTGGGCGCCTTCCCCCTGGAGGGAGGCGAGGCGTTCGTCACGGCGAGCATCGGCATCGCGGTGGACGAGGTCGGAGTAGCGGAGCCGGCCGACCTCCTGCGGGCCGCGGACATCGCGCTGTACCGATCCAAGGCGGCCGGACGGGGAAAGCACACCGTGTATGAGCCGGCGATGCTGGCGCCGGCGGTGGTGCGGCTGGAGCGGGAGGGGGCGCTGCAACGCGCGGTCGAACGAGGCGAGCTTCGCCTCCACTACCAGCCCGAGGTGGGGTTGGCCACCGGCCGCGTTGTTGGGCTGGAGGCGCTGGTGCGTTGGCAGCACCCCGAGCTCGGGGTGCTGCCGCCCGACGACTTCATCCGACTCGCCGAGGAGACGGGGGCGATCATCGACATCGGGCGCTGGGTGCTCGGGGAGGCCTGCCGGCAAGCCCGGGCGTGGCGAGAGGTGCTCCCGGGCCGGGCGTCGTTCGTGTTGGGGGTCAACCTCTCCGCGCTCCAGCTCGAGGACGCGGGGCTGGTCGCGGAGGTCGCCAGCCTGCTGCAGGAGACCGGGCTGGACCCACGCTCCCTGGAGCTAGAGATCACCGAGAGCGTGGCGGTGGGGGCCCGACAGACGACGGCGCGCGCGCTGCGTGGGCTGCGCGAACTGGGCGTTCGACTGGCGGTCGACGACTTCGGCACCGGCCACTCGTCGCTCGGCCTCCTGCGCGACCTGGCGCCCGACGTGCTCAAGGTCGACCGGTCGTTCGTGGCGGCGATGGGCTACGACGAGCGGAGTCGTGCGATCGTACGGGCGGTGACGGGGCTGGCCCACGACCTCGGCCTGACGGTCACGGCCGAGGGGGTCGAGACGGCCGCGCAGCTGGCACGCCTGCGAGGGCTCGGCGTCGACCGCGGGCAGGGCTTCTTCTTCTCCCCGCCGGCGAGTGGGGAAGCGATCGGGGGACTCTTGGCGCGCGACGCCCAACTCCCCGAGGGCCCAGGGATTGGACGCGACGACGCCCGGACGGATGCGGAGCGGATCGGCGCGATGGCATGACCCGCCCGTAACCGCCAGCACGCCGTGGTCGAGCGCCGATCCGATGCCGTCGGCGGGTCGGGGCCGAACGCCCCCGCCTCCCCCTCCTCGTCCTCGAGGCGGACGAAACGATCGGCGGCGAGGCCCTTGTGCTCGAGCCGATGCGGCCAGACTCCGTCCGCGACGCCTGCTTGGCGATCCATCCGCTCGCGACCGCCGCTGCGGGGTTCACCCGGGCGCGCCGCTGGTCCACCCGCTCACGATGGCGTGGTCGTCGTGAGCGGGTGTTCGGTCGGGACGTCCGCGGCCGGTCGAGCACTCAGCTCCGGCCGTCCGATGTTGGATTCTGACCCGGCATCGCAGCTTGCGGCGGCCGCCTACGCCCGGGTCCGATCCCCCTGCGCGTGGCCAACCGGAGGCTCCCCTGGGGGCGATGCCTGCCGGAGGGCAAGCTCATGCCGGACTGGGTCCGTCGGGGGCTCCACAACCCCCGATCGCCCCCGGCTCGCCAACGGGCAGGCCGGGCCCCGGGGCAGCACCTTGGGCAGCCCGCCCCCTCTGGAACGAACCCGGGAGGGGCGGCCGGAGGTGCGTCCTGCGTCAGGACGGGGTCGGGGGCGCCGTGGAAAGCCCCGAGGACCTCGCCTCCGGACCCTCCGAGCGGCAGCCCTGCCCGTTGCCGCGGCAATCCTGGCCGCCAGCGGTGGCGCGGAAGATCAGCCAGGCGTTGGCCGTCCCCTCGGCGACGGTCCCGGCGTGGGGCCCGTTCCCGCGGGCGTCGAACCAGGCCCGGATCGGCACGGCGCCGTCCGTCATCGGGACGTAGATCGCCACCTCGACGGCGCCAGCCGGCAGCTTGCCGTCCTCTGCGGACGTCACCGCGTAGCCGTAGCCGAAGCCGTCGTCGCTGGCGACGTGTTCGAAGCGGGCACCGGTCGGCACCGCGACCGCGACCCGGATCGGGCCGGTCGAGAGGTCGCGCGCCTGGGGCCGGTTGGGCACGTCGGCCGCGGTGGTGATGTGGCAGGTCTGACCGTCGACGCGGACGACAGGATCGACGCGGCACCAGCCGCGGCCGGCGCGGGCCGCCCGGGGGGCGAGCGCGAGGGCGCCGCCCGCCAGCAGGCGGGGCAGGCAGCGGCGACCGAGGCGTGGGGCGAGGCAGTTCATCGGTCTCCTCCCTATGGGAAGCCGGGGTGCGGTAGCAACCGCACTCGACCCCGTGGCGTAACCAGTTTACACGGCACACCCGCAGTCCAGCCTCCTTGCGATCGCGGCAGGCGGCTAGTCGCCACAAGGGGCGACGAAGCCACCGACCGCGGCCAGGATCAGCGCCGCCGACATCGGCTCGTCGAAGGCGGCGGGGAACGGGTTGTCGCCGTTGACGAGGTTGAGGTAGGCGGCGTGGCGGGCCTCGACCGTGGCGATCGTCGCCGCCACCAGCCGCAGGTCGGGCGCCCTGAGGGTGGCGATTGCCCCGTCGTAGGCCGCCACCCCGGTGTTCTCGAGCAACTGGGCAGTGGCCAGGAACTTGGCGACCGCATCGTAGGCGTCGCCGAAGTCGTAGCAGGCCGCCCGAACCGGGGTGCCGCCGCGCCGCCGAATCACGTCGGTGAGCGCCTTGACGTGGGCCTCCTCGTGCTCCCGGAGCTCGACCAGGCGGCCGTAGTCGGCCGCGGCGAAACCGGCGGCGGCGAAGTCCCGCTCGGAGAACTCGTCGAGGCCGTCGCGGTAGAAGGCGTACTCCAGGTGCTCCAGGGTCAGGGCGTAGTTCAGCACCTCGACGTCCTTGGCCCTGCCCCGGCCAGGGCGGCCGTTGCCCGGCTCGGCCAGCACCGCCTCGAGGCCGAGGACGGTGGAGGAGGCGGCGAGGGCGCCTTTGACGAGGGTTCGGCGGTTGCCAGGCTGGCGGGCAACGGCGGCGAGGGTCGGCTCGTGGAGCGGGCGCATGGCGGTCTCTCCCTGTCCGGTTGGCAAGGACCGTCGGCGACGGCGCCGGCCGGCCGGTATTACGAGGAGCATACCCGTCGCGGATGGCCGCGTGGGGAGCCCGCCCGGTGCCGGCCAGGTCCCCCACGTGGATGGGTCACGGAGGCGATCCTTGCATCGGGCGGGACGGCGTGGTGGCCCGGGGCCGGAAAGGGCGGTCGCCGCCACAGGCCCCCCGCGCCCGGTGGCGCCCGGCATCGGCTGCCGCGATCGCGAGCGAGACCACCGCCTGAGGCGGCGGCGGCGGAACCTCGCGACCTTCCGCACTCAGTCCGCGCCCTCGCGGCGGCGTTTCGGGTCGAACCGGGTGCCGTCGAAGGCCTGCAAAAATTGTTCTCGATTTGGTTCCTTCGAATTTCGAAACTCTCTGACGTTCTCTTCTGACGTAGTCTCTGACGTAGTCTCTGGTATCGTCGTCCCATCCTGGGACGTGGACGTTTCATTCTGGGACATGGTCGTCCCAGGTTGGGACGACCATGTCCCAAATTGGGACGAGGGCGTCTCAAGCCTCACCGAGGCCAGGCGGGAGATCCCCACCGGGTTCAGGGCGTACCACTGGGTCCGGTCGAAGCCCGCCCGGTTGAAGTTGCCGACGAGGAGGAGCTCCCGCTCCACCAGCCCCTGCATGGCGCGGCCGATCGTTGACTTCCCCCAGAACGGGAAGTACGCCTCCCGCAGGTCGGTCAGCGACTGGTAGGTCCAGACCGTGCCCTCGTGGACGTTGTCCGAGATCGACAGCAGGAACTCGATCTGCAAGAGCAGGATCGACTCGTTCAGCCCGATCTCCATCGCCAGGGCGGCGTTGATCCGCAGGGCGTGGGGGTCGTTGAGGACGAACAGCCGCTCCCGCTTGCGACCGGTCACGTCTTGATCCAGCGGACAAAGCGGCGGTATAGGGCGACGACGCTGTCGGGGTGGACCTCTGGGGGCGGGGGTTCTTCCTCCTTCTTGGCGCTCAGCAGGGCGACGATCTGTTCCTGGAGCTCGTTGTTGCGTCGGAGCAGGGCGAGATGCTCGGCGTTGTCGACATGATGGCTATTGGCGCTAACAATGGCACTGTTGCCCGGTGGGGGTTTGGGATCGGGGAGCACCACCCGGAACTCCTTGGTCTTGCCGAAGACGAGGACGTCGTGGTCGGCGTATCGGCGTTGGAGGGGTGTCCCCTTCTCCGACACCTGGGCCTGGGCGGATGGGGAGAGGAACGCAGCGAATTCCATGCTCCAAAGCCGCAACGTGTTCGAACCGACCCCGAGCAGGGGGAGGAGTTCCTTGTGGGTCATCGACCACCTCCTGTTCCGCCTGTTCCGCCGCGACGAGCTGTTCGATCGCGTCGACCCGCCGGTCCCCCACACGGGCAGTCAGCATCGAAGGAGGGGATAGGCAATTACATATACATATCCCTTATATTTACATTACTAATTCTTAGGATATGTTCATCGTGCCTACGCCGCCAACACGGGGGCACCGGGTGGGCGGCGTGACCTACCCGGCGTGCTAGGCCGTGCCGGAGCGCTCCTCGCCGCCGTCGGTCGCCGCGAACCACTCGTCCAGCTCCTGCTGGACGAGGTCATGCAAGAGCGCCCGCTCCGCGCCCGTCAGTACGACGACCACGGGGCCGACGCCGGGCGGCGCGGCCGACGTCATGGCCCGCACGATGCCGTCGCCCAGATGCCCCGCGAGGGGGCTCTCCGCTTGTCCCAGGCGC
>CADCWF010000118.1 GCA_902806345.1 uncultured Thermomicrobiales bacterium
CGACCGTGGCCGTGCAGCGGCTCCGGGCGCCTTGGTTCCGCGAGTTCATGCGCGTCGTCTCCTGGCCCGGCTTCCCGCCCCAGAGCCGCGTCCTACCCTGGCTGCTGGCCGGCTTCTGGTTCGCACGCGGCCGCCGGCTGGAGGCGGTCTTCCAGATGCTCGGCTGGGGTACGGGCTTCGTTTCATTCGTCGTCAAGCACCGGGTCAAGCGGCCGCGACCCAACCATCCGACGATCGTCGTCACCCTCGCCCGGATCGGCGGCACCTCGTTTCCGAGCGGTCACGTCCTGAACTACGTCGGCATCTACGGAACATTCGTGTATCTGACCCTGCGGGACGGACTACCCGAATGGGTCCGGCGACCGCTGTTGGCCCTCCTAGGCACCATGCTCTCCTTCGTTGGCCTCAGCCGGATGTACCTCGGCCACCACTGGCTGACCGACGTCACCGCCTCCTACCTGCTCGGCAGCAGCTACCTGTGGGCCTTGACCAGCTTCTACGAGCAAGTCCGGTCGCGCCGGGGACGAGGTGCCGGAACGTGACGACGAACTGAACGCTGGGCGGCGCGACATCTCCCGGAGATGCCGTATTCACTTCCGCTACGGTCTGATCCTGTATGTCTCCTCGAAGAACTGCCCTTCTGCGCAGGAGTCGTCACGCCCCACGCCGGCGGTCAGCCGCTTGCCGCGGTCGTTGCGCCGGCCACGCTCGCAGAAAAGCCAGATCTCGTCCAGTTCGCAAGAGCCTCCGAGATTGAACGCCTGGATCCGGAGCTTGTCTCCGACCTTGGCATCGAACGGCGGGATCCGGAACGGTTCACCTCGGAAGTTCACGTTGTCGTCGTTGGTGTCGTCCCACACGGTCTCCCAATTCCGCCCACCTTTGCGCTGGACTTCGACCAGGAGGTTGTCGTCGAGGTTGTTGAACCTCCGGTCCGGATCGTCTCCGGCGGCGAGCCGGAACCTCCGGCAATCCCGATCGAAGGTGCGGGCGCTGGCCGGGATCGCTGTCCCTGCGGCGAGCATCGTTCCAGCGGCGATGCCGAACGCGATTCGGCGCGATCCCCGACGCCCCAGCGACGCGGTTAGGCGATCGAACAGTGTGCCGTCCACCGCTCCCCCCTTGTTTCGTCAGCACCCAGCCTCCCCAGGCTGGGGCTCCTTGACTGCACCTACGAAGTTCCGGTCACGATGGTTTCATCGCCCGCCCTTGGCACACGATGTATGCTTCTTGTTAGACGAAGACTCCCGCGTCGAAGGAGCCTCGACGCCGCCACCGGTCGAGTTCAGCAAGCCCGGGATGATGCGAGCCGGGCCGTCGACCCGGCGGTCGTTATCTCTCCCGAGCCGTCGCCCGAACCGCCCGCCGCTCCCGTTGTCGGCGGCTCAGTAGGCCCGACCGGGTTCGCCCGTTACCGCGAGTCGCGCCGCTACCCCGGCGCGGTCGAGTGGCGCACCTTCCAAGGGTTCGTCAGCGAGGTGGTACCACGGGCAAGCCCGTCCTCTGCATGAGGACGGGTTTTTCGTGTTCTGCCCGGGCAGGTCCCGGGACGACTACCAGGCGAAACACCTATCCGAAAGGTCCAACACGTGGCAAAGACGACGATCGAAGAAGTATCGACCAGGATCGACTTCCCGGCGCTGGAGCGCGAGTTGCTGGCGCGGTGGAACCGCGAGGGCACCGTCGAGCGGTACCTGCACCGCAACGACGGCGCGGAGGAGCGCTTCTCCTTCCTCGACGGGCCGATCACCGCCAACAACCCGATGGGCGTCCACCACGCCTGGGGCCGCACCTACAAGGACCTCTTCCAGCGCTACCACGCCATGCTCGGCGAGCGGCAGCGGTTCCAGAACGGCTTCGATTGCCAGGGACTGTGGGTCGAGGTGGAGGTCGAGAAGGAGCTCGGACTCAAGAACAAGCGCGACATCGAGACCTACGGCATCGGCCCGTTCGTCGAGCGCTGCAAGGAGCGGGTCCTCACCTTTGCCGCCCGCCAGACCGAGCAATCGAAACGCCTCGGCTACTGGATGGACTGGGACAATTCCTACTACACGATGTCCGACGAGAACAACTACACCATCTGGCACTTCCTCAAGACCTGCCACGAGAAGGGCTGGATCTACAAGGGCCACGACGTGATGCCCTGGTGCCCCCGCTGCGGCACCGGCATCTCCGAGCACGAGATCGTCACCGAGGGTTACCAGGAGCGCACTCACCTCTCCGTCTACGTCCGCTTCCCCCTGCTCGATGAGCCGGATGGAGCGCTCTTGGTCTGGACCACCACCCCCTGGACCCTCGCCGCCAACGTAGCCGCCGCCGTCCACCCCGGGCTGACCTACGTCAAGGTTCGCCAGGGCGGGCATGTTCTCTACGTCGCGAAGGAGGCGGCGAAGACGGCGATCCGAGGCGAGCACGAGATCATCGGCGAGGTGCCGGGCGCCGAGCTGGTCGGCCGCGCCTACCGCGGTCCCTTCGACGAGCTCCCGGCCGCCGAGGGGATCGCCCACCGGGTGATCCCCTGGACCGACGTCGACGCCACCGAGGGTACGGGCATCGTTCACATCGCGCCCGGCAGCGGCAAGGAGGACTTCGCGCTCTCCAAGCAGCTCGACCTGCCGGTCATCGCGCCGATCAATGAATTCGGCGTCTACGGAGGTGGGTTCGGCCCCCTCTCCGACCGCTATGTCCACGAGGTCGCCACGTCGATCGCCGACGACCTCCGCACCAAGGGTCTCCTCCACCGGGCCGAGCAGTACACCCACCGCTACCCCGTCTGCTGGCGCTGCGGCACCGACCTCGTCTTCCGGCTCGTCGACGAGTGGTTCATCGCGATGGACGCCCTCCGGCAGCCGATGATGGAGGTGACGCGCCAGATCGACTGGCACCCCTCGTTCGGCATGGAGCGCGAGCTCGACTGGCTGGCGCACATGGACGACTGGATGATCTCCAAGAAGCGCTACTGGGGCCTCGCCCTGCCGATCTGGGAGTGCGCGGGGTGCGGTGCCTTCGAGGTGATCGGGAGCGAGGACGAGCTGCGCGAGCGCGCCGTCGAGGGCTGGGACGCGTTCTCCGGCCACACCCCGCACCGACCCTGGATCGACGCCGTCAAGATCGAGTGTCGAGCATGCGGCGCCCCGACATCCCGCGTCGCCGACGTCGGCAACCCCTGGCTCGACGCCGGCATCGTGGCGTTCTCGACGCTCCGCTACCGGCACGACCGAGCCTACTGGGAGGAGTGGTTCCCGGCCGACCTCATCTCCGAGAGCTTTCCGGGCCAGTTCCGCAACTGGTTCTACTCACTCCTCGCCCAGTCGACCGCCCTGGTCGAGCGCCCCCCCTTCCGCAACGTCTTCTCGTACGCCCTGATGCGCGACGAGAAGGGCGCGGAGATGCACAAGAGCAAGGGCAACGCGATCTGGCTGGACGACGCCGCCGAAGAGATCGGCGTCGACGCAATGCGCTGGCTCTTTTGCTCGACCAACCCCGACGTCAACCTGAACTTCGGCTCCGGGATCACGGATGAGGTCCGGCGGCGCTTCATCCTGCCACTCTGGAACTCCTACGCCTTCTTCGCCAACTATGCCCGCCTCGACGGCTTCGACCTCGCCGCCCTCCGCTCCGCCCCCGCCCTTCCGGAACGTCCCCTCCTCGACCGCTGGATCGTCTCCCGCCTCCATCAACTCATCGGAGATGTCCGGGGCGCATTCGACGCCTACGCCCCGGACCGCGCCGCGCGCGCGATGGAAGCGTTCGTGGTCGAGGAGCTCTCCAACTGGTACATCCGCCGCAACCGTCGCCGGTTCTGGAAGGCCGAGAACGATGCCGACAAGACGGCGGCCTACGCGACCCTCCACGAGTGCCTGGCCACGCTCGCCGGCCTGCTCGCCCCCGTCCTGCCGTTCGTCGCGGAGGCGATCTACGGCAACCTCGTCCGCTCGCTCGACCCGGCGGCGCCGTCCTCGGTCCACCTCACGGACTACCCGACCGCGGATCCGGCCCGGATCGACTCCGGGCTCTCGGCCGACATGGCCGCAGTCCTCCAGGTGGTCAGCCTCGGCCACGCCGCCCGCCAGGAGGCGGGCGTCAAGGTCCGGCAGCCGCTGCCGGCCATCCTTGTCTACGCCCGTGACCCCCTCCAGGTGGCGTCCCTCGAGCGACTGCGGGAGGGCGTTCTCGACGAGCTGAACGTCAAGGCGCTGCACCCCCTCACCGACCCTGGGGAGGTGGTTTCGTTCGACATCCGGCCGAACCTGCCGAAGCTCGGTCCGAAGTACGGAAAGCGTTTGGGAGCGATCCGGGCCGGACTGGCCAAGCTCGATCCGCCGTCGGTAGCGCGAGCCGTGACGGAGGGTGGCCGCATTTCCATCCCACTCCCGGATGGAGCGGTTGAGCTGTTGCCTGACGAGATCCTGGTCGACTTGCTCAAGCGCGAAGGCTTCGCCGCGGCGCAGGGCGACGGGATGCTGGTGGTGCTCGACACGTCCCTCACCCCGGAATTGCTCCGGGAAGGGCTGGCGCGCGACTTCGTCCGCGCCGTCCAGGACTCGCGCAAGAGCGCCGGCTTCCGCGTGGAGGACCGGATCGCGATCGAGGCGACGGGCGACCCGGAGGCGATCGAGGCGATCGAAACCTTCCGGGAGAGCGTGATGGGTGAGACGCTCGCGCTCGCCCTGGCCACCACCGCGATGTCCGGGATGTCGGACGCCGTTGAACCCGAGACCGTCGAGGGACCCGGCGGCGCGGTGCGTGCCGGCAGGTACGTGGACCAGATCGAGGTCGGCCGCCACCATCTGCGCATCGCTATCCACCGACTGGATCGAGGCGAGTTGGGCACGGTGTCCGAAGGGCACCCAACTCCGGACATCTCCGAGGGCGGGCGGCTCCCGGAGCCCGTGCTATGATCGACGGACGCTAAACGGAACCGGCGCGAAGACAGGCGAGAACGGTCTGCGGCGGCGAAGCATTGTCCGTGGAGGCGCCTGCCAACACGGTCGGTCCTCCCGCAGCCCGATCCCTGGCAGTCCCCCCGCGGGGGAGAGGAGTGGGCAGGCGTGGCAGAGCAGCATTGGGCCGAGACCATCCGCGCGATCGAGGGCCGGAAGCTTCATCGTCGGCGCGTGCTCCAGGCGGGAGCCCTCGTGGCGTCGGCGATCCCGACCGTCGGCGGCCTGTTGGGCCCGGCGCGGGCCGCGGCCCAGTCCGATCCTCGGCAGCTTGTCGTCCTTGACAACATCCAAGGCGGCAACTGGCTGTATCTCGACCCCGCCAAGATCTACGAGATCAACCCCCAGTCCGCGATGCAGCTCGTCTACGAGTGTCTCTACCACATCCCTAGCGGCGCCGACATCGGTCAAGTCGAACCGCTGCTCGCCCAGGATTTCCCCGCCTTCAGCGACGATGGGCTGACCGCAACGGTCAAGCTCAAGCCGGGCGTCACCTTCCACACCACCGGCAACGAGATGACCGCCGACGACTGGGTCTGGAGCTGGAACCGGCTGAAGAACGTTCTCGGCAACCCGAGCTTCCTCTTCACCGACTTCATCGAGTCCGTGACAGCCGTCGACCCCGAAACGTTGGAGATCAAACTGCTCCTGGAGAACGCGGCGCTGCCAGCCATCCTGACCTCGACCCCGTTCAGCGTGGTCGACAGCGTGGCCGCCCAGGAGAACGGCGGCGTCGCCGAGGAAGGCGCCGACGCCAGCGACACGCTGACCGACTGGCTGAACGCGGGGAACTCGATCGGCACCGGACCCTACACGCTGTCCCAGTGGGACATCTCGGGCGAGATCATCATCGAGGCCAACGCCGACTACTGGGGCGATGCCCCCGGCTTCGACCGGATCATCTTCCGCAACGTCGCCGACGCCGGAACCCAGCTCCAGCTCCTCGAAACGGGCGAAGCGGACCTGGCGTTCGCCATCGACCCCGACCGCATCGGGCAAGTCGAGAGCAACCCGGGCCTCCAGCTCATCGAGGGACCGTCGCTGGCTCACGAGTACCTTGCCATGCACACCGGCGAGGATGTGGGAGGTCCGCTTGCGGTGAAGGAGGCCCGCCAGGCGATCGCCCACGCGATCGACTACGCGGGCATCATCGACGGCTTGATGGGCGGTCGCGCCGTCCGCCCGGCAACCCCCGTCACCCTCGGTCTCCTCGGCGCGGCCGAGGTCGAAGACATGGCCTACCAGACCGACATCGCCCGGGCGAACGAGCTCTGGGCGGCCAGCGGTAACGGCCCCTCGGAATTGACCCTGACCTGGGGCGCCGGCCAGACCGCCCCCGGCGGGCTCAACCGGGATATCCTCGCCGCCAAGCTGCAGGAGGACATCCAGCAGATCGACGGCGTCACCGTCGCGCTCAACCCGATGGATCCGACCCAGCGGCTGCAGGAGTACCGCGAGGCGAAGCTCCAGTTCACGATGTCGGACTGGACGCCGGACTACGCCGATGCCCACTCGTACGCCGACCCGTTCGGCGGTTCCGCCGGGGCCGCCTCCAAGCGGGTTGCATTCTCGAACGAGGAGATCGACCGTTTACTCGCGGAGGGCATTGGCGAACTGGACGAAGCGGCCCGGCTCGAAGACTACGTCCGCATCCAGGAGATCATGGTCGACGAGGTCGCCTTCCTGGTCGAGTTCCAGCCGAACTACGTGATGCCGGCCGCGGCCTCGGTCCAGGGCGCGCAGCCGCACGGCACCTACATCCTCCAACTCCGCTACGCGAGCAAGGAGGCGTAGGCCGCCGCTGGCGGGGCGGCAACCGCCGCTCCGCCGCAC
>CADCWF010000119.1 GCA_902806345.1 uncultured Thermomicrobiales bacterium
CAGCCGAGCATCTGGAAGACCGCCTCCAGCCGGCGGCCGCGGGCGAACCAGAAGCCGGCCAGCACCCAGGGTAGGATGCGGCTCTGGGGCGGGAAGCCGGGCCAGGAGACGACGCGCATGAACTCGCGGAACCAAGGCGACCGGAGCCGCTGCACGGCCACGGTCGCCGCCAGATCACGCTCAGCCCAGGTGCCGCGGCGGACTCCCCGATAGAGGAGGACGAACGCCCCCAGGGCGAGCGTGACCGCAGCCGGGAGCAGTCGGCTGCCATCCGGTCGTCTTGTCGATTGCTGCACGGTCGCCCGATCCTCCCACGTCCCCATCCTGGCGCGCCGCTGTCGCGGCGCACTACGGTGTAGACCACGGCCCGGTCGTCGTCAACGGTCGATGAGGAATAGGGGAAGCCGGAGTGGGAAGTCTCGTGCAGACCGGAGGCCGGATCGAGCCTCCGTCGGCCATCCGACTTCCCTTGCTGCCGCTGACGGCATTCGCGCTGCTCGTCGTCTTCCTGGTCGCTCCGTGGCCATTGGCCCACAAGGCGCACGCCCTCCTCCATGGCCTCTGCGCCCAGCGACCAAGTCACTCCCTCACGCTCGGCAGCACCCTGCTGCCGTTCGACGCCCGGATGACCGGCATCTACGGCGGATTCGCGGGCGCCGCGATCTGGCTCCTCGGGAAGGGACGCCTGCGCGCCTGGCGCCTGCCGCCGAAGCCGGTTGTGCTCGTGCTCGTTGCGTTCATCGCGCTCTTGGCGGTCGACGGCGGCAACGCCTTCCTCGTCGACATCGGTGCCCAGCCGCTCTACCCACCCGACAATCGGTTGCGCGTCGTGACCGGGACTCTGACAGGTATCGCACTTGCGGTCGCGTTGTGTCACGTCCTGGCCACGACGCTCTGGCGGAACGGCGATCGCCAGATGGCGACCGTCGGCGGGGTCGGCGAACTCTCGGTCCTCCTGCTCCTCCAGCTTCCGCTGATCTCCGTGGTGCTCTCTGGGTGGGGATGGCTCTACGCCCCGGTGACGCTGCTGCTCGTCTGCTCCGCGGCTGGGGTGGTCGGGTCGTTGACCCTCGCCAGCCTCACGATGCTCCGCCTGCGCGACGGGACGTACCGCTCGCCGGCAGAGGTACAAGGCGTCGCGGCGGTGTCGTTGTTGATCGGTCTGGCGGTGATGGGAGCGATCGCTGGTGCCCGGTTCTGGGCGGAGCACGCATTCGGGATCGTGCCCCTGCCGTGACGAGGGCCGCTGCCCCCTGTGCTACACTCCCGTCCCATTCCGGTCTCTTCAGCAAGTGGCGCCGTGCCCGGTCGCGGCGCGGGAGTGGCAATGCGCGTCATCCGCGACGTGGCCTACGTCAAGAATCGCAAGCGTGCCGCCAGCCTCACCTCGGTCCTTGGCGTCGCCCTCCTGGGTGTCGCCTTCTGGCTTTCCCTGAGCGCTGGCCAGGACGGGCGCGGCGTCCTCCTCGCCTACCTGCCGCTGCTCGCCGGCACCGTCATCTTCCATTTCGGGATGCAGCAAATCGCCCAGTGGAACAGGTCGCCCCGCAACGACAACGTGCTAGACGCGCTGCTCCGCGGCCTCGGCGAGAAGTACACACTCGTCCACTTCGTACCGGCCGGCAAGCGGGTCGTCCAACACGTGCTGGTCCACCCGGGCGGGTTGCTGGCGGTGACGATGCGAGAACTGGACGGGACGGTGGGCTACAAGGACGGCCGCTGGAGCCGAGCCCGCACCGGCTTTGGCCGCCTGTTCGGCCTCGGCGGCCCCCAGTTGGGCAACCCGACCTACGACGCCGAGTCGGACGTGAAGGCCCTCGACGCCTTGCTCGCCGAGCACGGCCACAAGGTCGAGACGGACGCGGTGGTCGCCTTCGTCAACCCGCAGATCACGCTGAACGTCGAGGAGCCCGACTTCCCCGTGGTGAACGGTGACGGCCTGGAGCCGTACGTGCGGTCGTTGCCTGCGGACCCTCCGCTGGTCCCGGCGACCAGGCAGGCAGTCGTCGCCTTGCTCGCCCAGGGCAATGAGGCGGAGCCTGCCAAGCCCGTCCCGGCGCGGCGCCCGGTCAAGCGCCGAGCCGCCTGAAGTGGACCCGGTCGGGAAAGTGGCCGTCGCATCCCCGCGTTGGCCCATCTGGGGTCACCTCGCGGCCGTAGAGTCGCTCCAGCGCGCCATCCGGGCGAATCGGGTGTCCCACGCCTACGCGCTCGTGGGGCCCGAGGGGGTCGGTAAGCGGACGCTGGCCCGGGTTTTTGCCCAGGCGCTCTGCTGCCCGACCGAGCGTCCGGACTCGGCCGTCCCCTGTGGCGTCTGCTCCAGTTGCCGCCGGATCGGCCGTGGGGCGCATCCCGACGTGCAGACGGTAGGCCTGCGAACGCAGGCCGTCATGGCAGACAAGACGGGCTCGAAGAACACGTCGCTGACAATCGACACGGTCCGCTCTCTCCGAGCGTCGGCGGCGCTGCGCCCGATGGAGGCGACGCGGCGAGTGTTGATCGTCGACGATGCCGAGACGCTCCAGGAGACCGCCCAGGAGGCGCTTCTGAAGACGTTGGAGGAGCCTCCCTCCGCGGTCACGATCGTTTTGCTGGCGAACGACGCCGAAGCCCTTCTGCCCACGATCCGGTCCCGCTGCCAGACTATCGAGCTGTACCCGGTGGCGAGCGCGGTGATCGCCGCTGGCTTGATGGGGTTGGGGATAGAGGAAGGGGCGGCGCGGGAGTTGGCGGTCCTGGCCGGAGGACGGCCAGGATGGGCGGCACGCGCAGCCGCCGACCCGGCTTTGCGGCAGCGGCAGGCCGACGCCGTGGCTCGCGCGATCGCCTGGATTGAAGGCAGTCCGTACGATCGGCTCGTCACCGCGGTGCGGACGGGTGACGGGTTTGCCAGGAAACGGGAGGAGGTCTTCGCCGACCTGGAGACCCTCGTTGGGGTCTGGCGGGACGTGATGCTGGTTTCTGCCGGAGCGACGAGTCACGCGACCTACCGCCCGCGATTGCCGGTGATCGAATCGCTTGCTGGCGCCATGACCCTGGCAGGCATCGCGGGGGCGCTGACCTCCACCCAACGCTGCCTGGCGGACCTCGAGGCCAACGTCCGGCCTCGGCTTGCACTCGAGGGGATGGTGATGGCGTGGCCGAGCGTCAGCACAAGGGAATCGCCGGCCTCCGCGCGAGATTCCGACCGATGACGCTCTACATCGTGGTCCACGAACGGAAGCAAGCGAACGACGACGCGGTGCGACCTCCGACACGCTTGCTCGAGCTGGCGCGAGCATCGCTCGTGGCCGACGCTTCACCGCGGTGGCTGACGACGTGGTCCCTCGATCTCCACGACGACCGGATCGTGTCGCTCTGGGAGGCCGAGAGCGCCGCCGAGATCACGGCGATGATCGAGCGCTTCGGGTTCCTCGATGACATGGAGGGCACCCCGGTCCGGGTCAGGGCGTGGGGACCGGACGACGTGATCGCCGCCGAGCCGGAGTAGATCGACCGCGCTGTCCTCCATTCGGGAGACGGCTCGGAGGCGGATGCTAGAATCCCCCCGGCTCGCCCCACGGGTGGAGCCCCGATCTTGTCACAACCAGGGAGGCCTCGATGGCGGCATACACGGCGGTCGGCCAGCGTGCCAAGCGACTCGACGCACCGGCCAAGCTGACCGGCCAGGAGCGCTACACCGCCGATCTGAAGCCGGCGGGGTTGCTCTTCGCCCGTCCAGTCGGGAGCACCTACGCCCACGCTCGCATCCTCGGCGTGGACAAGTCGGCGGCGCTGTCGGTTCCGGGAGTCGTCGCCGTCCTTACGGCCGACGATCTGCCGATCTCCCGCGACGAGAACGGGCAGCCGGTCAAAGCCCCGATCGCGTTCGGCGAGGCGCTCTACGCGGGTCACATCATCGCGCTGGTGCTGGCCGAGTCGGACGCCGCCGCTCAGGACGGCGTTGCCGCCGTCGAGGTCGACTACGAACCGCTCGAGGTCATCGCCACGCTCGACCAGGCGCTAGACCCCGCCTCCGCCCACGTCCGCGAGACGCGGCAGCAGGCAAACGACGAAGAAGCCGGGATGCACAACAGCGACGCCGTCACCGAGGCCGAGGCGGACGAGGAAGATCTGCCCTCGAACGTTTCCAACACCGTCCGGTTCGACCGGGGGAACATCGAGGCTGGGTTCGCGGCGGCGGCCCGGGTCGTCGAGCACACCTTCGAGTCGCTGTCGGTCCACCAGGGTTATCTGGAGACGCAGGGCTGTCTCGTCGCGATCGACGCCCTGGGCGACCTGACGGTCTACACCAGCACCCAAGCGGCGTTCTACTGCCGGACCCGGGTGGCTGAGACGGTGAACCTGCCGGTCCAGAAGGTCGACGTGGTGCCGATGCCGGTCGGCGGCGGGTTCGGCGGCAAGTTCGTCCTGGTCGAGCCGCTCGTCGCCGCGGCGGCGGTGGCCGTCGGCCGACCGGTCCTCCTCCAGTACAGCCGGATGGAGGACTTCCTGGCGGGCAACCCGGCGCCCGACTGTCGGATCACGGTCAAGCTCGGGGCGGACGCCGACGGCAACCTGACCGCGCTCCAGGCACGACTCGTCTTCGACACCGGCTCCAGCGGTGGCTCGCCGCTCCAAATCGCCTCGATCCTGCTCGGCGGCTCGTACCGGGTGCCGAACCTCGAGATCCGCGGGCACGAGGTGCTGACCCACAAGCCGGGGGCCGGCGCCTACCGAGCCCCAGGTGCCCAGCAGGCCGCGTTCGCGATGGAGTCGGCGATCGACGAACTGGCGCGGGCGCTCGGGGACGATGCGCTGGATCTTCGCCTGCGAAACTGCGTGGTCGAAGGCGACCCGCGGCCGAACGGCGCGGCCTGGCCGCGGATCGGCCTGAAGCAGTGCCTGGAGGCGCTCCGCGACCACCCCGCCTGGATCGATCGAGAGCACGCTCGAGCAGCTGGTCGCGGGGTCGGCATCGCGGTCGGCGGGTGGCCGGGTGGGATCGAGCCGGCGACCGCGGTTTGCCGCCTCGACGCCAACGGCAAGCTGACCGTGGTGCTTGGCTCGGTCGACCTGACCGGGACGAACACCACCTTCGCCCAGGTTGCCGCCGAGTCGTTCGGCTTGGCTCCGGACGACATCCAGGTCACGACGGCCTCGACCGATTCCGCCCCATTCGCCGGTGGCACCGGCGGCTCGAAGATCACCTACACGGTCGGCAAGGCGGTCGAGAAGGCGGCGGACGAGGCGCGGCGACAGATTATGGAGATCGCGGCCCAGCACCTTGAGGCGGCCGTGGCGGACCTCGAGATCGTGGACGGGGTGGTCCGCGTCAAGGGGGTTCCGGGCTCGGGTCTCAGCCTGGAGCAGATCGCCGGGATGACGATGGGCTTCACCGCCCGCCACGAGCCGGTCTACGGTACCGGCTCGACGGCGATCGCCGAGAGCGCGCCGGGCTTCGCCGCCCACCTTGCGGAGGTGGAGGTGGACGACCTGACCGGCGAGACGAGGGTCGTCCGCTACGTCGCCGTGCAGGACGTCGGGTTCGCCATCAACCCCGCTGCGGTCGAGGCCCAGATCCATGGCGGCGTTGCCCAGGGCATCGGGTGGGCGCTTTACGAGGGGATGACCTACGACGGCGACGGGCAACTCCTGACGGCGACGTTCCAGGATTACGTCCTGCCGCGGGCGGAGATGATCCCGCCGATCGAGACCGTGCTGGTCGAAGTGCCATCGGAGCACGGCGCCTACGGCGCAAAGGGCGTCGGCGAGCCGCCGGCGATCCCGGGACCGGCGACGGTCGCCAACGCCGTGCGCGACGCGACGGGACTCCGGGTGACGAGCCTACCGATCCGGCCGGAAACGCTGGCGCGGGCGATGTGGTCCGCGCCGCAGGCGGCGGACTGAACGCCAAACGGGATCTCGGGAGGGGAGCGGCTTGATGGCCCTGACAGCGGCCTACGGGGGCGGCAACTGGTCCCAGCGGTCGACCCCGATGCGGGACGAGATGGCCGAGTGGTGGGGCGATTGGGGCGTCTCATCCGAGTGTGCCAACCTGCGCGCCGTGCTGCTCCGCCGGCCGGGTCCAGAATTGGACGCCGTCGAGGATTTCGAGCTCGTCCAGATGCGGGCCGATCTCGACCCCGACCTCGCCCGCTCTCAGCACGATCGGCTCGCCCGGACCTACGTCGAGAACGGCGTCGCGGTCCACTACGTCGAGAACGGGCGTCTCGACAAGCCCAACTCGTTCTTCCTCCGGGACCTGATGCTGATGACGCCGGAAGGGGCGATCGTCACCCGCCCGGCGTCGACGGTGCGGGCCGGCGAGGAGCGGTTCGTCGCCGAGGCGCTCGCTCGGCTCGGCGTCCCGATCTTGATGACGGTCCACGGCAGCGGCACGTTCGAGGGCGCCGACGTGACCTGGATCGACCGTGGTCTGTGCTTCCTGGCCGAGGGCCTGCGAACGAACGAGGAGGGGGCGAACCAGGTCGAGCGGATGCTCCGCGAGATCGGCGTCCGGGAGGTGGTCCGGGTCGGCTTGCCGTACGGGGCGATGCACCTCGACGGGCTGCTCAACATCCTCGATCGCGACCTTGCCGTGGTCTGGCCCCGACGGACGCCGCTCAAGGTGGTCCAGAAGCTGCGGGAGCGGGGGTTCAGATTCGTCGAGGTGGAAGACGAGCGGGAGGCGCAGTCTTGCCTGCCGATGAACTTCGTGGCCCTGGCGCCCGGGAAGGTCCTGATGCCGGCCGGCGGGGAGCGGCTCCGTCGCTCCTATGAGGCTGCC
>CADCWF010000120.1:0-5155 GCA_902806345.1 uncultured Thermomicrobiales bacterium
CGGCACGTAGCGCTCGATCCGGACGTGCTCCGGCTGGGGGCCGAAGGCGGCGGGGTCCCGATCCCGTCCGGTCGTCACGACGAGGCTGATCGGCTCCTCCCGTAGTCCCTCCAGGATCGCCTCGAGGATGCCCGGCACCCTGTTGAAGACGGTGCCCATCGTGGCGTAGACCACCGGCCGGTCGGGCAGGTCGTTGAACCAGGCCGGCAGCTCCTCCTCCCCGGAGCGGTCGAAGGCGACGTGGCGGACGGAGCGGGCGGTGGCCGGGAGCGGGGCGGCGGGGTCGGCGTAGAAGCCCGGGGGGGCTGTGACGATCAGCAGGTGGCGGTGCAGCATTCCCAGTTCCGGATCGGGGGGCAGCCCGACGCCCCGCCGCAGGCGGTCCAGCGGCTCGGCGATCAGGGGGTGCAGCCAGGGGCGCCAGGCGGAGATCTGGACCGCGGCGTGGGGCAGGCCGCGGGCCTCGGCGGCGACGCAACCGGCGAACTCGGAGTCCTCCCGAACCAGGACGGCCGGCCGCCACCCGTCGCAGACCGCGACCAGGTCGGGCAGGCGGCGGGCGGCCAGCGGGCCGGCGAAGAAGTTGGGCATGGCCCAAGCGGGGCTGTCGGGGCCGAGGGCGGCCATCGTCGCCCGCCGCACGTCCACCTCCTCGGCCGTCTCGTCGGCGCCGACGGGGAGGCCACGGAACCCGCGGGCGGCGATGGCGGAGCAGCCGGCGGGCGTGGTCGCGAAGGCCACCTCGTGCCCGGCCTGCTGCAGGGCCTCGGCGAACGGCACCAGCGGGTGCCAGTGGCCCGCGGTGGGCATCGTCGTGAAGAGCACCCGCATCTCCGGCCCCCTTCGACGAGCCGCCTCCGGACGACACCCGGTGTGGGTCACGGGGCGGACCGAGTCTCGGCCCGGAAGACCTGGTCGGCACCCAGCCCTACCCGTCTCTTGGGGAGTTCCTCCTTCACCCGCCGCCCTTCGGGGAAGTGATGGACCAGGGCATGTCCCGCAGGCCTTGGGGTCGTTCCGCCGGCACCTTGGAATCGCCCCATGTCCAGCTTCCCCAGCCCAGAGTGGGCGTCAAGCGAGGAGCACGGCGACGGGCTAGACAGTTCAACCGCTACGTGCCCGTGCCGCAGGTCGGAGCGCCCCGGCACCGAAGGGCGAATCCTGGTGAGTCGCTCCTGCCGCCCGGCCCACTCGCCCACCGTTCGCCGAGCCGGAAGCCCGAGGTCGTCGTGGCGTCTCCGACGACGTGCCCTACGCGCCGGCAACCTCGAACACCTGGTACATCCCCTCGAAGGCGTGGGGCATGCCCGAGGCGAGGTCGGGGACGAAGCAGATCAGCACGTAGTAGCCCGGCTCTAGGTTGGCCGCCACCCACGCCCTGGCGCCGCTCGACATCGTGGAGACGTAGACGACCGGCACCAGCGCATCCGGGTCCGGCAGCTCCTCCTCGGGGGACGGCGTCGCCCCGGTCATGTCCAGCTCGAGGAACCGCGCGACCTGCTCCTCGGTGACCGCCTCCGGCGAGCGCAGCACGATCATGTGGTGGGGCTGGGCGCCGACGTTGGCGACCGCGATCACCTGCGGCCCCGGTTGCAGTTCGCCCTCGACGGTGAAGTCGTACTCGTACATCGTCACCGTGGCGTCGGCCGCCGGCTCCGTCCCGCCCGCGGTCGGGGTCGCCCCGCCGTCCCCGGTCACCGTCATCGCGATCGGGGGTTGGGCCGCCTCCGGATCGTCGGCCCAGGCGATCCACTCCCCCGGGGTCAAGTCGATGACCGCCTCGCCGGACCCCCCGATGCCGCCGGTCATCGCGGTCTGGTAGTACCACTCCGGCGGCCCCTCCGCCGCCGAGCCTTCCGCGAGCACCGCCTCGAAGCCAGTGAGGTCCATCCCATCAGGGAGCCGCAGGAAGTCGACGGCACCGCCCTCGGTCGCCCGGGCCTCGACGGAGAGCAGGTAGCGGCCGGCCGGCACCTCCGCGGGCAGCCCCTCGAAGGCCTCGTCGGTCACGGTGACTCGCAGCTCGGGCAGACCCAACTCCTCGGCGAAAGCCGCCGGGGCGGGAGTGGCGTCCTGGGCGGCCGCCGGGAGGGCGACGACCAGCGAGAGCGCGAGGGAGGCGACCAGGGCCGGGAGGGACGGGGGACGGGGCATGGAGGGCTCCTCTGCGAGACGGGCCGCCTCGGTGGCGGCCGCGGAGGTGCATCTTAGCAAGCCCGTCGCGCTCCCCAGCGAGGCATTCCACCCTCGCCGGTCAAACCCCGGTGGGCTCGCGCTGAACGCCCTGGCTCGGGAACCCAAAGGACAACCGGTGGCTGGGACACTCCTGGTCGGCCAGCCAATCTCGGTGGTCTTCGGAACGGGTTGATCCCGAGCCAGTCGTGCTGCGGCGGTCGAGCGAGGACGTGCAGGCGGTGGCGGTGGATTGGAGGGAGACATCACCCCTCCTCAACGAGGCCGGGTTCAGGGGACACAAAAAGCCGGACGCCAACTGACCGGGTTTTCACCCCTGCCCGTCGGCGTCCGGTGGGCCGTTTCCCTTCGGGGTTGCCCCCTCTGGTTTGCGGCTTGGAAAGAACGTACACCCGCCGTGCCGACCTGTCAAGACCCACTCGGCGACCCAAGGAGCGTCGCGCCTATCCGCGGCCCTGCACGCCGGTTCCCCGGACCTCGTCCTTGGTCAGGATCGGCCGCCCGCCCTCCCCGGCGAACCCGGCGACGGCGGCAAGCGGGACCCCGTCCACGAACGGCGGGTGCGGCGGACTAGGAGCCCGTCGGGGCCCGCGCCGGCCTCTCCGCCGTCCCGATCGCAGCCCGGGCAGCCGAGGAGGATGCCGAGGGCTGCATCCATCGGCTCATCCGGGAAGAAGCCCGGGAGGTCGCCAGCGACCTTGGACTCCTCATCGGCGACCGTCGGTTGCCCGACGGTGGCTCCTTGACGGGAGGGAAGCGGAGGGCGCCGCCGACCCCGAAGCGTCCCGCTGTGGGGACGGCATACCGCCCTTGCCCGCGCCTGGGTCCCGGCGTGGGACGCCTATCCCCGGCCGCCCTTGCCCAGGCGCGCCCCGAGGAACTCCTTGGCCCGGTCGGCCCGCCTCCGGTCCTCCGCGGCCAGCTCCCGGAAGAACCCGGCCAGCTCGCCGTCGCCCTCCTCCTCGGCGTCCACCGCGTAGAGGCCGTAGGTCTCCGCCCCCTGGAGCGCGTGGTACGCCACGCTGATCAGGTCGTAGGTGGCGTCGCGCGTGCCGCCCGCCTGCCGCTCGCCCATGGTGCACCTCCGTCGTCGGCCCGATCCCGGAAACCCCCGTCGCCGGACGGGCATGGCCGAGGAATGCACTCCGCGTGCCGCGAGGGTGGTGGACCGGCAACGGCAAGGCGGAGTTGGGCTGGGGCTCATCCGGCGAGTGCGTCCGAAATCGTAGCCCAGGAAGCGGTGCTCGCCTCGGTCCGCGGTCGGCCCATCGTCCGCTGCCTCCAGCCAGCCGCGCGCTCCTCGGCCGACGCCGGCGACGTGAGGCCGACTGCGGCAGGTGGCCGGAACCCGGCAATGCGATGATCCGGGAGGTCCGAGTCGCTCCCCGTGGAGGCCCCCGATGCCCCGCCGCGTCCTGCCCGCCCTCGCCCTCGCCCTCGCCCTGCTGTTGGGCGCCGCACCCCTCCTCCCGGCGCCCGCCGCCGCGCAGTCCCCCTGCGCCGCCGATGTCGCCTCGGCCGACGGCTTCGTCTCGGGGGGCCTCGGGCTGACCAAGCCCGAACTTGACGCGCTGTTCGGCCCGGGGGAGGCCGGGCAGGGCGGCTGGCTCTACCAGATGGACGGGGCGACGCTGGAAGCGGCGGGGTGCGACCTCGTCCTGTTCTTCCCGGCCGGCTGGCAGGCAGAACGGGAACCGGGCGCGGAGGCGGACCTGGTGGCGTCCCTGCTACCGGCGGACGCGGTACTAGTCGAAACGTGGCAACTCGGCGCGCTGGCGAGTGACTCGCAGTTCGCGGAGGTCTGGGTCAGCGACGCCCTCGCCGATCGGTACGCGGCGCTCGTCGCGGACCGGACCGGCGACGTGCTGGTCGTGTTCACCTACGAGGCCGCCGGCTACGACGCCGGCCCCCTCCTCCGGGCAGAGATCCGACCCGGCACGCCGGCCGGGTGAGCCGCCCACGGCAACCCAAGCGAGCATCGATCGCCGCCGGACCAAACCATCTTGCCCTGTCGAGGAGATCGAGGCGGCGCTTCGGTCGGGACGTACCGACCCCGGTCACCAAGACCGGGGTTTCCGGAACGGGGAGACGCCGAGCTGGTCATACCGTGGCAGTCGAGCAATCAAGCCGAGTGGTTGGCGGCCTGGTCAAGAGCATCCGATCAACTCGTGCTGGTCCGCCATTCCTGTCGGGCACCGCGGTCGCCCGGCGGACACGGCGAACGCGCGGGTGCGCCGGACCTTTGGCCCCTCGAACGCTCCGCTCCGCCGGTTGTCCCGATCGCCGGCCGGGGCGATGATCCGCCGCGGCCGCGTCGATGAAAACCGACTTCACCGTAGTGGCGCCACCCCCTGCGCGGCGGCCGCTCGTCCATCGGACGGAGCGGCAAGGAGGGCAAGGCGTGGAGACCACGGCGGCCCCGAAGTACCGGCGATGCTGAAGGAGACGGCCCCCGCTGAGCGCCCCCGCGATTGGCTCAAGCTGCGCGGCCCGCAATCCCTCTCCGACGGCGACCTCCTCGTCATCATCCTCAACACCGGGGTGTTCGGAACGGGTTGACTCCGAACCGGTGGTGCTGCGGCTGACGAGCGAGGACGTGCCGGCGCTCGCAGCGGACTAACGCCGAGCCGACGCGAACGACTGGGAGGCAGGAGGGCGGGAGCAAAGAGGGCCGGACGCCGGCGGTTAGCGCCCTCGAAGCCCTGCCACTTGACGTGTTGCTGTCCTGTCGCCATGATCCTGCACACGTCGCATCGTCCCTGGTGAAACCGCCCATGGCCGCGCCCGCCGACGACGCCGGACCCGCCGCCGAGTTGCCCGTCTCCCTTACGCCCCTGGTCGGGCGAGAGCGAGAGGTCGGTGCCGTCGCCGCGCTTCTGCGCGAGCCGCATGCCCGGCTCGTCACGCTCACCGGGCCGGGCGGCGTCGGCAAGACCCGACTGGCCCTTGCCGTCGCGGGTAG
>CADCWF010000120.1:5165-6767 GCA_902806345.1 uncultured Thermomicrobiales bacterium
CTTCCCCGACGGCGTCCGGTTCGTCTCCCTCGCGCCGGTCGCCGACCCCGGGCTGGTCCCGGCAGCGGTCGCCCAGGCCCTCGGCGTGCGCGAGGCCGGCGACCAGCCGCTCGTGTCCCGGCTCGCGGCGGTGCTGCGTGGTCAGCAACTCCTGCTCGTGCTGGACAACTTCGAGCAGGTGGTCGAGGCCGCCCCCTTCGTGGCCGACCTCCTGGCGTCCTCCCCGCGGCTCCGTGTCCTGGCCACCAGCCGCGTCCGGCTGCGCGTCTCCGGCGAGCAGGAGTACCCCGTCCCGCCGCTCGGCCTTCCAGAGGCCGAGGGGTCGGTCCCCCGCGCCCCCGCCGAGTCGGAGGCGGTGCGCCTGTTCGCCGCCCGCGCCCGGGCCGTCCGGCCGGGGTTCGCGGTCACCACCGAGAACGCCGAAGCCATCGCGGCGATCTGCCGTCGCCTGGACGGTCTGCCGCTGGCCATCGAGCTGGCGGCGGCGCGGGCCAAGGTCCTGCCGCCGGCGGCGCTCCTGGCCCGGCTGGACCGGGCGCTGCCGCTGCTCACGGGCGGCGGCCGGGACCTCCCCGAACGCCAGCGGACGGTCCGTGACGCCGTCGCCTGGTCGCACGACCTGCTCCCGCCGGCCGAGCAAGGCCTCTTCCGCCGGCTGTCCGTCTTCGTCGGCGGCTTCGCGCTGGAGGCGGCCGAGGCGGTGGCGGGGGGCGCCGGGATCGACGTCTTCGAGGGGGTCGCGACGCTGGTCGAGCACAGCCTGCTCCGGGAGGAGGACGGGCCTGGCGGGGAGCCGCGCTACCTGATGCTGGAGACGGTGCGCGAGTTCGGGCTGGAGCGGCTCGCGGCCAGCGGCGAGGAGGACGCCGTTCGGGCGGCCCACGCGGCGTGGTTCCTCGCCTTCGCTGAGCGCCCGGAGGACCGGTCGTCCCGGGGCTGGGAGCGGCGGTGGCTGGACCGGCTCGACGCCGACCTCCCGAACCTCCGGGCGGCCATCGACTGGCTGACGCGGTCCGCCCAGAAGGGGGAGGCGATCCGGCTGACGGCAGCGCTCGGGTACCTGTGGTGGATCCGGTCGCGGCTGGAGGAGGGGCTGGCGCGCACCGAGGCGGCCCTCGCCGTGGCCGGCCCCGGCGACCCCCTCTGGCCCATCGTTGCCAGCTGGGCGGGCAGCTTCCGGTGGGCCACCGGCGACGTATCGGGCGCCGAGCGCATCCTCGTCGAGGCCCTGGGCCGGGCGCTAGAGGCGGGCGACGCCGACGCGGCTGCCCTGGCGAGCACCTGCCTCGGCATGCTGCACGAGTTCGGCCGCGACGACGACGCGGCGGCGGCGGTCTACGAGCGGGGGCTGGCGTTCGCCCGCGCGGCCTCGGACCCCTTCCCCCTGGGCGTGATACTCGAGAACCTCGGCGACGTCCGCCACCGCCGCGGTGACCTGGAGCGCGCCGAGGCCCTGGTCCGCGAGGCGCTGGCGGTGCTGGCGGCAATCAACGACAGCTACGCCACCGGCATCGCCCTCGCCCAGCTCGGCTGGCTCGCGCTCGACCGGGGGGATGCCGCCGCCGCGGCGCGGCTATTCGGGGACGCGCTCGCCGCTGCGCT
>CADCWF010000121.1 GCA_902806345.1 uncultured Thermomicrobiales bacterium
CGCCCGCGAGCACGGCGTCCGCGTCGGCGTCGCCGTCACCCTGGGGACACCGCTCGGCCGCTTCGAGCCGCTGGTCCCGCTGGTCGATGCCGTGCTGCTGCTCTCCCGGGTGACCGGCGAGGGCGCCCGCGGCGCCGCCTTCAACCCGCTCGTCCTGCCCCGGCTCCGCGCCGCCCGGGCGATGGTCGACGCCGCCGGCGCCGCGGTCGACGTCCAGGTCGCCGGCGGGGTCAACCGGGGCCACGTCGCGGATCTGGCCGGGGCCGGCGCGAACTCGTTGGCGCTCGGCGGCGGGCTCTACAAGGCGTCGGAGATGGCGGCCGAGGTGGCCGCCATCCGCGGCCTGACGACGGAGGCGTGAGATGGCAACCCCGACCTGGAGGGTCCTGATCGGCTCCCGCTCCTTCGGCAAGGCGTCGCCGGAGCCCGTCGCCCGCCTGGAGGCGGCCGGCTGCGAGGTGGTCCCGAACACGATCGGCCGTGCCTACCGCGCCGCCGAGCTGCGAGACCTGCTGGTCGGCGTCGACGCCATCGTCACCGGCACCGACGAGCTGACGGCCGAGGTGATCGCCGGCGCCGACAAGCTGCGGACGATCGCCAAGCACGGCGTCGGCATCGAGACGATCGACCTCGCCGCCGCCCGCGCCCGCGGCATCGTCGTCAGCGCCACCCCCGGCGCCATCTCCGACTCGGTCGCCGACTTGACCCTGGCCCTGCTGCTGGCGGTGGCCCGCCGGATCGTGCCGGCCCACGCCAGCGTGGTGGCCGGCGGGTGGGGCAACTTCGTCGGCACCGAGCTGCGCGGCCGGACCCTCGGCATCGTCGGTCTCGGCCGGATCGGGCAGGGGGTCTGCCTCCGCGCCCAGGCCTTCGGGATGACGGTCGTCGCCCACGACCCCTACCCGAACGAGGCGTTCGCGGCCGCGCACGGCGTTGCCTTCCTGCCGCTGCCCGAGCTGCTGGCAAACTCCGACGCCGTCTCCCTCCACGCCGGCATCTCCGGGCTGGAGCGGCCCCTGCTCGGCGCCGCCGAGATCACGACGATGCGGCGGGGCGCCTTCCTGGTCAACACCGCCCGCGGCAACCTGGTCGACGAGGCGGCGCTCGCCGTCGCCCTGCGAGACGGCAGGCTCGGCGGCGCCGGGCTCGACGTCTTCGCCGCCGAGCCGCCGCTCGGCAGCCCCCTCCTGGATCCGGGTCTGGAGAACGTCGTCCTCGCCCCCCACATCGCCGGCCAGACGACGGACGGGCTGGTCCGGATGGGCGAGATGACGGCGGAGAACTGTCTCCTGGCGCTGCGCGGCGAACCGCCGCTGTACCGAGTACCGTAGTGGCGGGGAGAGCGGGAGGGAGGCGGCGATGATCCTCGACCGGCTGCGCCTCGACGGCAAGGCCGCCCTCGTCACCGGCGGCAGCCAGGGGCTGGGTTTGGGCATGGCCCGCGCCCTGGCCGAGGCCGGGGCCGACGTGGCGATCGTCGCCCGGGGCGAGGAGCGGCTGGCCGCGGCGGCGCGCGAGATCGGGGCGACGGGGCGGCGGGTGATGACCTTCGCGGCCGACCTGGGCGACCTGGACGCCGCCCTCCAGGCGGTCGACGACGCGGCCGCCGCCCTCGGCCGGCTCGACATCCTCGTCACCGCCGCCGCCGCCCAGCTCCGCAAACCGGTCCTCGAGGTGACCCCGGAGGAGTGGGACCGGATGGTCGCGGTCGACCTCCGGGCGGTCTACTTCATGTGCCAGCGGGCCGCGCGGAAGATGCTCGAACACGACCCGCCCGACGACCGCCAGATCCGCGGCAAGATCGTCAACATCTCCTCCCTGACCGCCGTCGGCGCCTGGCCGAACGTCAGCGTCTACGGCACCGTCAAGGGCGGCGTCACCCAGATGACCAAGGCGATGGCGCTGGAGTGGGCGCCCCTCGGGATCTGCGTCAACGCGATCGGCCCCGGCACCTTCCACACCGAGCTGACCGAGGCCCTCTACGCCGACCCCGAGCGGTCGGCCCGGATCGTCTCCCGCATCCCGCTCGGCCGGCCGGGCGTGCCGGAGGACCTCGCCGGCGCGGTCGTCTACCTCGCTTCCCCCGCCTCCGACTACGTCACCGGCCAGGTGCTCTGGGTGGACGGGGGCTACCTGGTGCTGGGCGCGGGGCTGTGAAGACGGCGCGGTGCCATCGTCTTCGCCCACGCACCGGAGGCGTAGAACAACCGGTACGCGCCCGGAACGACCGCGGCGCGACCGCCGTCGTCCCGAGCGGAGGCGAAGGCTCCTCATCCGACTCCGGCTGTAACCGGACAATCGGCGCCGCCGCGGCGGGAGGTCCTTGGCCCCCGCTCGGGCGGACGGCACGGTGACGGGGTCCCGGACGGGTTTCTGTCGCAACCCTCTCCCATCCCCGTGAAGGTGCGACAGATGCGACAGATGCGACAGATACACACCCGGCACCCGCGGCCCAGCGTCTTCCCTCCCTTGGGCTCGGCGCACAGCAGACGGGCCGGGAGTGCTCCCGGTTTCCGGGCAGCCTCGCGAATCCGGCACGCAAGGAGCAACCGAGATGGGCAGTAGGGTCCTCGTCACCGGCGGCGCCGGCTTCATCGGCAGCTACGTCGTCCGCCTCCTGGCGGAGCGCGGCGACGAGGTCGTCTCCCTCGACAGCCGGGAGCCGGACCCGGAGGCCCGCTGGTGGCTGCGGCCCGTCGCCGACCGGGTCCGCCTGGTCCAGGGCGCGATCGAGGACTGGTCGAGCGTCGTCTCGGCGATGGAGCGGCACCGGCCGGAAACGGTGATCCACATCGCGGCGATCACCAACCCGGTCCTCCTCCACCGGCAACCGAGCGTGGCCCTCAACGTCAACCTGACCGGCAGCTTCAACCTGCTCGAGGCGTCGCGCCTCTTCGGGGTGGGGCGCTTCGTCAACTTCTCGACCATCGGCGTCCTGCCGGGCGTCCGCGCCGAGCCGATCGACGCCGACCACCCGGTGCTGCTGGCGACGGAGGGCCCTGGCGCCAGTTTCTACGGCGCCGCCAAGGTGGCGGCCGAGGCGTTCTGCTGGGCCTACCGCCAGTCGTACGGGCTGGACTTCGTGACGATCCGGCCGTCGGCGGTCTACGGCTTCGGGATGCGCTACCCGATCTACGTCAAACCGATGGTCGAGAACGCGGTCAACGGGCTGCCGACTCGCTTTGCCCAGGGACGGGAGTTCCCGCGTGACTACACCCACGCCGCCGACGTCGCCCAGCTCGCGGTGCTCGCCGCCCACCAGCCGGCCGACCGGATCGGGGACCGCGTGTTCTACGGCGCGACCGGACAGCCCTTGGTGACCGCCGGCCGGGTGGCCGAGCTGGTCGGCGAGCTCGTCCCCGGCGCCGAGATCGAGATCGGCCCCGGCCTCTCCGAGGCGGACCTGATCGAGATCCGCTACCGTGGGGTGCTGAGCATCGCCAACGCCCGCGAGCAGCTCGGGTACGAACCCCGCTACGCCGACATCCGGGCCGGTCTGGCGGAGTACGTCGAGACCTATCGGCGGTACCGGAGCGAGACCGGAGCATAGGGACCACGTCGGGGAGGGGGACGGAGATGACCGACGGGCGAGCGTTGCGGTTCGGGGTCGCCGGGATGACCAGCGACCACGTCTGGGAGATGGGCGACGGCCTGGCGGCCGTACCCGGGGTGGCGCTCGTCGCCGCCGCCGATCCCCACCCGGCACTGCGCGAGCGGGCCGCCCGGCGGTGGGGTCTGCCGGCGACCTACCCCGACCATCGGGCGCTGCTCGCCGGCGAGCGGCTCGACGCCGTCCTGGTCTGCTGCGACAACGCGGCCAAGGCCGAGGTCGTCGAGGCGGCCGCCGAGCGCGGCGTCCACGTCTACCAGGACAAGCCGATGGCGGCGACCCTGGCCCAGGCGGACCGGATCGCGCGGGCGGTGGACACCTCGGGCATCACCCTGATGGTCGCCTACCACATGGCGTTCGCCGATACCTACGCCGAGACCGGGGCGCTGATCCGGGGCGGCGCGATCGGGACGCCCTACCTGGTGCGCGGCGTCATCGGCCACAACGGCCCGGTCGAGTACGGCTGCTCGCCCTTCTTCCAGGAGTGGCTGTTCGACGAGCGCCGCAACGGCGGCGGCGCCTTCGTCGACGAGGCGTGCTACCGCCTCGCCGAGTTCATCGACCTCCTCGGCCCGATCGTCGAGGTGAGCGGGTTCGCCGCCCAGATCGGGCACCACCCGGAGCTGCCGCCCGCCGTCGAGGACAACGCGGTTGCCATCCTTCGCTTCGGCAGCGGCGCGCTGGGGGTTCTCGACGCGAAGTGGGGGGAGGTCGGCGAGGCGCCGCTCGACACCTCCTACCACGGCACCCACGGCACGCTCGCCGTCGGGCACGGGGGCGTCGACCTCTGGAGCACCCGCGATCCCACCGTCCCGACCGGCTGGACCGAGCTGGACGTGCCGCCGCCGGCCGGCGGGCGGGCGTCTCCCAACCGCCGCCGCTGGCATCGGCCCCCGCCGCCATCCCGTGACCTCTGCTCGGGCGGCGCCGAGCAGCGGTACTTCGTCGACCTCCTCCGCGCCGGCCGTCCCGCCACCGGCGCGGTCGGGCCGGCGGTTGCCCGCGCGGCCCAGGAAGCGATCGAGGCGTTCTACCGCTCGGCCCGCGACGGGACGGCGGTGCGGCTGCCGCTCGCCTAGGCCGGCCGGTGGATTCGCGGCTCGGGAAGAACCGACCCTTTGCCAGGGGGACGACGATGGAGACAACGCCAGGTATCCGTCACATCTCGGTCGTCGGCGCCGGCTACATGGGACACGGCATCGCCCTCGGGTTCGCGCTGGCGGGCTACCCGGTCCGCCTCCACGACCGCACCGACGAGATCCTGGCCAAGGCGCTCGCCGCGAGCGGGGAGGATCTCGCGACGCTGGTCGATGCAGGCGCGATCGAGCCGAACCGCGTCACCCCGACGCTCGCCCGGATCCACCCGACCACCCTCCTCGGGGAGGCCGTCGCGGACGCCGACCTCGTCGTCGAGGCCGTCCCCGAGGAGCTGCCGCTCAAACAGGCCCTCTTCGCCGAACTCGACGCGCTCTGCCCGCCGGGCGCCATCCTCGCCAGCAACACCTCGACCTTCCCGCCGAGCGAGTTGGCGGTGGTGACGCGCCGCCCGGAGCGGGTGCTGGTCGCCCACTACTTCCACCCGCCCCACCTGCTCCCCCTGGTCGAGCTGGTGCCGTCGCCGGCGACATCCGCCGAGACCCTCGAAGCGGTCCGCCAGCTGCTGACGGGGATCGGCAAGCAGCCCGTCATTGTCCAGCGGGAGGTGGCAGGGTTCGTCGCCAACCGGCTCCAGGCCGCCCTCTTCCGGGAAGCGCTGGCGATCGTCGCCGAGGGGATCGCCACGGCGGAGGACGTCGACGCCGTCGTCACCAGCGGCTTCGGCCGCCGCCTCGCCGTCCTTGGCCCCTTCGCGGCGATGGACCTCGCCGGGTTGGACGTGGTGCTCCGGGTGATGGAGCGGCTGGTGCCCGAGATCGCCGCCTCGCCCGAGGTGCCGCCGCTGCTGCGGGAGACGGTCGCCGCCGGCCGCACCGGCGTCAAGTCGGGCGCCGGGTTCCGCGACTGGCCGCCGGCGGCGTCGCGAGACGTCCGGGAGCGGCTGGCCCGCGCCCTCGTCGCGATCGCCGGCTGGTCCCGGGCCCAACCGGACGGCACCGACCGGCACCGCGAACCGGACTGATACGGAATCCGGGCGTTGGGGTTGCCTACCCCGTTGTCCCGACACGCCCCGTCATCCTGCGGCTTCGCCGCAGGATGACGAGGATGGGCGGGCGGCGCGAACCCCATCGACCACCCGGCTTCGGTAGAGGCCTCCGTCGTGGCCCGGGGCAGTCCTGCACGGAGCGCCGTGGCGGGACGGCGCGACGGCGCCGGGCAGGAGCCCGGCGCCGTCGCCTTCGGAGAACTTGGGTCACCCCTGCCCTGCGTGGTGCTTCGCCCAGCGACCGTCGGCGCAGTGGCATGCGGGGGATGCTTACGCTACAGGTTCTTGCACTGGTCTTCCTTGTTGCCTTGGACGACATTGCCGCCGCCGATCGGGGCCGGGCTGTTCTCCTTGCACTGGAGGTTGCCGTCGACCCGGTTGGTCGAGATCTCGACACCGTTCCGGTGGCTGATGACCTGGATATCGGCGTTCACCCGGTTGTTGCGCAGGAGCGAGTCGCCGTTGTTCGACTTTGCCTGAATACTTCCGGTCACCTTGACCCCGACCACCTTGTAGGCGCCACCCTGATCGACCTGGATCGAGCCGCCGACGGTGGAGCCGCCGTTGACAACGACGAGCCGGTGGTTCTCGGCTTGGATGTTGCCGATCACCCGAACGCCCTTCGCCTTGAGCGTGGCGTCGCGTTCGACCTTGACCGTCCCCTTGACGGAGGTGCCGTCCAGCGTGCAGCTCTTGCCGCTCGGGACCCGCACGTTGTCGACCGTTGTGGCACTGATGGTGCCGGTGCACGTCCGCTCTTCGGCCGCAACCTCTGGCGCCGTTGCCGCCCCGGAGACGGCCGTCAGGAACAGTACAACCACGAGTGTTACCAATTTGTTCATCTGGACCTCCCGATTCTCGATCGACACGAGCGAGCGGAGGCCGACAAGGCATCTGCCCCCCTCGCTCCGCTGTTCTAGTCGTCGCAGCAGCAATCGCGGCGATTGCCGCAACCCCGCCGCCGGCATCCCCGCAAGCAACGGCGGCGGCAGCGGTCGTCGTCCCCGACGACGGTTGCCGTGGCCGCCACGCAGACGGCGCTCAGCGTGATCCCACCGATTCCCCGGAGCGGGCCCCGCCTGTTGGTTCCGAGAGCCACCGTCTCGACCAGACCCTCCAGCTTCTGGTAGCTCACCCAACGCCTCCTTTGGTTGGAGAACGGGCGTCACCGGCCGCCCAACGTCCGACCGTGCCAGTCGGATCACGGACCCGACCACATTCCCTATCCTGTGCCCGCGGGGTGAGGTGACGGTGATAAGCGGATGAGAGTGTTCTCATCCGGGGTGCCGTCGCCTCCACGGGGCCTCGTCTGTCCACGTGCGACGGCCTGAGGCGGAACCACGATAAGCAAGAGACGGCCGAGACCGATGTCTGCCACGGACGCCCCTTCGAGCGGGCGGAGCCGATCTCCGAACTCGGGGGCAGGCAGGAGAGATCGCGCGGCCGATGCGCGAGCCGGTGCGGACGCCGCGCCTCCTCGGCGGCCCCCGGCCCTGGTTCACCTGCCCAGACGGTGGTCCGTGGTATGCACCACCGTGGGTGGTTTGGCACCGAATCCGCCGCCGGCCGTGCCACAATCTGACCTGCACGAGCGCGCCAGAGGGCGAGCTTGACCGGGCGCCGTGGCGGCTGGAGCGCGTCAAGGAGAAGCGGCGCCGCCCGTCCGACTCTCTCCCTGCCACGCTGGGCTCGTCGGGTAGGCCGGAGCGGCTGCACGACATGACCTCCGACCCGCGTGTCTTGGCGTTCCCGACGGTGGAGCGGCGGGCGGGGTGAGAGCTACGGGCCAGCACCTCTTGCCGGCGGTGCGGACGGGCACGCTGCTGGCCGACCGCAGGCGGGCGTGGGAGCGGTTAGGGCGGCGCCAACGCCTGCGGACGCGGGCAGGCGAACCTGGTCCGCGCCGGAGACAACTTGACCGGACACACTTACCCCGGTCCCCAAGCGAGCGTCTATCCTTGTCGGTGGAACGACGCCCCCGCCGGCAGGATCCTCGATATGCCCAACCGAACCTCCGCCCCGCCACCCCCGAGTCCTCCTGCGTCGCTGGCCGCCGATCTGTGTAGCGCCCTGGTCGCCGGCTCGCCGGACGCGGTCCTCGTCGCCGACGAGCGGGGCCGCTGCCTGGACGCGAACCCGGCCGCGCTCGATCTGTTCGGCTTCGGGCTGGAGGAGTTCCGCGAACTCGCGGTCGGCGACCTCGTCGTCCCGGGTTCCGATTGGGCGGCGAGCGGGTTGGAACGGTTCGTGGCCGAGGGACGGTGGCGGGGCGACCTGGAGGTGCGACGGAAGGACGGCGTGCTCGTCCCGGTCGAGGCGTGGGCGGTGGCTGTCCCGGGCGGCGACGGCCCGGTCTACGCCGCCTTCATGCGGCGCGGCGTCGAACGGCGGCCGGAGGAGGCCCTGCGGGCGGGCGAGGCGAGTTTCCGGGCCGCCTTCGCCGACGCCCCGATCGGCATGGGGCTGGCGACGCCCGGAGGGTGCTTCGTCCAGGTGAACCGCGCCCTCTGCGATCTCACCGGCTACGCCGAAGCGGAGTTGATCGGCCGCTCCTTCGAGGAGATCACCCACCCCGACGACCTGGCGGCCGACCGCTCCGCGGTGCGGGCGCTCCTGACCGGCGAGAGCCCGAGCTTCCGACGGGAGACGCGCTACGTCCGCAAGGACGGGCGGGTGGTTTGGGCGCGGACCATCGTCACCCTTACCCGGGACGGGGCCGGCAGGCCACTCCACGGCGTCGTCCAGATCCAGGACGTAACCGAGGGCCGGGCGGCCGAGGCGCGGCTGCGGCGTCAGGCCCAGCACGCGGCGCTGCGGGCCGATGTCGCGGCAGCACTCGCAGGCGGCGGAGAGTTGGACGGCGCCCTCCGGCGGAGCGCCGAGGCGATGGTCACCTGCCTCGGGGCCGCCTTCGCCCGCGTCTGGTTGCTGGACGACACCGGCGAGGTCCTGATCCTGCGCGCCAGCGCCGGCTGCTACACCCACCTCGACGGTACCCACGCCCGCGTCCCCGTCGGGGCGTTCAAGATCGGCCGGATCGCCGCGGAGCGGAGACCGCACCTGACCAACGACGTGCCGAACGACCCCCTGGTCGCCGACCAAGACTGGGCGCGGCGGGAGGGGATGGTCGCGTTCGCCGGCCAGCCCCTCCTGGTCGAGGGCCGGCTCGTCGGCGTGGCGGCGCTCTTCGCCCGCTCGCCGCTGGCCGAGGAGGACCTGGTCGCCCTCGCCGACGCCGCCCACCTCCTGGCCCAGGGCATCGAGCGCAAGCGGACCGAGGCGGCGCTGCGCGAGAGCGAGGGACGCTTCAGGTCGCTGGTTGAACGGCTGCCCGCCGTCGTCTACCTCGAGCCGGTCGATGGGGCCGCCCATGGCCCCCACCGGTACGTCAGCCCCCGGATCGAAGAGCTGCTCGGCCACCACGCCGACGCCTACCTGACCGACCCCGGCTTCTGGATCCGGGTGGTGCACCCGGAAGACCGCGAGCGGTTTGCCGCAGAGGACGCCCGGTCCAACCAGAACGGCGAGCCGTTCCGCTGCGAGTACCCGGTGCGGGCGGCGGACGGCCGGTGGGTTTGGGTCCGCGACGAGGCCGTGCTGGTCCGGGACGCCGCAGGGGCGCCGACCTGCTGGCAGGGGGTGGTCGTCGACGTCAGCGACCGCAAGCGGGCGGAGGATCTGGTGCGGGCGAGCGAGGCACGCTTCGGCTCGCTGATCGCCAATGCCACCGACCTCGTCACCATCCTCGGTCCCGACGGCACGATCCGCTACGAGAGTTCGGCGATCACGCGGATCCTCGGCCACGAGCCGGAGGTTCTCGTCGGCCAGAACGCCTTCGCCTTCGTGCACCCCGAGGATCGCGAGGCGACCTTGGCCGAATTCGCCTCGTTGGTCGCCGACCCGGCCCGCCGGCCCACGGTCGAGTTCCGCTTCCGCCACGCCGACGGGTCGTGGCGGTGGCTGGAGGCGCTCGGCACCAACCTCCTCGCCGACCCGGCCGTTGCCGGCATCGTCGTCAACTCCCGCGACGTAACGGACCGCCGACTGGCCGAGGAGGCGCTCCGGGCCGCCGAGTCTCGCCAGCGGGAGGTGCTCGATCACCTCCCGGCCCTCGTCTACGTCCAACCCGCCGACGACCCCGAGCGGGCGGTCTACGTCAACCCCCGGACGCTCCCGATGTTCGGCTACACCCCCGAGGAGTGGGCCGCCACCTGGCGGGACCGGCTCCATCCGGACGACCGGGAGGGGGTGGGGGCAGAAGTCGAGCGGACCGCGCGGACTGGCGAACCGTTCCGCCTGGAGTACCGGGAGCGGGCGGCCGACGGCCGGTACCTGTGGGTCCGCGACGAGGCCGTGTTGGTCCAGACCGCGGGGCCGGCCTACTGGCTCGGGGTCAAGCAGGACGTCACCGAGCGGAAGACGGCCGAGCAGGAGCTGCGGGCAGCGCTCGAGGCGGCGGAGGAGGCCAACCGCCTCAAGAGTGTGTTCCTCTCGACGATGAGCCACGAGCTGCGGACCCCGATGAACGCCATCATCGGCTACGCCCACCTCCTGCTGGACGGCCTCGCCGGCCCGCTCTCGGCGGAGCAGGCCGGCGATGTCCGCCAGATCGCCGAGGGCGCGGACCGCCTCCTGGGGCTGATCGACGACCTGCTCGACCTGTCGCGGATCGAAGCCGGTCGGCTGGAGCTGGGGATGGAAGCGGTGGACCTCGCCGGCATCGTCGGGGAGGTGCTGGACCAGCTCGCGCCCCTTGCCGGGCGCAAGGGGCTCGCGCTGCAGGAGGATCCGTCGGCGGACCTGCCTCCGGTCGTGGCCGACCCGATGCGGCTGCGGCAGATTCTCCTCAACCTCGTCGGCAACGCCGTCAAGTTCACCGAGGCGGGGGCGGTGCGGGTGGGCACCCGGACGGTTCCCGGCGCGGTCGAGGTGGAGGTCGTCGACACCGGGATCGGGATCGCCCCGGAAGCGCTGCCTCGGATCTTCGAGGAGTTCGGGCAGGCGGACGCGGGCACCACCCGGCGGTACGGGGGGAGCGGCCTCGGCCTCACGATCGCCCGCCGCCTGGCCGAGATGCAGGGCGGGACGATCGCGGTCGAGAGCACGCCGGGGGCCGGCAGCGTCTTCACGCTGACGCTGCCGGTCGTTCCGTAGATCGCGGCGGCCGATGCCCCGCCGGAGCCCCAGCACCGCCGTGGCGACGGGGCTGACGTCCCCCCAGCAAAGGCACCGGCGCTCCTCGCCATCCAGGTGGTGCCGGGGGCGGAGTTCCACGCTACCATCCGGGAGAACGCCAAGCTGCCGTGTCTCGCCGTCCAGGGAGCCAATGCCGCATGATCGTCGAGTACATCCGCTACGAGATCGACGAGCCCCGCCGGGCCGCCTTCGAGGCGGCCTACGCCGCCGCCCAGGAGGTCCTCCGCCCCTCGCCCCACTGCCTCGGCTGGGAGCTGGCGCGCTGCGCCGAGGACCCCGGCCAATACACGCTGCGGATCGAGTGGGACTCGGCCGAGGGCCACCTCCAGGGGTTCCGCCGGAGCCCCGCGTTCCGGGACTTCTTCGCCGCCATCGGCCCCTACGTCGGCGACATCCGGGAGATGCGCCACTACGAGCCAACGCCGGTCCGGAGCGCGGTGGGGGCGTGACACCGCGCCAACGCGGAGTCCTCCGTCGAGGGCACCGAGGCCGGTTGCGGCCGGGCAGTCGGGTCGGGGAGCGCGTACAGTAGACGCAGCACTTCGGGCCGCTCACGCTCCCTCCCTGCACGAGGCCCGCGGCGCGAACGAGCGCGACCCGCGCCGTTCCTGCCTCGCGTTGGAAGGGGCCGATGTCGATCCAGAGTTCCCTCCTCAACCGCGGCGGCGTGCTGCCGGCGTCGCCGACGAAGCTCGTCGGCCGCGAGACCGAGGTGGCGGTGACCGGGGCGCTGCTGCGCGACCCCGACGTCCGCTTGATGACGTTGACCGGGCCGGGCGGGGTCGGCTAGACCCGGCTCGCCTTGGCCGTCGCCGATGCCCTCGACGCCGAGTTCGCCGACGGCGCCTGCTTCGTCCCGCTGGCCGCGGTCGCCGACCCGGAGATGGTGGTCCCCGCCCTGGCCGATGTCTTCGGGGTGCGGGAAACCGGGGACCGGCCGCTCGCCGAGGCCCTGATCGAGTCGATGCGGAGGCGCCACTGCCTCCTCGTCCTCGACAACTTCGAGCAAGTGGTCGCGGCGGCCCTGGTCGTCCAGCCTGCGGGACGAGATCGGCGCCTTCGGTGAGGAGTCCGTCGTCGCGGCGACGGGCGGCGCCAGCGGGCCCTCCAGTTACGCCGGCTGGATTCGGGTCGGCCCCGTCGTGGCGGCGGTCTCCCTCCAGGGGGCCGACGGGGTGCCAGAGGACACCTTCTTCGGGGTGGCGGGCTTCCAGGCTTCCTGTCTGGAGCTCGGGGGTTGCGTGCCGATCCCGGGGTACCCGTTCGTGCTCATCAACGGGGCAGACGACGAATCCACCGAGTCGGTGGTCGCGCAGGAGCCAACCGATCCGGCCGCCGCCGGCACGGGCGGTGGTGTTGACGGGAACCGGTACGTCAGCCCGGACTACGGCTGGAGCCTTGCCTGGGACGAGGCGGAATGGGCGGAAGACTCCGTGAGCAACGAGTTGGAACTCGTCGCAGTCGGGGAAGGGGAGAGACCAGACGGCCTCGGCCGGGTCCGCTTCCAGGGAATCGAAGGCTACGACGGCGACGCGGCCGCCTGTTTGTCGGCGATTGCCGAGGAGGTCTTCGACCAGGAGATCCCAGAGGTCACCGAGGAGGGTGGTCGCGCCTTCGCCACAACCGAGCCGTACCTCGCCACCGAGGATCTGGACGGGGACGGCACGATCGGGGCCGAGGGCGAGGCCGTCGCCGCCCGCATGTACCTCGAGTGCCGCCCGCTGGGGACGGACGGAACCCTGCTCGGCATCTCCTTCAGCGACCGGGCGGACCGGTTCGCGGAGCCGTTCCCGGCCGTCGAGGCGCTGGTCGCCAGCGTGGAGACGTCGGCCGTGGCCGAGTCCGCGGCCCCGAACTCAACCGCCCCGACGGCTCCGACCGGCAGCCCGGCCGAACCGCCGGTGTCGTCCACCCCCTCCGACGCGTACGCGAGCGACGCGTTCGACTTCGCCCTGACTTGGGACCCGGGGCGGTGGGAGCTGCTGCAAGAGCGCAACGACGACGGGACGGAGCGGTTCGTGCTCAGCGACGGCACGAGCACCGTCGACCTCTACCCGTTCCGGCCGGACAACCCGGACATGACGCCGCGCGAATGCGTCGGCGGCTTCGCGGACATCTACGCCGGTCTCGACGGCGCAGGCGAAGCGGAAGCCGTGGCCAACCAGTTCGGTCATGGCATCACCGGGTTCTCCGAGCGCCGGGCCTACGTCGTCTATCGCTTCGTCGGGGCCGAGAGCGGCGATGCCGTCCGCCATCTCGAGTGCCGCCAGCTGGGCGAAGGCGAACTGCTGCTGATCGCCCAGCGCCTGCCGAGCGACGCCTACGACGCGTCCTCGGACGCGGCGCGGGAAGACCTGCTGGCCGGCCTGACGGTCGCCGCCGACCGTGCCGACGAGCTGCCGGGACGGCTCGACCCGATAACGGGCGCGGCCAACCAGCACGTCGACCCGGGCGAGCCCCACGCCCCGTACGCGACCGCGCCACCGACCTCCGGCGCCCACTTCCAGGAGTGGGCGCCCTGGGGCGTCCACGACGATCCGATCCCCGACGGCAACCAGATCCACAACCTGGAGCACGGCGGAGTCCTGCTCCAGTACTCGTGCGATTGCCCGGAGGTCGTCGCCCTACTGCAGCGCTTCGCCGACCCGGCGACCGGCTACCCCGTCCTCGTCATCGCCGCCCCCTACCCGGAGATGGAGGCGGACGTGGCGCTGACGGCCTGGGAACGGACCCTCGAACTGGACGAGGAGGAGGTGACGGAGGAAACCGTCCGCGAGTTCGTCGAGGCGTACATCGACCGCGGGCCGGAAAAGGTCCACTCCGAGGAGCTGAGCGCCTGGTGGGATCCCGTCGCGCTACCGTAGCGAACGCCTCAAGGACGAGGGGGCTGACACCTGCGGCCCAACGAGGTGGGCGACCCGCCGCCCGTGCCGACCGCTACGAGGCGCGGTCGTCGATCGGCGCCGTCTCCGGCGCCAATTCCCCGACCGCCAGCGCCGCGGGCGGCGGTCATCGCCCGGTCACCCCACCCCTCGGCGAGGAGTCCGCCCTGCTCGGACCCGCGCCGGCGACCTCGCGGGCCGGTGCCGCGTCCTTCCGCTTCGTCGACGTTGCCGGCATGCCGCCGGCGTTGGGCATGACGTAGCGCCTCTCCCTGGGAGCGGCCATCGGGGGAGGCAGGAACGCGGTCGTCTCGTCGGCCTCTGCCTCCGGGTCAGGGGCGATCCCGGTCACGCCCCGTCGCCAGGGTCGCTCCAACCGGGCAGGGCATGCACGTAGGCCGGCGGCAGCTCCCAGTAGCGAGCGGCGGCGAGAACGGCCACCGGATCGCCGCCGGGGCCTTCCTCGGCCCAGGCATCGTAGGCCCGGCCGTCGTCGGCGACCACGCTCCGAGCCGCGTCGGGGTGGCTCCCGGCCCGGTCCGCCGGCACCTCCAGGAGGATGCCCCAGATTCCTTCCGGGGGGCCGTCGTCGGGAGGCAGCAGGCGGGCGCGGGCGACGAACCGCGCCCCCGGATAGGCGCGGCGCACTGCCGACGGGTCCATGCCCGCGCCGCAGAGAAACCGGTAGGTCACGGTCGGTTCGTCCGCCACAGCAATCCCCCCGGGACGAGGAGTCGAGAAGACGACGGAGCACGCCGGCGGCGGCTCTAGCCCCATCCGTCCTGCCGCGGAGCCTCGTCCACGTCTCTTCGTCTTCTCGTCTCCACGTCTCACAGCCGGACCCCGAAGGCGCGCAGCGGCGGCTCGACCGGGGCGTCCTTCGCCAGGACCAGCACCCCGAAGCGGCCCATCCCGCCGGGGTCGACCAGGCGCAGGATGGCGGCCTGGGCCGCGTAGTAGGCGGCCGGGGTCGTCCCCGGGTCTTCGCCCAGCCGCACCAGAAGGTCGCCCAGGCCGAGCGAGGCGAGGAAGGCCGCCTGGGTGGTGAACCCGGCGGGGGCCATCCCCTCCCGCCCGGCCGCCTCGGCCAGCAGCGTGAAGTCGACGTGCGCCGTGAGGTCTTCGCGGCCGGGATCGCCGAAGGGATCGTCGGTCACGGCGTGGCGGCGGTGGGCGCGGACGGTCCCCCGCAACCGGTGGTCCCGGTAGAGGGTGGCCGCCTGGTAGCCGTAGTCGACGACGACCGCGTAGCCGCGCCGGATCGAGCGGGCGACGCCGGCCATCCAGACCGCCGCCGCCGGCGAGAGGTCGAACCGGTCACCCTCCTTCGGGACGACCCCGACCCGCGCCAGGTAGGCGGCCGGGTCGAAGGCGGCCATCGCCGGCGAGAGCGGCCCCTCCTCCTCGCCGAAGCCGTCGCCATGGCGGACCACCCACCCCTCCCGGAGGGCGCCGTCGCGCGAGACCAGGCGGTGGACGGGCAGCGCGTCGGCCACCTCGTTCGCCAGCGCGACCCCTTCGAACGGTTCGATGGCGTCGGGCGCCGTCGCCTCGACGACCCCACCGAAGCCGGACCCGGCCAGGGCCGCCAGCGCCTCCGCCCGGCGGTGCGGATTGGGCTCGACCAGCCGGTAGCGCAGCCCGTCGAGCGCCTCCGGCGCCTCGTCGGCAAGCCCCGAGATGACGTCGAAGGCAAGGACGCCCGTGCCGGCTCCGTCCTCGCGGACGACGAAGGGGCGCGGTCGGCCGAGCCGTTCCCGACACTCGACGACCTGCCGGGCCAGGGTCCGGCCGAAGAACGGGTGCACTTCCGGCGCGGTCAGGAAGTCGCCGCCGCGGCCGGGCCGGCGCTCGGCTTGCAGGTAGTAGCCGCCTACCGGGTGGTAGAGGGCGGTGGCCATGTAGTCGGCGAAGGTGATCCGGCCGCCGCCGGCGGCGATGGCCTGCCGGAGGGTGGCGATGACGGCGGGGTGGGCGCCGGCGGCGGCCGGTGCGCCGCCGAGCCCGGCGGGCGAGGGTTCGCTGGCGACCGGGGCGCGGTCGGGCCGGGAGATCATGGCGGCGATTGTCGCACGGGTCGCCGCGCGGCCTGCGAACCGGGGCGTCCGGCGCGGCCGGGGACCCTCCCCCGCCGATCGGCGTGATCGACCGGCTTTCGGCCCGGGTTTCGACGCGGCCGAGGAACACGGCGACGCCCCCAGGGGATTCCCCGGGGGCGTCGGATCTGGGCAGGAAGCAGCTCGGGCGTTGGCGCGCCCGGCGTGCCCTACCGCACCCAGGAGTAGCGGTTGACGACCCGATCGTGCCGAACCATGTCCCGCCGCGCCTCGTCGGCGGTCGGGTAGCCGACACCTGCCCTGGCAACATCGCCATAGTAGCGGGAAAAGCGGGTTCCAGCCCCGCCGGCACCGTGCGCCCGCGTCCACCTGTTCCAAAACGACTTCATCTCGACCCCCTTATTCACGCCCAACCCTTGGCTGGTGAACCCATTATATCACGATATCGGCATATCTGCATGAAGGAATCATTGACGCGCGAAGGCGAGAACAAGCGGTGTCGTCTGCCTGTCGTCCTGAGCGAAGGGCCTTTGCCGCCGGGGCGGGGTGCGTTCGACCGTTGCCGGAGTCGGCGAGAGATCCTTCGGCTCCGCTTCAGGATGATGGGGGGTGACACCCACGCTCCCCCACCGACCCACGACTCACGACTCCTCGACTCCCCGCCTCCGTCTGCTACCCTGCTGCCCATGACCCACCACCGTCTCGACCCCGACCGCTTCCACAACGCGCTCGGTCCGTTCGAACCCGTCCTCCGCCTCCTCCCCGGAGACAGCCTGACCGCCGCCACCCTCGACGCCCGCGGCCTCGACGACGGCGGGGTCGAGCGCGGATCGCGGCCCAACCCGATGACGGGGCCGATCTGGGTCGAGGGCGCGGAGCCGGGCGACGCTCTGGGGGTGGCGATCGAGGCCGTCGTCCCGGCGCGCGACTGGGGCTGGACCCGGCCCGGGCTGGCCGCCAACGTCGTCGAGCCGGAGGCGGCGGTCCGCTTCGCCCCGGGAGGCGAGCCCGTCCGTTGGAGCATCGACCGGGGGGCCGGCACCACCCGACCCGAAGCGCCCCCCCAAGGCCTGGAGGGGCTCGTCCTGCCGCTCGCCCCGATGGTCGGCTGCTTCGGGGTCGCCCCGGCCGGCGGCCAGGCGATCTCGACCGCCACCTCAGGCCGCCACGGCGGCAACATGGACTGGCGCGGCTTCCGCGCCGGCTGCACCGTCTGGTTCGCAGTCGCGACCGACGGCGCCCTGTTCTTCCTCGGCGACGGCCACGCCGTCCAGGGCGACGGCGAGATCGCCGGCACCGGCGTCGAGACCGCCTGCGAGATGACCGTGACCTTCTCGCTGCGGAAGGGGTGGGCCATCGGCTGGCCGCGCGGCGAGGACGGCGCCGGCCGCTTCACGGTCGGCAACGCCCGCCCCCTCGACGGCGCCCTCCAGCACGCCACGACCGAGATGGCCGACTGGCTCGGCGAGGAGGGGCTCGACCCCGTCGCCGCCGGCCTCCTGCTCGGCCAGGTCGTCCAATACGAGGTCGGCAACGTCTACAACCCGGCCTACACCGTCGTCTGCCGCGTGCCCGCCGGGCTCTGGCCGGGTGCAGGCGGGGGCTGATCCGGACTACCAGCCGGCACGCCGTTCGCGGCCGGTTCGGCGCGGTGGCCGGTCTCCGGTCGGCTCCAGGCGACGATCTCGATCGGGCCGTCCCCGCACCGGACGACCATCCGGCCGCCGTTCCGGGCGAGGACGGTTCCGGGAGGCGCCGAGCTGGCCTCCCCGCCGGGCAGGAGCCGCGTCTGGGCAATCCGGACGGGCTCGCCGTCGATCTCGCCGAGGGTGCCCTGGCCGTCGTCGCCGACGAGCGACCAACTGCGGACCTGGTTGTGGATCGCCCGCGCAGGCCGCCACCAGTCGATCGTCCGCCACTCCTCCTCGAAGAGGCCGGCGTAGGTGGCCTCCGCGTCGTCCTGGGGGTCGCCCGGATCGCCCCGGGCGACCCGTTCGATCGCCTGCCGGACAAGGCCCGGGACCACCGGGTAAAGCTTCTCGATCAGCGCGTCGCCGTGGTCGTCGTCGGCGATCGGGGCGCTCCCCTGGGCCAGGATCGGTCCGGTGTCGAAGTGCGGGTCCATCCGGTGGACGGTGAAGCCCAGCTCCGGGTCGCCGCTGCGGACTGCCCAGCGGATCGGGTCCGGGCCGCGGTGCCGGGGCAGGCGGGACGGGTGGAGGTTGATCGCGCCGAGCCGGGGCAGGGCGAGCACGTCGGCCGGAATCCGCCAGGGGAAGCTGCCGCCGACGATCAGGTCGGGCCGCAGCGGGGCCAGCATCGCGGCCCACCGCCCCGGGTGGTTGGAGACGAGGACATCGACCTCGGGGGGGACGGCCGCGACGACGTCGAGGTACGACCGGCTCCGCCGCCGCGTCGGCCCCGGCGTGGTGACGACGCCGACGATCCGGTGGCCGAGTGGACGGAGGATGTCGTCCAACAGCCTGTAGACCGTCCCGCCGCCGAGGTTGGTGAAGACCACCACCCGCCAGGAGTCCCCTTGGGGGGCAGCTCGTCCCTGGTCCATTGTTCCCCTCCCTCCGGCCTCTCGGCGGATCATGACATTTGCCGGCCAACGACCACCCAAGCGCGGCGGGGGGCGGTGTGGACTCCTCAGTCCACGACCCCAGGATGGGCCGCGATGATCTCTTCCGCCAGCACGAAGATCCGATGGTAGGTCCGGGTCGCGCGGGCGGCGGCGGAGGCGCGGGCCTCCGCCGTGTCGAGCCCGAGCACGCGCAGGAGTGCGGTCTGGCGGGCGGCGAAGACCGGGCGTGCCGCCGCCGGCCCGTCGGTCAGGATGACGTCGGCGGTGGCGAGGTGGTACGGGAGGACCCAGCCCAGGGCTTCCCGGTGGAAACCCTCCGCCAGCAGGGACCGGCAGGAATCAACGAAGTACGGCCGGAGGTGGCGGTGGAGCTTGTGCTGGAACGGCCCGAACGCCTCGGTTGGCCGCTGGATCGTGGTCGCCAGATCGAACGCCTCGATTGCCTCCGCCAGCAGGCGCTCGGCTGTCGCCCGATCGGCGGTCGCCACGCCCAGGACGGCCAGGATCTCCTCGTAGAGGTCGCCCCGGTCGTGTGCGGCGAGGGACTCGCCCAGGCGCAGCAGCGAGCGGCTGCCCATCCGCGGCGGATCCAGCGCTGCCACCTGGAGGGCTGCGGTGGCGAAGGTCGTTGAGTAGCCGAGGAGGTTGACCTCGGCCGAAGCGCCCCAGCTCGCCCGCGCCAGTCGCAGCATCTCCAGCGCGCCCGCCTGCCCCCGCTGCTCATGGTCGAGGCGGGCGCGGACCCAGCGACGGCGCGGGTACCCGCGGCGGACGGGAGGTTGGAGATCGCGGAGCAGACCGTCGGGGTCGTAGAGGACGACATCGCCGGTCAGGTGGTGGGCGATCTCGGGGTTGGCCAGCACGACCTCGGGCGAGCGGTAGTCGGCGACCGACTTCAGCCCGGCCTCGATCGCGATACCGCCGAACGACGCTTCGAGGATGCCGGACAGCGGCCCCTCCCCCGCCAGCGCCGGACTGCCCTCGGCGAAGATCAGGTGGAGGTCGACGTCCTTGGCGGCCGGGAACGGCTCCGTCGGCGGCATCGACGTGATGCCGCCGACGAGGTGAGCGGCGCGGAGGCCCGGCCACCGCCCGGCGGCGATTTCGGCCTCGACCCAAGATCGGGCCGTCTGCCCGGCTTGGCGTGCGTCCATCGCTGGTGATCCTCCGATTCGACGCCCGTCGGCGCGAGTGTTGGCGGTTCCGTCGGGGTGCTAGCCCCGGGGTTCCACGAACTCGAGGTCCAGCTCGATCTCGACCTCGTCGCCCAGCGCCAGCCTGTCGGTGCCGAGCGGCATTATCCCGAAGTCGATCCCGAACGCGCTCCGGCGGAGGCGGCCGGTGGCGGAGAAGCCGGCGTGGATCCGGTTCTGACCGGGAAACTCCTGGGTGCCGTGGGACTCGGCGTCCAGATCGATCGGTCGGATGCGGTCGTTCAGCGCCAGGTCGCCGACGGCTACCCGTCCCCGTGATCGCGGTCGAGACGAAGCGCATCGTCGGGTGGCGGTCGACGGCGAAGTAGTCGCTCGATCGCAGGTGGGTGTCGCGGTCAACGTTGTTGGTGTCGATCGAGGCCAGGTCGATCGTCGCCGCGACCCGTGTCTCCGCCAGGGACGGGCCGACGTCGAGGGTGGCCTCGAAGCGGTCGAAGCGGCCGCGCACCCGGGAGAGGCCGAGGTGGCGGATCGAGAAGAGCACCGCCGAGTGGGCGTCGTCGACGAGCCAGCGGCCGGGGCGGAGCCCGCGCTGGGAGCGGATGTCCGGTAGCGTCGCGATCATCGGAGCCTCCTCGGCAGGGTTTCAGCCCGCGCGCCCGTTGAGGGAACGGGCCTCCCTGGCCGCGTCGCGGATCGATCTCGCCGCCTAGGCTAGAAGGACGGTCCGGCCGCGGGTATGGCAGAAAGCTGGCAATCGGCACAGACCGCAGCCGGGCCACCGTCCAGGCGGGCGACCGCAGGTCGTGCACGCTCGGCGGGGGCGTTGTCGATTCTGGGCAGCGTCGAACGACGACCTTATGCCGTCGTAAATCGTGGCGGCAGCGGCTCCGGGACGCGACCGGGCGGGACATCCCGGGGCGCCTCGTTGCGGGCCAGATCCCACCCGATCGGCAAAGGAGGCGACGATGTTCCAGCACGGGCAACCGTTCAGCGGATTCGCGGTGGACGACGTGGCGGCGGCGAAGCGGTTCTACGGGGAAACCCTCGGCCTGACGGTCTCCGAGGAGCACGGCATGCTGCGCCTGCACCTCGGGGGCGGGGCCGACATCCTGGTCTACCCCAAGCCCGACCACGCCCCGGCGTCGTTCACAATCCTCAACTTCCCGGTCGACGACATCGACGAGGCCGTCGCCGAGCTGACCCGGCGCGGCGTGGAGTTCGCGCGGTACGAGGGCTTCGAGCAGGACGACCGGGGCATCTTCCGCGGCGGCGGGCCGTTCATTGCCTGGTTCACGGACCCCGCGGGCAACGTCCTCTCCGTCCTCCAGGAGCGGTAGCGGGGTCGGACGACGACATCCCGGGCGCCGATGTCGTCTGCCGCGACCGCTCGGCCCCGCGCCCCGACGTCTCCCCCGGCGATCCATCCGGGCATACTGGAGCCTGCGTCCGGCAGGTGGTCTCGCTCGCCAGGTGGTCACCAGAGCCGCAGTCGTGGGCGGCGTGTGGCGAGGATCCCTGCCGGGCGGCGACCGGGCGGATCCGGCTCGTCGAGAGCGAGGGGAGCAGCGATGGCCGAAGCACCACCGACGAGCGCGCCGTACGGGAGCTGGGTCTCGCCGATCACCGCCGACCGGATCGTCGCCGGCACCGTCGGGCTCGGGCAGCCGGCCCTCGACGGCGGCGACGTCTACTGGGTCGAGGGCCGCCCGAGCGAGGCGGGCCGGAACGTCCTTGTCCGCCGCACGGCCGACGGCCGGGTCGACGACCTCCTGCCGCCGCCGTGGAACGTGCGGAGCCGCGTCCACGAGTACGGCGGCGGCGCCTACGCCGTCCGGAACGGCTTCGTCGTTTTCTCCCACGACGGTGACGGGAGGCTCTACAAGCTCGACGCGAACGACCCGGCCTCGGCGCCGGCCCCGCTGACGCCGCCGACCGCGGAGCGCGACCTCCGCTACGCCGACATCGCCTTCGACTCCGTGCACAACCGCGTGCTGTGCGTGCGGGAGGACCACCGGGCCGGCGGCGGTGGGGAGCCGGTCAACGCGCTCGTCGGGGTCGCGCTCGACCCCGCGGGCGAGGGCGACGAGGGGACCGTCCTCGCCGACGGCACGGACTTCGTCTCGTCGCCGGCGCTCTCCCCAGACGGGGCCCTCCTCGCCTTCCTGACCTGGGACCACCCGAACATGCCCTGGGACGGGACGGAACTCGTCGTCGGCCGGCTCGGCGAGGACGGGATGCTGGCGGCGACCCGGCGGGTCGCCGGCGGCCGCGAGGTCTCCGTCTTCCAGCCCCAGTGGCTGGCGGACGGCTCGCTCGTCTTCGCCGCCGACCCGACCGGCTGGTGGAACCTCTACCGCCTGCGCGCCCCGCTCGGCAGCGGCAAGGCCGAGCCGGTCTGGCCGGTCGAGGCCGAGGTCGGGCTGCCGCAGTGGGTCTTCGGGATGTCGACGGTCGGCGTCCTCGGCGACGGCCGCCTCGCCGTCGCCCGCTGCGACCGGGGGATCTGGTCGCTCCACCTGCTCGACCCCGAGAGCGGCGCCGCCGAGGCGGTGACAACGCCCTACGAGGCGATCGACGACGTCCGCGCCGTCGGCGACACGGTCGTCTTCGTCGGCGGCGCCCCGACGCTGCCGCGAACCGTGGCGCTCCTCGACCTCCGGAGCGGGGAGACCACGCCGCTGAAGCGTTCGACCGGCGACGTGCCGGACGCCGGCTCCCGCTCGGTGCCCCAAGCCGTCGAGTTCCCGACGACCGGCGGCCGGACCGCCTTCGGCTTTTTCTACCCCCCGGCCAACGCCGGGTTCGCCGCCCCGCCGGGGGAGCGGCCGCCGCTGATCGTCCTCTCCCACGGCGGCCCGACGGGCGCGTCCGAGACGACCCTCAGCCTGGGCATCCAGTTCTGGACGAGCCGGGGCTTCGCCGTCCTCGACGTCAACTACGGCGGCAGCACGGGCTACGGCCGCGCCTACCGGGAACGCCTCGACGGCGAGTGGGGCATCGTCGATGTCGACGACTGTTGCAACGGCGCCCGCTTCCTGGCCGACCAGGGCCTGGCCGACGGCGCTCGCTTGGCAATCAGGGGCGGCAGCGCCGGCGGCTACACGACCCTGGCCGCCCTTGCCTTCCGCGACGTCTTCGCGGCCGGCGCCAGCCGCTACGGGATCAGCGACCTGGAGACGATGGCGACCGACACCCACAAGTTCGAGAGCCGTTACCTGGACCGCCTGGTCGGCCCCTACCCCGCCGAACGCGGGCGCTACGTCGAGCGCTCCCCGATCCACCACCTCGCGGGGTTCGACGCGCCGCTGCTCCTGCTCCAGGGGTTGGAGGACAAGGTCGTCCCACCCGACCAGTCGGTGCGGATGTACGAGGCGGTGAAGGCCAAGGGGGTGCCGGTCGCCTACGTCCCGTTCGCGGGCGAGCAGCACGGCTTCCGGCAGGCGGCGAACATCAAGCGGGCGTTGGAGGCGGAGCTGTACTTCTTCGGCAGGGTCTTCGGCTTCACCCCGGCGGACCCGATCGAGCCGGTCGAGATTGCGAACCTGTAGCGCAGTTCGGGCGGAACTGGTGCCTGGAGCGCCGTCCGTCGCCAACTCCTGGGCGGAACCTAATCAGGACCGTCCCGTTCGCGGGCTTCGTCGCGGGAGGGACCGCCCGTCCCCCCCTTCGATGGGGCCCGGTGCTCGCCGGCGGAGGCAGTGCCCACCACAGCAACACCCCCAGGCCATGGGACTGTTGCAAACATTTGGGACGTTCGGTAGCCTGCGCCCTGCCGGCCCGGACAAGGGAACCCGGCACCTCGCGAAGAGCGCCCGCGAACCGACAACGGCAAAGGGGGGACGGATGACCGAGCAACAAGGTCCGCGACGCCTCCGAGGGGCGACCGGATTTGGTCAGGCCCTCGCCGCCCGGATGGGCGGGCGCTGGCTCAACGCCGCCGCCGGGCTGGTCCTGGTCGGCACGGTAGCCGCCGGGCTGGCGAGCGCCCCGGCCGGTGGGTCCGCGGCCCAGGACGAGCCCAAGCCGGGCGGCACCCTCAACGCCGCGATCAGCGCCGACCCGGTCAACCTCGACCCCCACCTCTCCTCCGCCTACTCGACCTTCCAGGTGCTGGAGAACGTCTACAACCAACTCGTTGGGCTCGACGACGACCTCCAGCTCGTGCCGGAGCTCGCCGAGAGCTGGACCGTCTCGGACGACAAGCTGACCTACACCTTCAAGCTCCGCCCGGGCGTGGCGTTCCACAACGGCCGCGAGCTGACCGCCGACGACGTCGTCTACTCCTACGAGCGGATCCGCAACCCGGACACGAAGTCGGGCTGGGCCTACCTCATGGAGCCGGTCGACACCATCGAGGCGCCGGACCCCCAGACGGTCGTCGTCACCACCAAGGAGGTCTACGCGCCCCTGCTGACCAAGCTGGCCTCCCAGGGCACGGCGATCGTGCCCCGGGAGGAGGTCGAGGCGGAGACGCTGGACGAGAAGCCCGTCGGCACCGGACCGTTCAGGTTCGTCGAGTTCGTCCCGGCCGACCGGGTCGTCCTCGAGCGCAACGAGACCTACTGGGAAGAGGGCAAGCCGTACCTGGACGGGATCGTCTTCCGGCCGATCCCGGACGAGACCGTCAAGCAGACCAACCTCGAGACGCAGAACGTCGACTGGGTGGACAACGTGCCGGCCCAGGACGCCAACCGGCTGATGGAGTCGCCCGACCTCGTGGTCGAGAGCGTCGCCGGCACGGCCTACACCTACATGGGGGTCAACACCACCCGCAAGCCGCTCGACGACAAGCGGGTGCGGCAGGCGATTTCGTACGCGCTGGACCGGGAGGAGATCGCGGCGATCGCCCTCTACGACCTGGCCCTGGGCTCCCAGAGCCCCGTCCCGGAGGGGAACTTCTGGCGCTCCGAGTACGCACCCCAGGGCCGCGACCTCGACAAGGCCCGCCAGCTCCTCCAGGAGGCGGGGGTCGGCGACGGCTTCCCGGTCGAGTTCATGCCGGCCCAGGACTACCCGGAAACGGTGCGGTCGGCCGAGGCCGCCCAGGCCCAACTCGCCGACGTCGGGATCGAGGCGACCCTGCGCCCGCTCGAGTGGAGCACCTGGCTCGACGAGGAGGGCCAGGGCAACTTCGATATCTACCTCTGCGGTTGGATCGGGATGGTCGACCCGGACGACTACTTCTACGCCCAGCACCGCACCGGCGAGGTGTTCAACTTCACCGGCTACAGCAACCCCGAGCTGGACGAGTTGCTCGACCGGGGGCGCCAGAGCCTCGACGACAACGAGCGCAAGGGGATCTACGACCAGATCCAGCAGATCCTGATCGACGACGCGCCCTACATCGTCCTCTTCACGACGACCGAGGTCGACGCCTGGCAGCCGTACGTGAAGGGCTTCACGACGCGCCCGGATTCGGCGGTCATCTTCAAGAACGCCTGGCTCGACCGGTAGCGGCCGGGGCGCCGGGGGCGGTCTGGATGGACCGCCCCCGGCAGGTTCCCGGCCCTGGAGCAACGGGGTGCTGAGCTTCATCCTCCGCCGCCTGCTCCTGGTGATCCCGGTCTGCTTCGGCATCTCGGTCGTCGTCTTCCTGCTCATCCACCTCGTGCCCGGCGATCCGGCCCGGGTGATGCTCGGCTTGCAGGCGGACGAGGCGACGGTTGCCGCGATCCGCGAGGAACTCGGGCTGAATCGGCCGTTGCCGATCCAGTACGTCGACTGGGTGACGCACGCCCTCAGGGGCGACCTGGGGCGGAGCTACCTGACCGACGAGCCGGTCTTCGCTGCGGTGCTCGGGCGGCTCCCGGCGACGCTGACGCTGGCCCTCGCCGCGTTCGCCGTCTCGCTCCTGATCGCCCTCCCGATCGGGATCCTCTCCGGTACCCGCCCGTACACGAAGGCGGACTACGGCGCGATGGTCTTCGCCCAACTGGGCGTCGCTATCCCCGAGTTCTGGCTCGGGATCATGCTCATCCTCGTCTTCTCGCTCTACCTGCGGTGGGTGCCGCCGTCGGGCTACGTCTCGCTCTGGGAAAACCCGGTCGCCTGGCTGCAGCACCTCATCCTGCCGGCCGTCACGGTCGGGGTCGTCAACGGGGCGGTCCTGACGCGGTTCCTGCGCTCCTCGATGCTGGAGGTCATGCACCAGGACTACGTGCGGACGGCCCGGGCCAAAGGGGTCGCCGAGCGGCGGGTGATCACCCTCCACGCCCTGAAGAACGCCCTAATCCCGACGGTGACCGTGATCGGCCTGCAGTTCGCGTTCATGCTCGGCGGGGTGGTGGTCGTCGAGGTGATCTTCGCCTGGCCCGGCGTTGGCCGCCTGGCGCTCGACGCGATCGCCCGCCGCGACTACCCGATGGTCCAGGGGGCCGTGCTGGCGGTGGCGCTCACCTTCGTGGCGATCAACCTGCTGGTGGACATCGCCTACGCCGTGCTCGACCCCCGGATCAAGTATTGAGCGCCGAGACTCGGCCCGGAGCCGCAGCGCACAGGCCACCCCGTCGGCAGGCACGGCTGGCAGCGATCCGACGCGGGCGACCGGAGGGCGCGGTCGGGGCCGGTCTCGACCCAGGCGGGGGCCAGGGGGCGAACGAGGAGCCATGACGGCAGGGTCGACGATTCCGGCTCCGGGGCGGCTGCGGGAGGCCGGTGGGCTCTCGTCCGGTCCGCTCGAGCGGCTGGGCGACCTGTGGGGCGTGCTCCGACGGAGCAAGCTGGCCCTGATCGGGCTGGCGATCGTCGGCGTCCTGGTGGTCCTGGCGATCGTCGGACCGACGGTCGCGCCGTACGACCCGAACGACCTGAACGTCCGCCAGCGGAGCCTGCCGCCGAGCCTGAACCACCCGTTTGGCACTGACGACCGCGGCCGCGACGTTCTGAGCCGGGTCCTCTACGGGGCGCGCGTCTCGCTCCAGGTCGCCGTCATCGCCGTCGGCATCTCGGCGACGCTCGGCGTGCTGCTTGGCGCCGTCAGCGGCTACCTCGGCGGCTGGGTCGACGAACTGATCATGCGCTTCACCGATATCCTGTTCGCCTTTCCCGGCATCCTGCTGGCGATCGCCATCATGGGGGTTCTCGGCCCGAGCGTGACGAACGCGATGATCGCGCTCGGCATCGTCTACACCCCGATCTTCGCCCGCATCACGCGGGGTTCGGTGCTGGTGATTCGCTCCGAGGTCTTCGTCGAGGCGGCCCGCTCGAGCGGCGCCGCCGCCCCCCGCATCGTCGCCCGCCACGTGATGCCCAACGTGGTTGCCCCGATCATTGTCGAGACGACGCTCAGCCTCGCCTTCGCCATCCTGGCCGAGGCCGCCCTCTCGTTTCTCGGTCTCGGCACGCCGCCCCCGGCCCCGAGCTGGGGCCGGATGCTCAGCGAAGGGCGCAGCTTCATCCAGGACGCCCCCTGGATGGGGATCTTCCCGGGGCTCGCCATCGTGCTGACCGTCATGGGGTTCAACTTCCTCGGCGACGGGCTGCGCGATGCGCTCGACCCCCGGCTCAAGGGCGTCTTCGACAGCGCCAAGGACCGGGGCTGATCCCGTGGGTCAAGCCTCCGCAATCCCTCGCCGCGAACTCCCTCCCGGCCCCCCGGGGGACGCCGCCGACCGTTCCCGTCCCCGTGCCCTGCCCCGCCTCGCCGCCGCCGCCGCCCTGCTCGGCGCCGGCACGCTGGCGATGGAGATCGCGTTCACCCGGCTCTTCTCGGTGCTCCTCTTCTACCACTACGTCTTCCTCGTCCTCGCGGTCGCCCTCCTCGGCCTCGGGTTGGGGGCGGCGGCGGTCCTGGCGTTGCCGGATCGGGCGCGTCGGGCCGAGTCCTACGCCGCCGGCGCCGCGACCCTGGCTGCGGTCTCGGCCGTGGCGGCGGCCGTCCTCTCGGCGCGGCTGCTCCCGGTCGAGCTCCCCCTCCTCCACGGTCTGATTGCCCTTCCCCCGTTCCTGCTGGCCGGGATGGCGATGTCGCTCCTCCTTGTGGCCGCCGGGGCCGAACGGACCGACGGGGCCAGCGCCACGGTCTACGGCGCCGACCTCGCCGGGGCGGCAGCCGGCGCGGTCGGCGGCTACGCCCTGCTCTACCTGGGGGCAACCACCGCCATCCTGGGGGCGGCGGTTGCGATCGCGGCTGGCGGTTGGGTCGTCGGCCGGGCCGGCGCGAGCGGGCGCGGCGACCGCACCGCGCTGGTGGCGGCGCTGGCCGTCCTCTTCGCGGTGAACGCCGTCCTGCGGCCGCTCGATGTCGACCTCGGCCGGATCGCGGCCGGCAAGCCGCTCGGCCAGTGGCTGGAGCGGCGGCAGGCCGAGGTCATCCGCACGACCTGGGATCCCTTCGGCCGGGTCGACGTCGTCCGAAACCCCGATGACCCGCTCGAACGGTTTGTCTTCGTCGACGGCGCCGCCGGCTCGGCCCTCCCCCGCTACCCGTCCGACCCCAGCCAGGAGACGCGGCGGCTGACCGAGCTCGGCGCCTTTCCCTACCGGCTGCTCGACGCCGAGCGGGTGCTGGTGATCGGCAGCGGCGGCGGCCTCGGCGTCCTCTACGCGCTGCTGTCGGGGATCGAGGAGATCACCGCGGTCGAGGTCAGCCGGGGCGTCGTCGACGCGGTCCGGGCCGACGGCGAGTACGCCGGGTTCCTTTACGACCGGCCGGAGGTGGAGGTCGTGGTGGACGAGGGGCGCTCGTTCCTCGACCGCGCCACCGGCCGCTACGACGTGATCGACCTGTCGCTGGTCGTCTCGCTGGCGACCGCCCGCAGCGGCTACGCGCTGACCGAAAACCACCTGTTCACCGAGGAGGCCTTCGCCAGCGTCCTTGCCCACTTGACCGACGATGGCATCGCGGCGGTCCGCCTCTACGACGACCCGACCCTGACGCGCGCCTTCGTCACGGCGGCGGCGGCGATCACGGACGCGGGAGTCAGCGACGCCGAGGCGGTCCGCCACCTGGCGGTCGTGTTCAACCCGAGCGAAGCCGACCGCGGGGGACCTACCTTCTACCCGATGCTCCTCATCAGCAAGCGGCCGATGACGGAGACGGCCTCGCGGGAACTCGCCGCCCGCGCGGAAACCCTCGGGTTCACCGTCATGTTCGCCCCCTACACGGACGAGGAAGGGCCGTTCGGGGCGGTCGCCCGGGGCGAGGCAACGCTGGACGGAATCCTGGGCGACCTCCAGGGCGGCGTCTTCACGCCCCCGACCGACGACCGCCCGTTCTTCTTCGAGATGACCGGCGGCTTGCCGGCGACACTCGCCGACGTCTGGCTCGCAGTCGCCGCGACCGTCGTGGCCGGGGCCGCCGGATTGGCGATCGCGGCACGCCGCGCCGGCCGTCCAGTGGCGGAGGTGCGGCGGCTGGGGGGCGGCCTGGTCTACTTCGCGGCGCTCGGGGTCGCCTTCATGCTGGTCGAGATCGCCCTCCTCGCCCGGTTCGCGCTGTTCCTCGGCCACCCGACGGTCGTACTCGTCGTGGTGCTGGCGGCGCTCCTCGCCGCCGACGGGGCGGGGAGCGTCCTCAGCGGCAGGGTCGAGAGCGCCCGGCTCGGCCGGCTCGTCCCGCTTGCCGCGGCCGCGGCCGCCCTCCTGGCGCTCGCGGTCCCGTGGCTCGTCGAAGTCACTCGCGTCGAGGCGAGCACGCTGCCGCTCGCGCTCCGGATTGCCCTCGCCGCCCTCGCGCTCGTGCCCCTCGGGGTGGCGATGGGGGCGCTCTTCCCGAGCGGCCTGCGGCTCGTCCCGGTCGATGCCGCCCTGCCGTGGGCGGTCAACGGCGTCGCGGCGGTGGTCGGCTCGGTGCTAGCGACGACCGTCGCGATCCGGTTCGGCTACCCGGCCGTCTCGGCGGGCGGGGCGGTGGTCTACCTCGCGCTGGCGGTGTTCGCGCCGGTCCTGCTCCGTGCCCCGGCTGCCGCCGACGTTGCTCCCCTGGGGCGCCGACGGTGGATTGGTCGCCGCCGGTCCGTCTCCCACCGCGAGCTTCCGGCCGAAACCGGGTGACGGCCGCGCCACCCGTTCCGTTCGCCCGACGGCGAGAGGAGACCGCCCGATGCCCGACCCCGCCGCTCCCCTGACCCCGCTTGCCCTCGCGCTGGTGCCCGTCGTCGGCCACGCGGTGGCCTCGCCGACGGACCGACTGGTGGCCGTCGTCGTCGAGGTGGACGCCCTCTCCCACCTCGCGCTCTACCCGCTCGACGGGGGACCGGGGCGGCGCCTGACGGCCGACGTCGCCCCGACCGGCGCCCGGTTGTGGGGACCGCGCGAAATCGACTGGTCGCCCGACGGGAGGCGACTCGCCTTCGTCGCCGATGTCGCCGGTCGCCAGAACGTGTGGGCGATCGAGGTCGATTCCGGGGAGCTGACCCGGGTCACCAACCACGGCTGGCCAGAGCGGACGCCCCACTGGTCGCCGGACGGTCGTTCGCTGGCCGTCGTGACGGAGGTCGATGGCCAGGACTGGATCGGGGTCGTGGACGCGGCCGGCGGCTGGCCGCGGCGGGTTACCGACCCGGCGTTCGCCAGTTCGGACCCGGCCTGGGCGCCCGACGGGAATGCCCTCGCCTTCGTCTCCAAGCGGGACGGCGACGCCCGCGGCCACAACCGCGACATCTGGGTCGTCGATCTCGGCACCAGCGAGGAAACGCGGTTGACGGAGCCCGACGGCAACGCCGACACCGAGCCGGCCTGGTCACCCGATGGGGAGCGGATCGCCTTCGTTAGCGAGCGGACGGGGTGGAAGCTGATCTGGACGATGGACCGGGGTGGCGGCGACCTGCGGCGGCTGGCGCCGGAGGACGCCGAGCAGACGGAGCCGGTCTGGAGCCCGGACGGGCGGCACCTGGCCTGGGTCGTCCGTCGGGGCGTCGAGGTCGGCGTCGACGCCGCCGACGCCGCCAGCGGCGCCCTCGTCCAGGTCGCCTCGAGCGGGGTGGGCGGCTCCGTCGCGTCCCTCTCCTGGGTCGCCGACGGCACGGCGCTGTGCGTGGTGGAATCAACCCCGACCACCGCTCGAGATGTCCAACTTCGCCCGATCGGAGGGGGTGAGACGTCGGCGGTGACGTCCAGCATGCCGGCCGCGCTGGCCGCGCACCGGCTGATCGAACCCACGTCGGTCTGGATCGAGAGCGCGGACAAGGTGCGCTGCCAGGGGCTGCTGTTCGTGCCGCCGGAGGCGAAGCCCGGGGAAGGTCGGGCGGCGCTGGTCTATGCCCACGGCGGCCCGACCTGGCAAGTCGAGCAGCGGTGGCTGCCCGATGTCCAGCACCTCGTCGCCGAGGGGTACACGGTGCTCGCCCCGAACTTCCGCGGCAGCACGGGGTACGGCCGCGGGTTCGACCGGGCGAACGACGGCGACTGGGGTGGCGGCGATCTGGAGGACTGCGTCGCCGCCGCCGACCACCTTCGCGGGTTGCCGTGGGTCGCGGCCGACCGGGTCGGGATCTGGGGGGCGAGCTACGGCGGCTACCTGACCCTCCTCGCCCTCGGGAAGCGGCCCGACGCCTTCCAGGCCGGGGTCGACCTGTTCGGCTCCTCCGACGAGGCGACGCTCTGGATGCAGACCGACGCACCCGGCCGGCGCGGCATCGAAGAGGAGGTCGGGGTGCCGCGGCTGAACCTGGCCGCCTTCCGGTCCGGGGCGCCGCTGCACTACGCGGAGCGGATCCGGTCGCCGCTCCTGATGCTGCACGGAGAGGAGGATCGGCGGGTCACCCTCGAGCAATCGGAGGCGATGCGGCGGAGCCTCGAACGCCTCGGCAAGGTCTTCGAGTACCACCGGTATCCGGGAGAGGCGCACGGGTTCCGGAAGATCGACAACTGGGTGGATTCCCAGGAGCGGACCGTCGACTTCCTGGGCCGGTACCTGTGATCGATGGAGACCCGGAGCATCGGGGCACGAGGCGCGGTGGTTCTCGGTACCTAGCCGCGCCAGTACCCCTGGCGTCCCGTCGGAGCCGCCGCTCGGCGATCGCTGCCGGCCTGGCCCTCGCCGCCGCGGTCACGTGGACGCCCTCCAAGGCGGGGTCCGAGCCGGACAAGGGCGACGAGGCGGGGTCGTGGTCGCGCCTGGCCGGGATGCCTCTCCCCAAGGACGACTTCGCGATCGCGGCGGTCGAGGGCCGCCTCTACACCTTCGGCGGCATGACCGGCGGCCGTGGCACGGCGCTCGACGACGCGGCGGTCTACGAACCGGCCACCGACCGCTGGAGAATCCTGCCGGCG
>CADCWF010000122.1 GCA_902806345.1 uncultured Thermomicrobiales bacterium
GTCGGGTGGAAGTGGCGGGTGGCGTAGGCCTCGGGCTCCCAGACCAGCTCGACCATCTCCAACCGATACCCAGGCGCCGCGACGGGCTCGATGCTCCCGAGCGTCACCCCGGCGATCCCGACCGCGCCGGGCGCGGCGTCGGTCGGCGGGCTGGCCTGGGCCAGCACCCCGGCGGCGGCGAGCGCCGACGCGCCGAGGGCGGCGAGCAAGACGAGGAATCGGGACGAACGAGCCACGGCGTCATCCTCCTGGCGAACGATCGGCACGCGCGACACCCTGCTGGCGGCCCAGGCCCCGGTTCAGGCGCGGCACCCTCCAAGGCAGCGACGAGCGGCGGGCGCGAGCCCGCGCGTTTCGGCGATACTTCGCGCGTCATCGGCCTCCACCGTAGGGCGGCGGCGCTGCAGCACCGCTCCAGGGAGCGTTCCATGGCCCGGTTGCGCGTGGCGGTCCTCGGCGCTCCCGAGGTGCACCGCGGCCACGAGCGCCTGGTCTTCCCCACCCGCAAGACGCTCGCGGTCCTCCTCTACCTGCTCGTCGAGCGGGCCCCCCAGCCCCGCGACAAGCTCATCACCCTCTTCTGGCCGGAGAGCACCCCCACCGCCGCCCGTTCGACCCTCCGCAGCACGCTCGTCCGGCTGCGGGAGCGGCTGGAGGAGGTGCCCGGCGACGGCTACCTGGTCGCCGACCGCGCCGCCGTCGCCTTCGCCGGGTCCGACGTCGAGCGCGACCTCGACCGCCTCGACGCCGCCTACCGACGCGTCCGCGCCCTCGGCGAAACGCGTCCCGCCGTCGCCGACCTCGAGGCGGTCGTCGCCGACCTGCGGCGGGCGGCCGAGGTCTGGCGGGGCGACTTCCTCGATGGCTTCGCCCTCCCCGATGCCCCGGAGTTCGACGACTGGGTCGCCGTCCAACGGGAGCTTCAGCGGCGGCGGATGGGGGTGGTGCTCGACCGCCTCTCGATTCTGGAGGCCGACTCGGGTGCCGGCGCACGCGCCGAGGAGGCGGTTGACCTCTGGCTCCGGCTGGACCCGCTCGAGGAACGCGCCCACCGCCGGCTGATGCGGCTGCTCGCCATGCGCGGCGACCGGGCCGGCGCCCTCGCCGCCTACGACGCCTGCCGCCGGGTGCTCGCCGCCGAGCTTGGCGTCGCGACCGATCCCGAGACCGACGCCCTGGCGGAGCGGATCCGCTCCGCCCCGCCCGCGGTCCGCCGGCCGCGGCCGCCGCGGCACGGCCAACCGGATCGCCCGGACGAGGCTCCGCTTGTCGGGCGGGCGGAGGAGTTCGCGGCGTTGGTCGAGCAGTTCCACGCCGCCGCCCGCGGTCGGACCCAGGCGGTCGTCCTCCACGGCGAAGCCGGCATCGGCAAGACGCGGCTGGCGACGGAGTTCCTCGCCTGGGCCGCGGCCCAGGGCGCGGAGGTGCTCCAGGGGCGGGCCTTCGAGGCCAGCGCCCGCCTCCCCTACCAGCCCCTGGTCGACGCGATCCGGCCCCGGCTGGAGCGGGAAGCCGAACCGCGGTCGCTGCTCAGCCCCGTCTGGCTGAGCGAGCTCAGCCGCCTGCTCCCCGAGCTGCGGGAGCGCCGTTTCGGCCTCCCGGCTCCGAACGGGGACGAGGCTTCGGCCCGGGTCCGGCTGTTCGAGACCGTGGCCCGCCTCGGCCGCTCCCTCGCGGCCGAGGCGCCGCTCGTGCTCGTCGTCGACGACGTCCAGTGGGCGGACGTGGCCTCGCTCGACGTGGCGCACTACGCGGCCCGGCGCTGGGTGCAGGAGGCGGCGGCCGTCCTCCTCCTCTGCTGCGTGCGCGCCGAGGCGGCGGCCAACGCCGCCCTCGACGCGTGGCTGGTGGGGTTGTCCGGGGCGCTGGCCACCACGAGGATCGACCTCGGCCCGCTGAGCCCGGGCGAGACGGCCGAGCTCGTCCACGGGTTCGCCCGCGACCGCTCCCCAGACCCGGTCTCCGACTCCTTCGCGGGGTGGGTCTTTGCCGAGACGCGCGGCCAGCCGCTCTACATCGTCGAGACCCTGCGCTCCTTGTGGGACCGGGAGGCGCTACCACATCCCAGCGGCGGAGCGGAGGGGGACGCCGAGCTCCGGGCCGGACCGGCCGGCGGCCCGCTTGCCCTGCCGCCGGGCGTGCAGCGGGTGATCCAGGCCCGGCTGGCGCCGCTGCCGCCGGCCGCCCGCGAGCTGCTGGCCGCTGCCGCCGTGCTGGGACAGGGGTTCTCCTTCGAGCTGCTCTGCCAGGTCGGGCACGTCGCCGAAGACGCGGCGCTGCCGGCGCTCGATGCCCTCCTGCGCGGCCGCCTGCTCGCCGCGGCCCGCGACCCGGACCCTGCCACGGCGGCCGAGCGCTACCACTTCACCCACGACAACATCCGCGGCGTGGCCTACGCCGAAGCGGGCGACGCCCGGCGCCGCGTCTTCCACCGCCGGGCGCTGGAGGCGCTCGAAGCTGGCGGCGCCCCGCCGGCGGAGCTGGCCCGCCACGCCTTGGCGGCGGGCCTCGACGACCCAGCGCTGCGCTTTAGCCTCGCCGCCGGCGATGGGGCGATGGCGCTGTTGGCGGCCCGCGACGCCGCCGTTCACTTCGAGCGGGCGGTGACCCTCGCAGCACGGCTGGACCGTGCCGACCTGCTGCCGGAGCTGCACGCCCGGCGGGGCCGGGCCTTCGTCGGCATGGGGGCGTGGTCGGAGGCACGCGCCGCGTTCGAGACCGCGCTGGCCGGCCTCGCCGGAGGGACGCGGGAGCGCCACGCGGAGGTGCTGACCGAGATCGCCGCGGCCTGCTGGTGGCAGCTCGATGTCCCCGCCGTGCTCCGCTACGCGACCGACGCGCGCGAAGCGGCGGTCGCGACCGGCCGGGGCGACCTCGAAACGGAGGCGGTCGCCTGGCGGGCCGCGGCGGCAGGCGCCTTGGGAAACCTCGCGCTGTGCGGCGAGCTGATCGAGCGGGCCAAGCGCCGTGCCGGGGAGCTCGGCCTCGCCGCCCCGACCATCGCCGGGCACTACCATCCGCTCACGCTCTACTGGCTTGGTCGGCCAGACGAGGCGGTGCCGGTGGCCCGGGAGGCCGTCGCCGTTGCCCGGGAGCGCCACGACATCTCCTGGCTGATGACCGCGCTGCCGAACCTCGGCCTCGCCCTGGCGGCGACCGGCCGCTACGAGGGGGCGATGCCGGTCTTCGCCGAGGCGCGCGGGCTGGGACGCGAGTACGGGCTGGACCCCCTGCTCGCCCGCGCGATCGCCAGCTCCGCCGGGTTCCACAACGACCTGTTCGACCTGGACGGTGCCGAGTCCCTTGCCCACGAGGCGCGCGAACTAGCCCTCGGGGCCGGATTCCTGCCGCCGGTCGTTAGCGCCGGCATCGACCTGCTCCAGACCTACGCCCAGACCGGGGAGATCGCCAAGACCGAGCGGCTCGTCGACGAGGTCACGGCGGCGATCGAGGAGACGGGTGGCTTCCACCGTTGGCAGTGGCGGATGCGCCTCGCCGCGGCCCGCGCCGCCATCGCGCTCGTCCGCGGCGACGCGGCGGGCGCGCTCGCCTGGGCCGACGAGACGATCGCCCAAGGGCGGGCCCGCGGGCGCCTCAAGTACGAGGCCATCGGCCTCACCCTGCGGGCCCAGCAATCGGCCGCGTTGGGCCGGACGACGCAGGCCACCGCCGACCTGCGGGCAGCCCTGGATCTGGCGAACCAGGTTGGCGATCCCGCGCTCGTGCTCCGCCCCGCGGCCGCGCTCCTGCCCCTCGACGGCGACGAGTCCCTGGCGACGGCCGCGGGGGCGGCGGTCGACCGCATCGCGGCCGCGCTGCTCGACCCGGCGATGCGCCGCCGGTTCGAACGGGCCGACGCCGTGCGCGCGATCCGCCGCGCGACCGGGCCGCGTCGGCTCCCCTCGCCCGAGACCTGAGCGTCCTTGCGTGGCTGGGGGTTGCTTGCGATCGGCGGACCGCGCTCGGCGAGGAACCGGGGCGAACGAAGCCGCCGCGCCGCTTGCGGAGGGCTGCCCGGCCGTGTACAAGAGCGTCCGACCACGTTGCTGTTCGGGACGATGCCCGAATCCGGCCGATCCGGCACCTGGCGGCCCCGTTGCCGCGTCCGCCGCCGGCGTCGGTCCGGCGAATCCGACGTCGCCACCCGCGAGGAGGAACCCGAATGCGCCGCCGCGTCGTTCTGCGGGGGGTGCTGGCCGCCCCCTTCGCCGTCGCCACCGCCGGCTGGCCCCTGCCCCGGGTGCGCGGCCAGGAGCCGAGCGACCCCTTCACCCTCGTCGCCAGCGGCCTCTCCAACCCGCGCGGCATGGCCTGGGCCCCGGACGGCACCCTCTACGTCGCCCAGGGCGGCACCGGGGTCCCCGCCGAGTCGGTCGGCGCCGCGGCCAACGTCGTCCGGATTGTTGACGGCTGCCCGCAGCAAGTGATCACCGGCCTCCCCTCGACGGAGGGGATGTCCGGCGCCGTCCAGGGCACCGGCTCGGTCGCCTTCCTCGGCGACACCCTCTACGTCCTCCAGGACTCCGAGGACGGCCGTGGCGACCTGAAAGCCACCTTCCCCAACGGCGTCTACGCGACCACCCCGGACGGCGGCGCCCGGGTGCTGGCCGACATCTCGACCTGGATGGACGAGAACCCCGTCGCCCACATCCCCTACGACCGGGGCAAGCTGGGCGAGACCTTCGGCATGATGGCCGGCGACGGGTTCCTGTGGGTCGTCGAGAGCAACGAGGGGCAGGTCCTCAAGGTGACCCCGGACGGCGCGATCGAGCGGGTCGCCGACCTCTCCGAAGGGCACCCGGTGCCGACCGGCATCTCGCCGGCGCCGGACGGCGGCGTCTACGTCGGCAACCTGACCCCGACCCCCTACACCGACGGCGCGGCGAAGGTGGTCGAGGTCGCCGCCGACGGCACGGTCGAGGAGGTCTGGACCGGGCTGACGATGGTCGTCGGCCTGGCGACCGCCGCCGACGGCACCCTCTACGCCCTGGAGATGTCGACCGGCAACTCGACCGAACGCCCCTTCGTCCGCCCCAACTCCGGCCGGGTCGTCAAGCGGACCGGGGCGGATTCCCTGGTCGAGGTCGCCTCCGGCCTGAACTTCCCGATCGCGCTGGCGCTCGGTCCGGACGGCGCCCTCTATGTCTCCGGCCCCTCGCTGGGCTCGACCGGGCCGGCCGGCTACGTCCTCCGGATCGACCCGGCGGCCGAGTTCCTCTCCCTGCCGGCCGACATCTTTGCCTCCGGCCGCTGCCCCGGCTTCCAGGCGGCGGTGGCGGCGCTGGCCGGGCCGGAGGCGACCCAGGTTGCCGAGGAGGACGTGCCAACCCCGACCCCGGCGTCGCCGGCCGCCGCCGCCGAGGCCGTGCCGGTCACCATCCGTAACTTCGCCTTCGACCCGGCGACGGTCCAGATCCGGACCGGCCAAGCGGTGACCTGGACCAACCGGGACCCGGTCGCCCACACCGCGACCGCCACCGACGACCCCAAGACGTTCGATTCCGGCAACCTGAACACCGACCAGGAGTTCACCTTCGTCTTCGACCAGCCTGGCACCTTCCCCTACATCTGCATCTACCACCCCTACATGAAGGGGACGATCGAGGTCTCCGGCGAGGCGGTCGCCGGCGGCGCCGAGCCGACGGAAGCCGTCGAAGCGACGACCGAGCCGGAGGCGCCGGCGGCGACCCCGGTCGGCTCCGGCGGGGTCACCGTCGTCGCCTCCGGCCTGGCCGCGCCGCGGGGCATGGCCTGGGGCAGCGACGGCGCCCTCTACGTCGCCCAGGCCGGCACCGGCGAGACGGCCACCTCGACCGGACGGGCGGCCAACGTCGTCAGGATCGATGGCGGCTGCCCGACCGCGGTCGCGACCGGGCTGCCCTCGACCTTCGACCCCTACAAGGACGTGATGGGGCCGCAGGACATCGCCGCGCTGGACGGCAAGCTCTACGTCGTCCAGGCGAGCACCGGGCCGCTGGCGGAGATGGACCCGGCGACGCCGAACGGCGTCTACGAGGTCGGTTCGGACGGCAAGCTGACGCTGGTCGCCGACCTGACCAAATGGATCCTGGCCAACGAGACCGCCTTCGTCCCCGGCGACGCCAACCCCCGCGGCGAGCCCTACAAGCTCTTGCCCGGCGACGGCTTCCTCTGGGTGCTGGAGTCGAACCGGGGCGAGGTTCTCAAGGTTGGCCTGGACGGGGCGGTCAGCCGGGTCGCGGACCTCTCGGCCGGCCACCCGGTCTGGGCCGGCTTCGCCCTGGCGCCGGAGGGTGGCGTCTATGCCGGGATGTTGACCGGCGCCCCCCACGCCGACGGCACCGCCAAGATCGTGCGGGTCACCGACGACGGCCGGGTCAACGACGTTTGGGTCAACTTGACGGTCATCACCGGCATCGCCGTCGGCCCGGACGGCAGCCTCTACGCGCTGGAGATGGCGACGGACAACGACCCGGTCGCGGGGATGCAACCGGGCACCGGCAAGCTGGTCGTGCAGACCGGGGCCGACCAGGCGGCCGACGTCGTCATCGGCCTCGACTACCCGATCGCCCTCCGGATCGGGCCGGACGGCGCCGCCTATATCGCCCTGCCGGCCTACGGCTCCAACCAGGAGGCGGGGGCGATCCTCCGGGTCGACCTCGCGGCGCCGCGGCCGGCGGCGGTCGATCCGGCGGCGCTGGCGGCCGTCCGTTGCCCCGGCGCCCGGCCCTACGCGCCGCCGGCGCCGCAGAGCCCGGCCC
>CADCWF010000123.1 GCA_902806345.1 uncultured Thermomicrobiales bacterium
CAGGCGCCTCGTCGAGCTGGAGGTCGTCGACGGGATCGCCCCCAACTCCGTGCGCACCGCGCTCAACTAACGAGCTCAAGCCGTGGCTGAAGCGGGCCTGGTGCATCCCCCCGCGGGCAAGCGCCGCCTTCGTCGCCCGGATGGAGGAGATCCTTGGGGTCTACGCCCGCCCGGCCGGCCCGACGCGCCCCCTGGTCTGCTTCGACGAGGGCGGCAAGGGACTGCGGGCCGCCGCCCGGCCGCCGGTCCCGACTACGCCTGGCCGCCCGGCGTGGGAGGACGCCGAGTACGTCCGCCGGGGCACCGCCAACCTGTTCCTCTGGTGCGCTCCCCTGCTCGGGGAGCGGGGGGGTGCCGTCACCGAGCGCCGGACCCGGGTCGACCAGGCGCACGCCGTCCGCGACCTGGTCGACATCCGGTTCCCCGAGGCCGCGCAGATCGCCCCGGTGCTCGACAACTTCAACCCCCACGACCCGGCCGCGCTCTCCGCGGCGTTCCCGCCGGCCGAGACCAAGCGCCTTTGGGACAAGCTGGAGATCCACCACACCCACGGCTCCTGGCTCAACGTCGCCGAGATCGAGCTGAGCGCCCTCGGCCGGCAGTGCCTTGACCGCCGCTTCGCCGACCAAGACGAGCTGGCGGCCGAAGTCGCCGCCTGGGCGGAGCGGCGCAACGCCGCCCACATCCGGGTCGCCTAGCAGTTCACGACGGCCGACGCCCGCAGCCAGGCTCCGGCGCCCCTACCCCGCTCTCCAGTCGGTCGCATGACCTTGCACGAAGCACTAGATTTGCTCCCCACCTTGGAGCTCGCCGTCCTGGAGCTCGGGCCCGGCCTCGCCACCGCCGCCCTCGGCCGCGGCCGGCTTCTCACGCGTCTCGGCCACCGCGATGCCCGCCGCCACCGCCAGCACGCCGAGGGCGACCAGCCCCTTCGGCACCTTGATCCCGAGGGCACGGTCGAGCGAGAGCGCGCCCGGCCCAGCCGTGGCCAGGGCGAGGGCGATCGACATGTTGATGACCGGCAGTTCGGCGCCCCCCTCCGTCGCCCAGATCGGCTTGCCGCCGTGGACGTCGATCGAGGCCGTCGCCATCGCGCCGAGGCTGGCGATCGGGCCGAGGGGGTGGAGCAGCCCGAGCGCGGTCAGAACGCCGCCGCCGAACTCCGACGCCCCGGCCAGCATCGCCCACTGCTTGCCCGGCGTGAACCCCATCGACTCCAACCAGCCACCGGTCCCCTCCAGGCCGTAGCCCCCGAACCAGCCGAACAGCTTCTGGGCGCCGTGCCCGGCGAGCAGCCCGCCCGCTACCAAGCGCAGACCGAGGACGCCCAGGTCGCCGATCCCGGTGCCGCCGGCGGAGCTGGACTCGTGGTGGTGATGGTGCGGGTGCCGTTCGTCGTGGCCGTGCCCCTCGTGGTGGCCGACCATGCCTCCGCTGTAGGTACCCGCGTCGTGCTGCCCCATCTCGCGTTCCTCCCGCCGTCCGTGGCCAACCTGCCGTGGCCGCGCTCCTACGGCCCGAGCCCGCGCTCCGCCGTCCGTGCGTAGCATCGCATCTCGACCGCCACGACGAACGGGAAGTGTGTTACTTATCTCCCGTGGGCAACGGCGCCGATGCACGGTTGCTTTCGCAGACGGCGCCAACCGGGCCCAGGAGCGGGACGCGCCCGCCCCGATCGAGCCGCGGCCACCGTCGACGGCCGCGACGAGGAAGGACCCGAATGACCCAACCCCGACCCTGGCCGCTCTCCATCCTCGACCTCACCCCGATCCCGGCGGGCTCTTCGACCGGCGACGCCCTGCGCGAGGCGGTCGAGCTGGCCATCCTCGCCGACCGCCTCGGCTACGAACGGGTCTGGTACGCCGAGCACCACAACTCCCCCGGGCTCGCCAGCGGTGCCCCGGAGATCATGATCGGCCACATCGCGGGGCAAACCACGGCGATCCGGGTCGGCGCCGGCGGCGTCATGCTGCCCAACCACGCCCCGCTCAAGATCGCCGAGACGTTCCGCCTGCTCGAGGCGCTCCACCCCGGCCGGATCGACCTCGGTCTCGGCCGCGCCCCCGGCACCGACACCCTGACCGCCTTCGCGATGCGCCGCTCCCAGGAGGCGCTCTCGGCCGACAACTACCCCGAGTTGCTCGCCGAGCTGATCGCGTTCGACGACGGCGCCTTCCCGGCCGACCACCCGTTCCGGGCGATCCGGCCGGTGCCGGTCGACACCATGCTGCCGCCCCTCTGGCTGCTAGGTTCGAGCGGATTCAGCGCCCGCCTCGCCGCCGAGGCCGGGTTGGGCTTCGCCTTCGCCGCCCACATCAACGGGCGCGACGCGGTCGCCGCACTGCGCGACTACCGGGCGTCGTTCGTCCCCTCCGCGCGCTACCCGGAGCCGCGGGCGATCCTGACCGTCTCGGTCACGGTCGGGGAGACGCCGGACCACGCCCGGGAGCTCTCGCTCGTCAACGACCTGCTGCTGCTCCGCCTCCGGACCGGCCAACTCGGCGCCTACCCCTCCCTCGACGAGGCGAAGCGCTACCAGTTCACGGCGGCCGAGCGGGGGCTGATCGCCTCGATGCCGATGCGCTCCCTGGTCGGCGACGTGGCCGGGGTCCACCGGCAGATCGTCGACCTCGTCGACCGGGCCGAGGCCGACGAAGTGATGGTCACGACCTTCCTGGCCGAGCCGGCGGATCGCCGACGGATGGTCGCCTCGTTAGCCGAGGCATTCGGGCTGGCCGCGCGCCCGGCCGCACCGACCCGGGACGCCGGCGTTTCGGCCGCGGCCTGAGTCGAGGGTCGCCGTCGGAGAGGGGTGCCAATCCGTTCTCGCGCCGCCGTCCGCGGTCGGCCCGCGGCCGACGGGTACGACAGGCAGGTCACGCAACCGATCCCGGCGCCGGCCCTCGTCCCCTAGCCCGAGGATGCCGGCGGCTCGCCGCTCGGTGCCTCGGCCGCATCCTCGGCGACGTCGGCCTCGCGTTCGGCGCAGGCAGCCATCTGCTCAGGGCTGAGTCCTCGCGTGCCGCGGAGCCGGGCTCCGACCAGCGACCGGGCCGCGGTCAGGTCCGCCCCGGTCACGTCGGCCGCTTCGAGGTTGGCCCCGGTCAGGTCGGCACCCTGAAACCGAGCGTCGGTCAATTTGGCGCTGCGGAGGTCGGCCCGGCTGAGGTCGGCGGTCCGAAGGTCCGCCTGTTCGAGGTTGGCGTCAGCGAGAGTGGCGTCCCGCAACGAGGCGCCGCCAAGGTTGTCGTAGGCGAGGTCGGCCCCGGAGAGGTCGGCCCCGGAGAGGTCGGCGTCGTTCAGCGTCGCGTGGCGGAGGTTGCTGGCCCGGAGGTCGGCCCCGGAGAGATCGGCGGTGGCCAGGTTGACCTGTTCCAGGTTCCGGCTGACCGGGGCGGGCCGGGGTTCCGGGACGGCTGGGGGAATGGGAGCGGGTGCGGTTGGCTCGGGCTTCGCGGGCATGGCTCTGCGCTCCTCGTCTGCGGGGCGGCGCGGTGGTGGCAACACGGACGGCGGTGTCGGCATCGTGGCGGGGAAATTGTGGCACGGATCGGGCCGTGTCGGGGAGGTCAAGGTTCCTCGGCGCCGACGGACGCAGCGAGGTGCTCCCCCAATCCGAGCCTACCAAGTCGCTAACAAACCCGCGCGGCGGTTCGGCTATCATGTACCGACAGCCCGCCACCGTGCCCCCGTGGAGGATGCGATGCCGCCCCGCCCCCTTGCCCTCGCCGCGCTGATCTTCGCCGCCGCCCTCCTCCTCGCCGCCCTCTCGACCCGGACCGGCATAGCAGCCCAGGGCACGCCGCGCCCAGCCGGCACGCCGGGGGCTACCCCGATGGCGACGCCGAGCGTTGCATCCCCCGCTGCCCAGGACGACCGCGTCCCCGACGCCGCGACGCCGGTCGCCGGCCGAGGGCTGGTCGGTTTGGAGGGCGTTGCCACGGCCTTCGCCCGCTCGACCGCGCTGGCGACCGTCGCCGCGCTGGCGACCGAGGAGGCCGAAGCGCTGGCCACGGCAGAAGCCCAACTTGCGTCGGCGCGGGCGACCGCCGCCGCGACGGGCGCGGAGCTGACCGCCGTGGCTGCCACCGTCGCGGCCCAGGAGACCCTCCTCGACGACGCCGCGGCGATTGGGCCGACTCTGCAAGCCACGGCGACCGCCGCGGCCGAGGAGGCCCGATCGACGATCGCTGCCGGCGCAACCGCCGCCGCCATCGCCGACGCATCGGCTGCCACCGCTACGGTGGAACTCGGCGCCAGTCGGACCACGGCGACCGCCCTCGCTGCGACCGTGGCTGCCCAGCAAACGTCCCTCGCCAGAGCGGCAACGGCCCGATCGACGGCCGCCGCCCTCGCCACCGCCCTCGCGGCGAGCGAGGCGACGGCGACGGCGGCCGGGGGGTCTGCCGCTGCCACGACGGCCGCCCTCGCGACGGCCGTCGCGGAAGGCGACGAGCGCACCGCCGCCCTCGAGCGGGAAGCGACCGCGGCGGAAACCGCGATCGCCTCGGCGCGCTCCACCGGCACGGCCCTCGCCGGCACCGCAACGGCACGGCAGACCGCCCTCGCCGGTGCCGCCACCGCCGAGGCCGCGCTCCGAGCGACCTCCGCGGCCGAGGTGGATGCGGCCGCCGCCACCGCCTCCGCCCAGCAAACCGCCCTCTCCGGGGCGGCAACCGCCCAAGCCGGGCTCTCCTCGACCGCGACCGCCGCAGCGAGGTCCGCGGATGCCGCGATCTCGTCGCTGGGGGCGACGGCTGAGGCGAACACCACGGCGCTGGCGGAGACATCGGCCGCCGCACGGGCGACTGAGGCGTCCCTCGCCACAGCAGTTGCCGCTGGCGAGGACGACCGAGCGACCGCGGTGGCGACGGCGGCCGCCCAAACCACCGCCCTCGCGGCAGGATCGGCAACCCAAGCGACGCTTGAGGCCGAGGCGACCTCGGCCGCGGGGGCGGCCCAAGCCACGGAGGCCGCCATCTCGTCCGCCCTCTCCACGGTCGAGGCCACCGCCGGGGCACAGCAAGCGGCCCTCGCCCAGGCCGCGACGGCACAGGCGACGAGCGCCGTCGCCGCGACCGAAGCCGCCGGGTCCGCCCAGGCGACCGCGGATGCCCTGGCAACGATCGGCGCCGCCGCCGAGGCAACGATTGCCGCCCAGGCCCAGCAGCTCGCCGAGTCCGAGGAGGCCGTCGCGGCCGGGCTCGACCCGGAGTTCCGGACGATCTCGATCCAGGTTGACGCCGGCGGGGTGCTGGCCGGCGACCCTGTGGCCGAAGCGGAGGCCAACGCCGCGCTGGAGGAGGCGCTGGCCGCGTTGCCGGAGCCGTGCCGGGCGGGTGTGGTGCTGACGTTCGGCCACGCGTCGACGATCGTCGACGGTGTGGCGCTGGCGGCCGCCGTCAACGACCTGCTGCCGGAAGCCGCACCGACGCTGGTCCGGGGCGCCGCGCTCGACGCGTTCGGCGACCTCAACCCGCCGCCGGGCCAGGTCGACCTCCGGCTCTACGTCTTCGCCGGCTGCCCCGTCGGCGCCGCGACCCCCGCTCCGTAGCCTGCGTCATCGCCGGCGCTTGCCCCGCGGTGCAACGGCCGGAACAATCGAGGGGGGTGCATTCGGGCTCCCGGTGAGCAGGGTCGATTACGGGCCTCGAGCCCTCGCCGCCACCCGGACGATCCCCGAGTAGGGCTTCGTCAGGGCAGATGCCCGAAACGACCGAGCGGAGTCCGGTTCAGCCCCGAGGCGGAGGGTTGAGCGTTGCCTGGAGGGAGACCGATGGACGCGGGTGGAGTCGGCCAAGATCGCGGCAACGGCGCGGGGCGCGCCCACGACGGATCGTCAACGGCGGCCGCGGGGCGGCCGGACCCGGTGGCGATGCTGGAGCGGGCGGTCGCGGCCACCGAGGCGATTGTCGCCGGGGTGCGGTCCGACCAGATGGATCTGGCGACGCCGTGTACCGATTGGACGGTCCGCGACGTGATCGACCACGTCGTCAAGGGCAACTCTTGGGCGGTGGCCAACCTGGCGTCCGAGTCCGGGTCGGCGCCGCGGCCGGGCGGCGACATGGTCGGGGACGACCCGGCCGCCGCCTTCGCCGCCTCCTCGGCCCAGATGGTGGCGGCGTTCAAGGCGCCGGGGGCGCTCGCCAAGATGCTCGACCTCCCCTTCGGCCGGATGCCGGGGGCGGCGTTTGCCGGCTTCCGGATGGGCGACCTCCTCGTCCACGGCTGGGACATCGCCAAGGCGACCGGGCAACCGACCGACTTCGCGCCGGAGCTCAACGAAGCCGCCCTCGCGGCGGCCCGGCGAACGATGACCTTCGACCGCGCCGGATCCCCGTTCCAGCCGGAGCAACCGGTTGCCGCCGAAGCGCCGGCGGCGGATCGCTTCGCGGCGTTCCTCGGGCGAACGGTGTCCTGACGACGCCTGGGCGAGACTGGGAGGAGACCATGGACCAGGGGTTGCCGAACATCGTGCCGATGACCGAGGCGGCGATCGGCGTCGCCCAGGGGATCGTCGCCAACGTCCGTTCGGACCAATGGGCCACCCCGAGCGCCTGCGCCGGTTGGACCGTCCGCGACGTGGTCGGCCACCTCGTCGTCGGCAACGAGACAGCCGCGACCGCCTTTGCTGGCGCTTGCGCGGTGCCCCAGGGTGACCCGCTGGGCGACGCCCCGAAGGCGGCCCTGGCCGAATCCTCGGCCCGGTACCTGGCGGCGCTGCGGCC
>CADCWF010000124.1 GCA_902806345.1 uncultured Thermomicrobiales bacterium
CCGGACGCGATCACCGGCGGCCTCCGCCGCACCACCGACCAACTGCGGGCGGTGCTCGAGCGGACCCGCGGCGATGTCACCCTCGCCGTCACCCAGGGCCGGGTCGAGCGGGCGCTGCGGGAGGCGCTCGGATCCGATCTCTCCGGTTTGGCGGGGCAGGGTTTGGAGTTCGCCGAGGACTAGGGCGTGTCCGCGAACATCGGTTGCACGGACCGTTTCTTCCCAGGAGGTGCAGTACTTGGCGCCCGCGCCGTCGCTCCGTGCCACCAGATCGCCATGGATCTGGTCTGCTACGTGCTCCCGATTCGACCGGGGAAGACGGAGGCCGCTCACGAGCGGTCGCAGCGCCGCCACGGCATCGCCAAGGAGGTGTGGTTCCTCGCCGTGGGGCCCCACGGCGACCAGATCGTGGTCTACCTGGAAGCGGCGGACTTCGCCGGGACCCTGGCCGCCTACACCGCCTCGGACGACCCGTTCGACGCGTGGTTCAACGGGCGGCTGCAGGAGCTGACGGGGTTCGCCGCGGGCAACGCCGAGGCCCAGGCGGAGGTACCCCTGCCCGGGCGCCTCTTCGTCTTCGAGGCCTGAGCCCCCGGCCGCCGCGCCGGATCTGGCCGGCCGTCGGTCGGCGAACGCACTCGAGAAGGCGCCCGCTAACCTACAACCACGGCTGGAGCGCGGCGAGGGCCAGCATTGCTTGATAGTTGGCTACCTTCTCGTAGCGGGTGGCGATGCGTCGGTGCCGCTTGAGTCGGTTAATGAGCCGCTCGGCGACGTTGCGCTTCCGGTAGGCGTCGACCGGCCAAATCCCGAGTCGGAGGGGGATGCCTCGCCCGCAGGCTTGGAACGACCGGGGGAGGCCGGGCGGCGCGAACGCTCACCAGCCACCCGTATCCGGTCTTGGCGGTCCCGTCGGAGCTTGGTGCCACACGGGATCGAGCGTTCTCGGGACCCTTCAGGGGCCTTCGCCCGTTCAGCCCGGTGATGGATCGTCGGGCCCGACGGCGCAGCCGGCGGTCGTTGCGCGGCATCAAGCCCCGGATCCACCGCTAGCTCGCCGCCGCGACCGCCGCCTCGATCCCCTCGACCGCCGTCCCGACGTCGAACCCGTAGCTGTCCAGCCAGCCGGCCGGCACCTCCAGCGCGTACCGGACCGGCTCGAGAGACGTGTAGCGTTGCCGTTCCTTGTCCGGGGTGCCGGCCGGGTCGGGGCAGGCGTTCTCGGCGGCGCCGACGATCTGGCCCCCCTCGATCCAGACGATGTCGAGGCAGAACCGCATCCCCTTCATCCAGAAGGACTGCTGCCGCGCCTCGTCTCCGACGAAGAGCATCCCCGTCCCCGGCGCCAGCCCCTCCCGGTAGCCGAGCCCGCGGACCCGCTCCTCCGGCGCGATCGCCAGCTCCACGACCAGGGGCACCCCCCCGACCGCGATCTCCCCCGTCCGCAGCGGCGGGAACTGCGCCTGCCACGGCGGCCGCACCACCGACTGCAGCAGCAGCGCCAGCAGCGCCAGGGCGGGCAGGGCCACGGCCCACGTCCGCATCGTCGTCTGGCCGGGGAAGGGGATGCGCCGGTCGTCCATCGTGCTCCTCGAAGCTCGGTCGGTCTCCATCGCGGCGAGGATAGACGCTGCGGCCCGTCTCGCCCAATCCCCCCTGGCGGCGTCTGCCTGGTCGCCGACTCGAACCTCCGCGCCCTCGGTAAGCGCTGCGTCGACGCGTCGTGCTGCGGCGACCTCGAGGTCTGCATGCCCCTCTGCCAGGATTGATCGGGCCGACGAGGACCACTCGGGGGCCGAGGGCTTACCCCGCGAGGACGCGCAGCCCCCAACGCACATCGGCCTCGGCCGATCGATCACATAGATTCCGCCAGAGCCCTCCCTGCATCCGGCGCCGAGCCCTCCCCCCCCGCGAGGGAGAGGGGTTCCGTCGAGGTGGATAGACGAAGCAACCACGCGGATCGCTCAGGCGACCGCCCGGGAGCGCGGCGGCCGGGCCAGGAGCGCCGCCCAGGTGCTCAGGACCGGGAGGAGCGCGAGTCCCCAGATGGCGGCACGGTAGCTGCCGAACAGGTCGTAGATGACGCCGAAGGGGAGCGGCCCGATGGCGGCGCCGACGAACGAGACGGCGAAGCTCAACCCGGCGATGCTGCCGAGGTGGCGGCGCCCGAAGTAGGCCGGCCAGGCCACCTCCTGCGCCAGGATCCAGGTCCCGGTCGTCAACCCCCGGAACACCCCGAACAGGACCGCCACCGGCCCGGGCGCGGTGAAGGCCAGGCAGACGAGGCAGGCGACCAGCAGCGCCTGCCCCAGCACGAGCGCCGGCCGGGGGCCGAAGCGGTCCGCCAGCCAGCCGACGGCGAAGGTCATCGGGATCGCGACCGCCGACTCGATCGTGAAGGTCAGGGCCGCCGCGGTCGGTGTCAGCCCGGCCTCGGTCAGGATCGAGATCTGGTTGAAGCTCAGCCCGTTCGTGACCAGCGCCGGGACGAAGGTGACGACGAGGAGCAGCCACATCGTCCGCGTCCGGAGAGCCTCCCGCCGGGTCCAGGAGCGGCCGCCCGCCCGATCCGCTGGGGCCTCCGGGGTCTCCGCCGTCGCCGGGGCCGCCGACGCGTCCGGGCTCGGCTCGCCGTCGGGGAACTGGCCGACCTCTTCCGGCCGGTTGCGCACCAGGAGGAACGCGACCGGGACGAGGAGGGCGACGACGAGCGCGTTGACCCGCCAGGCGTCGCGCCAGCCGATCGCCTGGATCAGCGCGGCGTTGGCGGGGGGCACCAGCGCCAGGCCGAGCATCTTGCCGAGGTTGACGATGCTGACGGCGCGGCCGCGGCGGCGGACGAACCACTGGGCGACGTGGGTCCGGGCCGCCAGGGTGAGGACGCTGGCCCCGGTGGCGCGCAGCAGGGTGAAGCCGAGGAGGAGAGTCCAGGCGCCGCCGACTGCGCCCATGGCGAAGAGGGCGACGACGTAGACCGCCGCCGTCGCCGCGAGCACCGCCCGGTGGCCGTGGCGGTCGATGACGCCGCCGACCAGGAAGACCGCCCCGGCGCTGACCAGGGTGGCGACCGTGTAGGCGGCCGAGACGAGCGAGCGGGACAACCCGAGCTGGGTCAGCATCGGGTCGATGAAGACCGAGAAGCCGTAGGTCTGGGCCGGGGTCGAGAGGAGCAGGACGAAACCGGCGATGCCCAGCATCGTCCAGCCGGAGAAGTGCGGGTGGGGCCGGACCGGGACGCGGCGCCGGCTCGGGCTCGGGCTCAGGCTTGGGATCCGCACCGGCCCTCCCCCACCCGGGTCGATCCCGGCGCGACGGTACCCGCGGCCACCCCGAGTGGTCCGTCGATGACGATTCGCGGCACCGGCGGCTCCCGGTCTCAGCGCCGGGGGAGCCTCGTCGCCTCTACCCGGCGCTGGAGCACCGAGCTTGGCGGCGGAGCCGCCGGACGACCTCCCGCGAACGAGGCTCGACCCACCCCTACTCGCGGTCGATGGCGGCCTTGGCCCCCTGCGGCCGGAGGTACTGCCACCGGGTGACGGGGTCGGTCACGGCGCGGACCCAGCCGGCGAGCAGGTTGAGCGAGAGGGCGGTCAGGAGGATGGCGATGCCGGGGAAGGTGACCAGCCACCAGGCGGTCGTCACGTAGCCGCGGCCCTCCGCCAGCATCAGCCCCCAGGAGGAGTCCGGCGGCTGGATGCCGAGGCCGAGGAAGCTCAGGGACGCCTCGGTCAGGATCGTCGTCGCCACCTCCAGCGTGGCCAGGACCATGATCGGCGAGAGGAGGTTCGGCAGGATGTGGCGGACGATGATCCGGCGGTCGCTGGCCCCGACCGACTGGGCGGCCTCGACGAAGACGCTCTCGCGCTGGGAGAGGACGAAGCCGCGGGTGACCCGGGCGTAGACCATCCAGCGGGTGACCGCGAGGACCAGGATCACCTTCCAGACGCCGCCGCCGAGGGCGTACAGCACCACCAGCGCCGTCAGCAACGAGGGGAACCCCATCTGGAGGTCGACCACCCGCATGATGAAATCGTCGACGGCTCCCCGGTAGTAGCCGGCGATCAGGCCGAGGACGACGCCGAAGGTGCCGGAGAGGAGCACGCTGGCGAAGCCGACGGCGAGCGAGATGCGGGCGCCGTAGATGAGCCGGCTGAGCTCGTCGCGGCCGAGTGGGTCGGTGCCGAGGACGTAGGGAAAGGCGCCGCCGGCGGCCTCGGTCAGCGGCGGCTGGTTGCGCAGCATCAGGCCGCCCCGGGCCGGGTCGTGGGGGGCGACCCACGGGGCGAAGACCGCGGCGAGGAGGAGCAGGGCGAGGAAGAGCGCCGAGGCCAGGGCCAGCTTGTCGCGGGCGAGGGCGCGCAGGTAGATCTGGCGGCTGCGCGGTTGCGGCGCCGCGACGACGGGACCGGGTGGCGCCGCGCCCGGGCGCGGCGCCACCTCGGCGGCCGTGCCCAGCCCGAGCCCGCTCATCGGTACTGCACTCGGGCGTCGATCCGGGCGTAGATCAGGTCGACGACGAGGTTGACGGTGACGATCATGACGGCGATCGCGATCACCGAGGCCTCGATCAGGGGGAGGTCACGCCGCTCGATCGCCTGGATCAGGAGGATGCCGACGCCCGGCCAGCCGAAGAGGGTCTCGATGACGACGGCGCCGTTGAGGAGGGCCGCGGCCTCGTCCCCGGCGAGGGTGATGATCGGGATGGCGGCGTTCTTCAGGGTGTGGAAGAGGATGACGACCCGCTCGCCGAGCCCCTTGGCGCGGGCGGTGGTGACGTACCCCTTGCCCATCTCGTCGAGCATCGAGGAGCGGACCACCTGGCTGACCCGCCCCATCGGCCGGAAGGCGAGGGCGATCGCCGGCAGGACGACGAACTGGAGGCCGCCGAAGCCGGAGGTCGGCAGCCACTCGAGGCGGACGGCGAAGAGCAGGATCAGCATCAGCCCGAGCCAGAAGTCAGCCGTCGAGACGCCGGTCAGCGAGACCACGGTGACGACCCGGTCCGCCAACGAGCGCGGCCGGACGGCGGAGACGACGCCGAGGAAGACGGCCAGCGGCAGCGAGACCGCCAGCGTCACCCCGGCCAGGTAGAGGGTCGCCGGGACGCGGTCGAGGACGATCGGCAGGGCCGGCACCCGCTGCCAGATCGACTCGCCGAAATCGCCCCGGGCCAGGTTCGCCATGTAGCGGCCGAACTGGACCAGGATCGGGTCGTTCAGGCCGAGCGTGTCGCGCAGGGCCTGGACCTGCTCCTCCGTCGCCTCCGGCCGCAGCATCAGCCGGGCCGGGTCGCCGAGGGAGTGGGTCACGAAGAAGACGACGACGACCAGGCCCAGGAGGACGAAGACGGAGTGGGCGAGCCGCCGCACCATGTAGTTGCCGATGGCAGGCAGACCTCCCGCGGATCGGGCGGAAACCGGGTGCTTCCCCGAAGCGACGCGTGCGGCGCCCGAGAAGCCTTCACCCCCCGGCCCGCGCCCCGGCCGCCCCTGCCGTCATCCTTCGGCTTCGCCTCAGGACGACGAGGCGTGGGGGCGGTTCACCCCCCCCTCCCCTGACGTTGCGGGAGGGGGGGGTAGAGCAGCTTGCGGGCGAGGGAACCCCTACGAGTACGACATCTCTTTGACGAGCATGAAGCCGTCCAGCCGCGGCGTCCACTCCAGGTTGGCCGCCAACCCGTAGTTGAGCGGCATGTGGAGGATCGGGATCGACCCGTAGTCCTCGTAGTACATCCGGGTGACCTCGGCCAGGGCGGCGGCCCGCTCGTCGCCGGTCAGCGGGATGGCGGCGTTCAGCGCCTCGTCGAGGGCCGGGTTGCAGTAGGTGGAGGAGCCGCCCTCGCAGCTGTAGTAGGCGCGGGCGGTGCTGCTGACGTCCATGATCTCGTTGCCGTGGGGGTTGGTCCCGATCCAGCCCCGGTCCTCCGGCACGTCGGCGTAGTTGATGTCGTACTGCTCGTTGTACTGGGCGATCTCGATCACCTCGCTGGTGGCGGTGAGGCCGATGTCGCTGAGCTGGGTGGCGACGTACTGGGCGAACTCGTCGTTGCGCAGGTAGATGCCCTGGCGGGTGACGACCCGGATCGGGGCGTCGACGGCGACGCCGTCGGCGGCCGCTTCGGCGACCAGGGCGCGGGCCTGCTCCAGGTCGTAGGGGTAGGGCTCCAGCTCCTCGTTGTAGCCGGTGGCCGAGGGGCCGACGAGTTGGGAGGCCGCCTCGCCGCCCCCGAAGAGCTGGTCGGCGACGCCCTGCTTGTCGATCGCCAGCCCGATCGCCTGCCGGATCCGCGGGTCCGCCATCGCCGGGTGCATCGTGTCGAGCCGGAGGAAGATCGTCTCGACGCTGGAGGCGGTCTCGCACTTCGGCGTCGTCTGGCAATCCTCGGGCGAGAGGAACCGGCCGAGCTGGGCCTCGCCGGTGGCCACCATCGCCGCCCGCACCGCCGACTCCGGGCGGAAGACGTACTCGACCTCGTTGATGCTGACCGCGCCGTGGGCGTCGTCGGCCGTGTTGCCCCACCAGTCGGGGTTGGCCGCGAGCCGGATGTACTGGCCGCGGTTCCACTCGACGAACCGGTAGGGCCCGGTCCCGATCGGCTGGTCCGGCAGCGTCTCCGGCCGCTCCTGGACCTGGATCATGTTCGGGATCGGCGAGAAGTAGAGGCGCGACGGCAGGATCGGGTCCGGGGCCTCGGTCACTACGTCGACGGTGTACTCGTCGACCGCGGTGGCGGTCATGTCCGGCCCGACGTACTGGTAGATCTGGAAGTTGTTCTCGGGCGACCAGGTGTAGTTGATGCCGAAGGCGGCGACCTCGGCGTTGAACGGGTCGCCGTTGTGGAAGGTCACCCCTTCGCGCAGGGTGAAGCGCCAGGTCACCTCGTCGGTCTGCTCCCAGGCGGTCGCCAGCTCGCCGACCAGCTCGTTGGTGACCGGGTCGCGGTTGAGCAGCGCCTCCTGCACGTTCCGGATGACGGGGTGGCCGTCGGTGCTGTAGGCGCGCCAGTTCTCGAGGGTGTCGGGCTCGACCGTCATCGCCAGGACGACCTTGCCGGTGGGCTCGACCGCCGCCCCCGCGGCCGGGCTGCCCTGCGCCGCCGCCCCCGGCGTCGAGCGGAGGAGCAGCGCGATCGCCGGCGCCGCGAGCCCGGCGGCCGCGGCGCGGCGGGCGAGATCGCGGCGGGACAGGCGGCCCCTCGCCGCGTCCTCGATCAATCGGTCAATGACGCCATCGTTCGACCGCACCATGGGCTCTACCTCCTCTGTGGCGACGACGCATCGTCGCGTCCGGCACACCGGCCGCCGCCCGTGCCATCGTCGCGCGGTCGTCCGGGCCGGCGGCTGTGGCCGGCATCAAACCGCCGGAGCCCGGCGTTGTCAATGCCACAACGGGACGCCGGCCGTGGTTCCGGCGCCGTCGGCGGCCGGGGAGCTCACCAGCGGGGGACGACCCGTTTCCAGGCCGGATCGACGTGGGCGCGCATCTCGGCGGCGTCGTCGCGGCGGCGGTAGCCGGCCTTGGCGTACCGCTCGGCGCCGCGGGCCAGGGCGTCGCGGTCGAGCTCGGCGCCGAGGCCCGGCCCGGCCGGGACCGTCACCGCGCCGCCCACGATCGGCACCCGGCCGCCGACCAGGATCTCGTCGGCGGCCTCCTGCCACGGGTAGTGGGTGTCGCTGGCGTAGGTGAGGTGGGGGGTCGCCGCGGCGAGGTGGACCATCGCCAGCAGCGACAGCCCGAGGTGGCTGTTGGAGTGCATGCCGAGCCCGACCCCGAACGTCTCGCAGAGGCGGCCGAGGTGGGTGCCTGCGCGCAGGCCGCCCCAGTAGTGGTGGTCGGCCAGGATCACCTGGGCGGCGTCCGCGGCGAGCATCGGCGGCACGTCGGCGAACGATGTGACCGCGTTGTTGCTGGCCAGGGGCGTCTCGACCCCGGCCGCCAGCAGGCCGCGGCGGACCGCCGCCATCCCGGCGACGCCCGGCGTCGGGTCCTCCAGGTACTCCAGGGTGCCCGCCAGAGCCGTCCCGACCCGGATCGACGTTTCGACCGTCCAGGCCCCGTTCGGGTCGATCCGGAGGGGTACGCCGGGGCCGAGCTCCTCGCGCAGCGCCAGGACGGCGGCGATCTCCTCGTCGGGCGGGAGGACACCGCCCTTGAGCTTGACGCTCTCGAAGCCGTAGGCGTCGATCATCTGCCGCGCCTGGGCGACGATGGCCTCGGGCGTCGCCGCCGCCGGCCAGCGCTCCTCCCGGACGTCGGCGCCGGCACCGCCACCGCCGGCCCGCTTGAAGAAGAGGTAGGCGCCGAAGGGCACCGCGTCGCGGACCCGACCGCCGAGGAGGTCGCAGACCGGCCGTCCGGTCGCCTTGCCGACTAGGTCGAGCGCGGCGACTTCGAGGGCGGCGAAGACGCGCAGCGCCGCGTCGTCCTGACCCTCGCCGGGGAGGATGTGGGTCTGCTGGGGCAGCCCGGAGCCGGGAGCGGGCTCGGGAGTGCCGGGAGGCGCTCCGGTGGGGGAATCGGCGGCGAAAACCCGGTCGACATCGAGCCGGAGCCGGGCGAGGTCGTAGGCGTCGCGGCCGAGGACGGCGCCGCGGACGGCAGCGAGGAGACCGAGCATCGCCTCGCCACCGGGCGTCTCGGCGGCCCCGCGGAGGCCGTCCTCACTCACCAGCTCGACGACGGTGCGGAGGGCGTAGGGGGCGTGCAGCCCGTAGGAGCTCAGCAGCGGCGGGTCCGCCATCGCGACCGGGGTGACGATCAGGTCGACGATCTTCATCGGGGGCAGGTCCTTCACGGCGGGGCGGGGGCCGGTTCCCTTGCCCCGTCAGTCGGTATCTGGGCCGACGGCCCCGCCGTCCAGCCCCGAGCCTACACCACCGTAGCCACTCTCGGGTCCTGCGCGGCCATCCGATGAGGCCCGCTGCCTCCGCGGCCTGGCGGGGCGAGGAGCTCAGGGGGAAGCGAGGCGGTCCGGCCGGTTCGTCCCCTCCCTCGATCGGCAGGAGGGAGCGCGCCGGCCGACTGACGCTCCCCAATGGCCACCGCTCCATGCCCCGCATCCGACACGGCCGACGCCGCAACGGTGCGCTAGCGCTGCCGGAGGCGGGGGTCGAGCAGCCCCTGCAACTCGTCGCCGAGGAGGTTGATCGCCAGGATCGTCGCCGCCAGGGTGAGGCCGGGGACGAGCATCATCCAGGGCGCCAGTTCCATGTAGGTCCGGCCGTCGCGCAGCAGCGATCCGAGCGACGGCATGGGGGGCTGGACGCCGAGCCCGAGGAAACTCAGGCCGCTCTCGGCGACCAGGGCGCCGGAGAGGGTGAAGGCGAGCTGGACCAGCAGCGGCGAGGTGATGTTCGGCAGCACGTGGCGGAGGACGATCCGCGGCGGCGCGGCGCCGGCCACCCGCGCCGCGAGGGCGTACTCGGTGGCCCGCACGCTCAGCGTCGGGCCGCGGGCGACGCGGGCGAACACGGGGACGGTGGCGACGACGATCGTGATCAGCACCCCCGGGATGCCCGGCCCGGTGACCATCGCGATTAGGAGCGCCAGCAGCAGCGTCGGGAAGGCGAAGAGGAGGTCGGTCAGGCGCATGACCGCCTCGTCGGCGCCGCCCCCGGAATAGCCGGCGACCAGCCCGAGCAGGATGCCGATCGTCGCCGCCAGCAGGGCCGAGGCGGCAGCGAGGGCGAACGAGACGCGCAACCCCTCGACGAGGCGGGCGAGTACGTCCCGGCCGAGGTAGTCGCCGCCGAGCGGCAGGCCGGGCCTGGGCGGGGCGAACATGGCCAGCGGGCTGGTCGCCAGCGGGTCGCCCACCCCGAGGAGGGGGCCGACGACGGCCACCGCCAGGAGGCCAAGGAGGAAGAGGGCGGCGCCTGCCCCGAGCGGGCTGCGGCGAGCCAGCGCCCAGGGGGTCGGCCGCCGCTGCGGCGCCCGACCAGCCAGGGGCAGGGAGACGACGGGGGCAGACGCGGAGTCGCCCGGGGCTGCCGGGGGAGGCACGCCGAGCGGCCCCGTCGTCGGCGGCGTCGTCTCGGTCTCGCTGCCGACCTGCTCGCTGACGGTCATCGGCGAAGTCGCTCCTGCGGCGTGTGGCAAAGGTCCGGGGTGGCCGGGGCCACCGCCCCGGTTGGTCGACTGTCAGTCCTTGACATCGTGTCCAACATCGTTTGTCCGGTCGCGGTCTCCGTTGTCAGGATCCCACAGCGTCCGTCGTCGCCTCGGCCGCCTGATTCTTCGCTGGGCGCGGCAGCGGTGCCGGCGACGACCCCGCAAACGAGGTTGGACGCTCCGCTCAGTACTTGATCCGCGGATCGAGCCAGGCGTAGACGAGGTCGACGGCGAGGCCGGCCAGCACGAACATCGCGGCGCCGGCGATCACCGTCGCCTGGACGACCGGGTAGTCGCGGTAGAGGATGCCTTGCAGGGCGTAGCGGCCGAGACCGGGGAGGGAGAAGATCTCCTCGATGATGACCGCGCCGCTGAGGAGGTAGCCGGTGTTGATGCCGACGATCGTCACCGTCGGGATCAGGGCGGTCCGCATCACGTGCTGCCAGGTGACCGTGCGCTCCGCCAACCCCTTGGCCCGGGCCGTGGTGACGAAGGGTTCGCCCAGGACCTCGACCACGCTCGAGCGGACGACGCGCATGACCACCGCCGCCGCGACGACTCCGAGCGACAGCGTCGGCAGCAGCATCGAGCGGAGATGGCCCCAGATGTCTTCGCTCGGGAGGATGTAGCCGGAGACCGGCAACCCGAGCGCCCGGGTGGAGACGACGAAGATGAGGAGCGTGCCGAGCACGAACTCGGGGATCGAGTAGAAGACGAGGCCGACGATGCGGACAGCGCCGTCGGCCGGCGAGAAGCGGCGGAGCGCGGCGAAGACCCCGGCCGGCAACCCGACGACGATCGAGACCAGCGTCGCCAGCGCCGCCAGCTCGACCGTGACGGCGCCCCGCCGGACCAGCTCCGCCGTCACCGAGGATTGGGAGGTGAGCGACTCGCCGAAGTCGCCCCGGAGGGCGTTGCCGAGCCAGAGCCCGTACTGGACGACGATCGGCTGGTCGAGCCCGTACTTCGACCGGAGCCGCGCCACCAGCTCCGGCGACTGGGCCGCCTGGTTGCCCATCAGCGCCTCGACGATGCCGCCCGGCACGAGGCGCATCAAGACGAAGACGATCGTCGCCACGCCGAAGATGGTCAGGGCCGCCGTCGCCGCCCGCCTCGTCACGTACCGGCCCATGTGATGTTGCCCTTTGGATGGGGTCTTCCGTCCGATGCCGCGCCTTGCCGCGAGATCTCCCTACCCCCGTCATCCTGAGCCCGCAGGCGAAGGATCTCGCTCCGACTCCCCGCCCCAGCGGACGAAACAAGCCGCCGCGGCGGATCCTGCTCGGGTCCCCGTGTAAGACCCGAGCAGGACCCGAGCAGAGATCCTTCGCTTCGCTCAGGATGACGGAGGCACTTGTCGCCACCGCGGCGGACATTCGCCTACGCCCAGGGGGACGGGGACAGGCCCTTCACCCGTGATGCCGAGCGAGCGCCCGATTCGGTTCGGGGACCGACTGCCGCCCTCCACTGCGAGGCGGCAGCCTCCCCCGCCCTAGCCCGCGCGCGAAACCTTGTTGATCTCGTGCCAGAGCGGCAGGCCGTAGCCGTCGCTGTTGCGCACCTCGAGGCCGCCGACCTGGTCCTTGCGGTAAGCCATGAAGTTGTTGCGGGTCACCATCGGCACGAAGGTGGCGTTGGTGGCGACCGCCGCCTCCAGCTCCCGCAGCTTGGCGTCGCGCGCGGCGGGGTCGGTCTCCCGCGCCGACTCCTCGATCAGGCGGTCGATCTCGGGGTCGTTCTGGCCGATGAGCGGGCCGAAGGAGTCGGTGCGGATCTCCACCAGGATCAGGTAGGGGTCGCTGTAGCCGGCCCACCACGAGATCGCCAGGTGGCTGGTTCCTTCGACGGCGTACTCGTTGATGAAGGTGGTGAAGTCGCGCTGGAGGATCTCCAGCTCGATCCCGACCTCGGCCAACTGGGCCTTGAGCGCCTCGGCCATCGGCACCGTCGCCGGCAGCCCCGGCGTGATGATGATCGGCAGCCGCAGGCCGCCCTCGTGGCCGGCTTCGGCCAGGAGCGCCCTGGCCCGCTCCACGTCGCGGGTGTGGAACGGCAGCTCGGTGAGCGGCGTGGCGAGGTCGCCGAAGGCGGCCGCGATCGGCCCGGTCGGCAGTGCCCGGCCGAAGAGCGCCGTCTGCCCGATCTGCTGCCGGTCCATGCCGACCGAGATCGCCTGACGGACCCGCTCGTCCTCCAGCTCCGGCTGGTTCGCATTGATGAAGAGGATGTAGTAGTTCGTGGTCGGCTGGTCGATCGTGGCGACGTTGGGGTCGCCGGCCAGGACGTCGAGCATCGCCGGATTGTCGAACATCGCGACCTGGACCTCGCCGGTCCGCAGGGCGGCGACGCGGCCGGGCTCCTCGGTGATGACCTGCCAGACGACCTCGTCGACCAGGGGCTGCCCCTCCTGCCAGTAGCCGTCGTGCCTGGTCAGGATCCAGCGCTGGTCCTCGAGGTGCTCGGTCACCTTGAACGGGCCGGTGCCGACCATCTCCTGGCCGAGGTCGAGGGCGCCGCTGCGAACCTCCTCGCCCGGGACGATGCTGGTGGTGGTCGCGGTCAGCGACTGGAGGAACGGTGCGTACGGCTCGGAGAGGGTGGCGGTCACCTCGAAGGGGCCGGTCGCCTCGACCGCGACGCCGATGTTGAGCGCGGTCGGCGTCCCCAGCGCCTCGGCGGTGGCCGCGGCCGGCTCCGGCGGCACGACGTAGCCCATCTTGACGTTCCACCACGACTCGGGGTTGGTCAAGACCCGGTCGAGGCTGAAGGCGACGTCGTCCGCGGTCATCTCCCGACCGTTGTGGAAGGTGACCCCTTGCCGGATCTTGAAAACGTAGGTGCGGTCGTCCGGCTGCTCCCAGCTCTCGGCCAGGCCGGGTTGCAGCGAAAAGTCGTTGCCGAGGAAGACCAGGCTCTCGTAGACCATCGCCTGGACTTCCCAGGAGACCTGGTTGGCGTCGAACTGGGGGTCGTAGCCGACGAGATCGAGGATCTTGCCGATCGTCAGCCGGCCGCCCGGCGCCGCCTGGGTGGCCAACGCCCGGACGATCGCCTGGTCGCGCCCCAACCCGACGCCGGCGGCGAGCCCGAGTGCCCCCGCCCCCGCCTTCACCGCGGTCCGCCGCGACAGCGACCGCCCCAGCCCCATGCCGCCCGTTCCCACATTCTCGCCGCTCATCCCGAACCTCCCGTTCGCGCCGTGAACCGCTGCTGGCCGACGCACCCGTGCCGGCCGGGTTTGGAACTACCGATCAGACCGCATCCTTGAGGCCTCTGTTACGGCCCGACAAGAGAGCCCTCACCCCCTGTCCACTCGGGGTCCTGCTGGATTGCGAGGGAGCGAGGAGAACAACGACTCCCACGTCTCGTCAACCTGAGTGGTGCGTCCAACCTCATCTGTCGGGTCCCGACCGGCGGCTGCGCCGCCGAGCCCGGCCATCGATGGCCGAGCTGAAGCGGGGAAGGACCCCGAAGGGCCCTGAGAACGGCATCCGTCAACCGGACGAATCGGACTGGTCGGACTACTGAGGATGGCGAGGGGCAGGCCGCGAAATCTCCACTGCCGCGCATCCGCAGGGTAGCAGCCGGGAACCCGCTGGGCCGTCGTCGCGTCCAGAGCAAGCGGCTCCACCATCACTCCTCGACCGACCACGCCGGGTCCTCCGCCGAGCGGGCGCCGAGGGTCCGCAGGTCGGCGATGCCGTCGCGCGATTCGGCCCGCCGCACCGCGTCGCGGATGGCGTCGGCCACGGTCGCGGCGGCGACGATGCCGACGGCGTCGGCGGTGGCCTCCTCCGTGCCGCCAGCGAGCGCCACCACCACGTCGCCGTCGGAGGCGGTGAAGCAGGGGTGGACCGCCCGCGCCAGCCCGGCCTGGGCCATGCGGGCGACGACGGAGCACTGGGTCTTCGTCAGCGCGGCGTCGGTGGCGACCGCGACCAGGGTGGTGAAGCTGCCGCGCCGGGGCCGGACCGCCGCCTCGGGGTTCTCCGTCAGGTAGGCGACCGCGTCGGCATGGCGGCCGTCCGGGAAGGCGGCGCCGGCGATGATCCGCCCGTCACGGTCGACGACGTTGCCGAGGGCGTTGACGACGGCCAGGGCGCCGACGACGACGCCGTTGCCGAGCCGGCGGCTGGCCGAGCCGAGGCCGCCCTTCATCCGCTGGCTGCCGGGCACGTCGGCGCCGACGCGGGCGCCGGCGCCGGCGCCGACCGAGCCCCGTCCGAACTCCGTCGTCGCCGCCTCGCAGGCGCGGTAGCCGTCGTCCGGACCGGGCCGGGGAAGCGGCTCGCCGACGGCGAGGTCGTAGACGACGGCGGCCGGTACCTGCGGCACCGGGCCGAAGCGGGAACCGGTGCCGTCGGCCGCCCACCGCTCCTCGAACCAGCGCATCACGCCGTCGGCGGCGGCCAGGCCGAAGGCGCTGCCGCCGGTGAAGAGGAGGGCGTGGACGAACGGCGAGGCGCTGAAGGGGGAGAGGATGTCCATCTCCCGGGTCCCCGTCCAGCCGCCGCGGATCTCGACGCCGCCGGTCGTCTCCTTCGGGCAGAGGATCACGGTGCAGCCGGTGACCGCCGCCTCCAGCGTCGCGTTGCCGACGAGGAAGCCCGGCACGTCGGTCAGCATCCCGCCGCTCTCCATTCCCCTCCCCGGTTCCTGCTGCTGCGCCGGCGTCGGCCCCTGCGTCGCCGCGGGCGTCTGCGCTCGGGCGGCGCGGGGGGCGACCGCAGAGCCGGCGGCGCCGAGAGCGCCGGCCTTGAGGGCGGAGCGGCGGGACAGTTCCTGAATGCGTGGTGGGTCCGGTTGGGTCACGGGCCGGCTCCGGCGATGCTGGCACCGGCCAGGGCTCCACTCTGCCCCCCGCGGCGGGGCGGGTGCGGGAACCGCGCTCCCTCCGGCGGCATCGGCGCCGCGCTCGGCCATGACGGGAGTCGCGTTGTTGGTTGGGACACCGACCATGCGCCACCCGAGGATAAATCCTCGGGCTGAAGCGACGAAGCCCGATGAACCGGGCTGAGACCGGCCGGCCGCTGTCGCCGCCTCGAGGAGGCAACCGCGATCTTGGGGCCAAGACCGTGGGGGACCGACCCGTCGAACGGGGAGCGATCGGCAGCCGGAAGCGCCTGCGGCCGATCTTGCGAGGGGTACCACCGTCGTGCCCAGCCCCAGGCATGAGGCTTGGTTGCCTCAGCCCGGCCGTTTCTGGCCGGGTTCCCTCGAAGCCGGGTCCGCATCAGGAAATCCCCCGTCTTGGCCGACTCCGGCTCGCCACCGCGAGCTGGCACGGGCTTTCGCCCGCCTACCGGCCGACCCCGGAGACCGGGGCCCCATCGCCGCCGGTCCAGCGGGTGATGACCACCTTGCTCTGGGTGTAGAAGCGGACCGCGTCGCGGCCCTGGGGGTGGAGCGAGCCGAAGAACGACCGCTTGGCGCCGCTGAACGGGAAATAGGACACCGGGGCGGCCACCCCGACGTTGATCCCGACGTTGCCCGTCTCAACCTCGTAGCGGAACTTGCGGGCGGCTCCCCCGCTCTCGGTGAAGATCGAGGCCGCGTTGCCGTAGTCGGCGGCGTTGATCCGGGCGATCGCCTCGTCCAGGCTGGCGACCGGGCTCATGCCGACGACCGGGCCGAAGATCTCCTCCGTGTAGACGCCCATCTCCGGCTGGACGCCGTCGAGCAGGGTCGGCCCGACGAAGTAGCCCTTCGGCCGCTCCGGCACGTGCGCCCCGCGGCCGTCGAGGACCGCCTCGGCGCCCTCGGCGACGCCGGCGCCGATGGCGGCGACGATCCGGTCGCGGGCGGCGGCGGAGACGACCGGGCCGAGATCGACCCCTTTTTCCAGGCCGTCGCCGAGGCGAAGTTTCGAGGCGGCGGCGGCGACCCGCTCCCGCGCCTCGGCGTGGGCGGCGCCGACCGGCAGCACCAGCGAGTTGGCGAGGCAGCGCTGGCCGGCCGCCCCGTAGAAGGAGTTCATGATCGTCGAGAGGTAGGCGTCCATGTTGGCGTCCGGCATGACGACGATGGCGTTCTTGGCGCCGCCCGAGGCCTGGACCCGCTTGCCGTTGGCGGCGGCGCGGGCGTAGACGTAGGCGGCCGTCTTGCTGGCGCCGACGAAGGAGATGCCCTTGATGCCGGGATGGTCGAGCAGGGCGTTGACGGCGTCCTTGCCGCCGTTGACGAGGTTGATCACCCCCGGCGGGAAGCCGGCCTGCTCGATCAGCTCGAAGGTGCGGCGCATCACCAGCGGGTCCTGCTCGGACGGTTTCAGGATAAAGGTGTTGCCGCAGGCGACGGCGTAGGGCCAGAACCAGAAGGCGATCATGAACGGGAAGTTGAAGGGGGTGACCGCGGCGAAGGGGCCGATCGGCTGGAAGATGACCTCCTCGTCGATGCCACGGGCGGCGCCGTCCTCGAGGCCGTAGCCCATCTGGAGGGTCGGGATGCCGCAGGCGGTCTCGACGTTGTCGATGCCGCGCTGGACCTCGCCGCTGGCGTCGTCGAGCGTCTTGCCCATCTCGGTCACGATCAGGCGGGCCAGCTCGTCGCGGTGCTCGACCAGGAGCTGGCGGAGGGCGAAGAAGTGGCGCGCCCGCTCCTGCGGCGGCGTCGCCCGCCAGGCCGGGAAGGCGGCGGCGGCGGCCGTCACCGCGGCTTCGACGTCGGCGCCGCCGCTGAGGGGAACGCGGGCCAGAGGCTCGTCGGTGGCCGGATTGCGGACCTCCTGGGTCTCGGTCGCCTCGGCGGCGACCCAGCGGCCGCCGACGTAGTTGCGCAGTGTCTCGACCTGCGTGCCTGGCGTGGTCGCCACCATCGGATTGCCCCCTGTGGTCTGGTCGATGGGAGGTCGTTGGCGCCCCCGCCCCATCGCGTCGTTGCGAGAGCCGGCGCGGGCGGTGGCCGATTCCTATGAACCGCACCAATTGCTGCACGATACGAAGGCGGCGAGGAGGTGTCAAGCGACGGCGCCGTCGCGCCCGCTCTCACCCCCTGGCGGTGCGTCTGGCGTCGTTCGCGGGCCGTCGTCCGGCGGCCGCGCCGAAGAGTCCAGCGCTGAAGCACCGGGCTACGGCAACGAAGCCCCTGCGGGGCTGAGAACGACGGCCGCGGCCACCGGGAGTCTGCATCGGCGCACCATGTGACTCCCCTCGCTGCTCGGGAACCTCCTGGGGCAGGAGAGAGGGAACCCGGCTCCGGGGCGCCGCTTCCCCGCGCTACCCAGTTCGGCCGGTGGCGTCGAGGGACGCTATCCGAACGGCGGGGTTCCCCACGGCGGGTCGGTGGTGCGGTCCAAGCACCGGGTAGGATGTGAACCGGGAGTCCGGGGGGAAGGCGATGGGGAAGGCGGGGACGACGGCGCACCGGGGTGGGACGGCGACGGCGTGGGTGCCGGCCGAGGAGGAGGCGCCGGGCGTTCCCCCCGCCGCCCTCTCGATCGGCGACGCCGCTCGCCTGACCGGGGTCTCGCGGGCGGTGCTCCGGCTGTGGGAGCGGGAGCGGCTGATCTCGCCGCGGCGCTCGCCCGGGGGGCACCGCCTCTACTCGGCGGCCGACCTCGGCCGGCTGCGCCAGATCGCCCGGCTCCGCCGGATGGACCGCCTCAACGCCGCCGCGATCCGGCGCGAGTTGGGGACGGGCGAGCCCACGCCCGAACCTGACGCGGGAGGGCTGCCCGCCGAGCCGGACCTCGGGCCGCGGCTGCGGGCGCTGCGGCTGGCTCGGGGCTGGTCGCTGGCGCAGGTGGCGGCGAAGGCCGCCCTCTCGGTCTCGTTCCTGAGCGCGGTCGAGCGGGGGCTGTCAAGCATCTCGGTCGGCAACCTCTTCAAGCTCGCCGACGCCTACGGCACGACCGTCCCCGGCCTGACGGCGGAGCAGCCGGCGGCGGCGCGGAGCGTGCTGCGGCCGGCGGAGCGGCCCCGCTACGTGGCCGGCCGGGGGCGGGTGACGATCGAGGACCTCGTCTCGGCGCCGGGCGCGCTCGAGGCGCAGCGGATCGAGGTCCTGCCGGGCGGGGGCAGCGAGGGCTGCTATGCCCACCCGGGCGAGGAGTTCGTCTACGTGCTGGCGGGGCGGCTCCGGTTCTGGATCGGGGAGACGGAGGACCACCGCCTGGAGGCGGGCGACTCGCTCTCCTTCCGGAGCACCCGGCCCCACCGCTGGCGGAACGAGGGGGGCGTGCCGGCGACGGTGCTCTGGATCAACGTCCCGGTCGTCGATGGCGGGCCGGCGGGCTCGGGGCGGGCCGGGGCGGCGGGGCGGCGGCCGATGGAGGCAGCGCCGGCTTCGGCCTCCCGGTCAGGTCCCGCCACGGCGCGGCAGGCAAGTCCGGGGAACGAGATCGGCGTGGTCGGACAGAACCGCAGCGGCCGGATGAGCCAACCCGGTCTTGCGGAACGAACTTGGTTGCGGCCGATCTCGATCGTCGAGGCTCCTTCCAACCTGGGACTGAGGCCGTCGGACACCGGCAAGGTGCCCGGCGTTGCGCGGCTGCCCGCCGCGCTCAAGGCAGCGGGGCTCGCCGACCGGCTGGGCGCCGCGAACGGTGGGCGGGTCGCGCCGCCGCCGTATGCCGCGCACCGCGACCCGACGCTCGACATGCTCAACCCGCACGCGATCCGGGACTTCTCCCTGGATCTGGCGGAGCGGGTCGGCCAGGTCTTGGACCGGGGCGAGTTCCCGTTCGTACTCGGCGGCGATTGCAGCATCCTGCTCGGTGCCATGCTCGCGCTGAAACGGCGGGGACGATACGGGCTGTTCTTTCTGGACGGGCACGTCGACTTCTACACCAGCCCCGCCGATTCGCCCACCGGCGGTGCCGCGGGCATGGACCTGGCGTTGGCCTGCGGCTACGGTCCGGCGCTCCTGGCCGACCTCGACGGGCGGGGACCCCTCGTGCGCGACGACGACCTCGTGGTGTTCGGGTTCCGCGAACCCGACGAGCGGGCGCACGGGCTCCCGGTCCTCAGCCAGACGCGGGCGCAGACCCACCACCTCGATCGGATCCGGGAGCGAGGTCTGGACGCCTCGATGGCCGAAGCGATGGAGCGCCTCACGAGCGCGTCCCTCGACGGCTTCTGGGTTCATCTCGACGCGGACGTGCTCGACGACGCGGTCATGCCCGCCGTCGATTCCCGCCAGCCGAGCGGCCTGTGCTACGACGAGCTGAGCGCGATCCTCGGGATCGCCCTGGCATCGGACCGGGCCGTCGGCATCCACGTCACCATCTTCGACCCGGATCTGGATCGGGACGGCAGCATCGCCCGCGGCTTTGCCGACGCGATCGACGCTGGCTTCGGTCGCGCGCGCACGCCGATGGATGCCCAACGTCGCCGCCGGAGACGCGCCCGACCCGGTAATGGCAACTCGGCGAATCTCTGAGGAGGTCGGCATGTCAATCGGCGGTCAGCCGCGCATCCGGTTGGCGAACCTGCCAACGCCGCTCACCGAAGCCCGCCGCCTGCGCGACGCCCTCGGCAGTCATACCCGGTGTCCTCGCATCCTCATCAAGCGCGACGACCTCACCGGCGGCCTCGCCTTCGGCGGCAACAAGGTCCGCAAGCTGGAGTTTCTCGTCGCCGACGCGCAACGCAGGGGCGCGACGGTGCTGGTGACGAGCGGGGCATTGCAATCGAATCACGCGCGAGCGACGGCCGCCGCGGCGGCCGTGGCCGGGATGGGCGCCAGCCTCATCCTGACCGGGGAGCAGCCGGCCACGGGCGTCCAAGGCAACCTCCTGCTGGACGACCTGCTGGGTGCGGAGGTCCACCGCGTCGCCGCGGGTCCGGATCGATCGGCGGCGACCGGCGACGATGCCGAGGTCGTCGCTCGTGTCATGGCGGATCTGGAACGGCGCGGCGAGCGGCCGTACCGGATCCCGGTCGGCGGTTCCAACGCCATCGGCACGCTCGGCTACGTCGCTGGCACGCTCGAGATCGTCGGCCAACTCTTCGACCTGGGCGAGCGGCCAACCCGGCTCTATTACGCCAACGGTTCACGCGGCACCCAGGCTGGGCTGGCCCTCGGCGCGAAGCTGTACGGGGCGCCCTACCTGTCGTACGGCATCGCGGTGAGCGGCGGTGAGCCCGAGAAATCGGCCCGCGCCGTCGCGATCGCGAACGAAGCCGCCGGCATCCTCGCCACGACCATCGGGGTCTCCCCGGACGACCTGCGCGGCGACGACGACCAGATCGGCGCCGGCTACGGCATCCCGACGGCGGCCGGCCTCGAAGCGATCCGGCTGCTGGCGACGACCGAAGCGATCCTCCTCGACCCGATCTACACGAGCAAGGCCATGGCCGGCCTCATCGCCCACATCCGCTGCGGCGCGATCGCGCCGACCGAGACGGTGGTTTTCCTGCACACCGGCGGCACGCCGGCGCTCTTCGCCCATGCCGACACGCTGGTGGCGGCCTCAGCCGGGAGTCCCCGGGGGGAGGCCGAGTAGGGCCGAGACCGAGTTGCGGCAGAACGAGGGGCGGACTCGTCGGTCGCCCTCCCCCGCCCGGACCGGGATCGGCGCCCAGCCGGCGGCGACCGGGAACAGGACCAGGACGATCGATGGTGCCCGGCGCATCCAGCGCCGCGAACACCAGCGGCGCCGGGACAGTCCGCTCGCGACGTTGCTCCAGCTGGCGGGGGAGGCGGTGTCGCCGGACCCGTCCGGTCCCCGATCCGATGCGTGATCGACACCGGCCGCGCCGTTCTCGCCGGGTGGACCGGCTCCGCCGTCTTGCCGAGTGCCGCCGGACCGCGCTAGAGTCGGCGGCACGTCCCGCGCTGCGCGACCTCCGACCCGCTCCAGCCGCCGCGATCCACCCCGAGAGCGCCTCCGTGAGTACGAGCCCTCCCCTGTTGCGCGCCGCCTTGCCCGTCGCGGCCGAGATCGCCTTCGAGCGCGACCCCGCCGCCGAGGCGGGTCGGCCCGGGCCGGTGATGGCGATCGGCGGGGCCGAGGACAAGCGCCGCGACAAGCGAATCCTGGCCGCCTTCCTGGCGCTCGCCGGCGGCCCCAAGGCCCGCCTCGCCGTCGTCCCGACCGCCTCCTCGATCGAGTGGGCCGGCGAGCGCTACAAGGCGCTCTTCCTGGAGATGGGGGCCGCCCGGGTCGAGGTCGTCTACCTGGCCGACCGGGCCGACGCCAACACCGACGCGGCGGCCGAGCTGGTGTCCGACGCGACCGGCATCTTCCTGACCGGCGGCAACCAGCTCAAGCTGGCCGCCGTCGTCGCCGGCACCAAGGTCGCCCAGGTCGTCCGCGAGCGGCACGCCGCCGGGGCGGTCGTCGCCGGCACCAGCGCCGGGGCCTCGGTCCTCTCCTCGCACATGGTCGCCTTCGGCTCCAGCGGCCCGACCCCCAAGCTGCGGATGGCGCAGATGACGGCCGGCTTCGGCCTCGTCCCGGACGCCATCGTCGACCAGCACTTCCGGGAGCGGGACCGGGTCGGCCGGCTGCTGGCGCTGGTGGCTGCCTCGCCGGCGCTGCTCGGCGTCGGCATCGACGAGGACACGGCAGCGCTCTTCGGCAGCGACGGCACCCTGACCGTGCTCGGCCGGGGCAGCGTCACCGTCGTCGACGGCAGTCAGATGGTGAGCGATGTCTTCGCGGTCAAGGGCCACGGCGGGATCACCGTTTCCAACGCCATCCTCCACATCCTGACGCCGGGGCGCCGGTTCAATATGGGGACGCGGACGCTGATCGGGTAGCGGATAGGTTTGAGGGGATAGAGGATAGGAGGACGAGTGGCGAGTGGATGGGCGCCCAGGGGGTGTTCGATAGGGGATGCGGGGTGGCCGATCCACCGCCCTCCCCGAAGGGCGAGGAGGCGCTCGTGGCCGAGGATCGTGCCGACCGTCCGGCGTCGCTCTTGGGAAGAGGCAGCTATCGCAAGCTGGTGGTCTGGCAGAAGTCGATGATGTTGTTGTCCGAGGTCTACCGACTGACGCAGGGTTGGCCGGCCGAAGAACGCTACGGCCTCGCCGGCCAGGCACGTCGAGCCGTCGTCTCCGTACCGGCGAACATCGCGGAGGGAAGGGGACGCATCGGCTCTCGAGAGTACCGCCAGCACCTTGGCATCGCCCGTGGATCTCTCTGGGAGGTGGAAACGCTCCTGCTGGCGGCGTGCGACCTCCGGTACAACGACGAGCATGAGATCGCCCCCCACCTCTCCCTTTCCGACGAGATCGGCCGCATGCTCTCGGCGATGATTGACCGCCTCGACGACCGCCCGCGCTGAAGGGCGCAGCGCCCGTGTCTCCTATCCCCTATCCTCTGCCCCCTATCCGCTCAGGAGGACGCCCGTGCTGGAGATCCGCAAGACGACGGTGTATCGGGGGCCGAACCTCTGGGCCCGGATGCCGGCCATCCTGCTCGAGGTCGACCTCGGGGAGCTCGAGGAGCGGCCGACCAACAAGATCCCGGGGTTCTACGAGGAGCTGACCGAGCTGCTCCCCTCGCTCTACGACCACGGCTGCTCGCTCGGCCGCCCCGGCGGCTTCCTCCAGCGGCTGCGCGAGGGGACCTGGATGGGCCACGTCCTCGAGCACGTCGCCCTCGAGCTGCAGAACCTGGCCGGGGCCGAGGTGATCCGCGGCAAGACCCGCAGCACCGACCAGCGGGGCGTCTACCACGTCGTCTACCAGTACCAGCAGGAGGACGTCGGCCTCGCCGCCGGCCGCCTCGCCGCCCGGCTCCTGAACCACCTGGTCTACGACGCCGAGCCCGGGTTCGACTTCGCGGCGGAGCTGGAGGAGCGGGTGATCCGGGTCGCCGAGCGGCTGGCCTACGGCCCCTCGACGGGGGCGATCGTGGCCGAGGCGGAGCGGCGGGGGATCCCGGTGCTGCGGCTCGACCCCCGCCGCTCGCTGGTCCAGCTCGGGCACGGCCGCCACCAGCGCCGGATCTGGGCGACCGTCACCTCGGAGACGAGCCACACCGCCGTCGAGGTGGCCGGCAACAAGGAGCTGACGAACCGGATGCTGCACGAGGTCGGCATCCCCGTGCCGCGCTCGGAGGTGGTCCGCCGGGAGGACGAGGCGGTCGCGGTCGCCGGCCGCCTCGGCTACCCGGTGGTCCTCAAGCCGCTCGACGGCAACCACGGGCGGGGGGTGATGATCGACCTGCCGGACGAGGCGGCGGTGCGGGAGGCGTTCCCGGCCGCCGCGCGGGAGAGCCGCACCGGGGCGGTCCTCGTCGAGACGTTCATCCCGGGGCGGGACTACCGGATCCTGGTGGTCGACAACGCCGTCGTCGCCGTCGCCGAGCGGGTGCCGGCCCACGTCGTCGGCGACGGCGAGCGGACCGTGGCCGAGCTCGTCGAGCGGACTAACGCCGACCCCCGCCGCGGCGTCGGCCACGAGAAGATCCTGACCCGGATCGGCGTCGACGCGCAGACGGAGGAGGTGCTCGCCAAGCAGGGGCTGGGGTTGGGCAGCGTGCCGGAGGCGGGCCGCTTCGTCCAGCTCAAGCTGACCGGCAACATGTCGACCGGCGGCACCAGCATCGACCGCACCGACGACATCCACCCCGACAACGCCCAGATCGCCCGCCAAGCGGCGATGACGGTCGGCCTCGACGTGGCCGGGATCGACTTCGTGATGCCGGACATCGCGCGCTCGGTGCGGGAGGCGCGGGGCGCCATCGTCGAGGTCAACGCCGGCCCCGGCTTCCGGATGCACAGCCACCCGACCGAGGGCCACCCCCGCCACGTCGGCCGCGCCGTGATCGACATGCTCTTCCCGCCGGGCAGCCCGAGCCGGGTCCCGATCGTGGCGGTCACCGGCACCAACGGCAAGACGACGACCAGCCGGATGATCGCCCAGATCATGAAGCAGGCCGGCAGGACCGTCGGCATGACGACGACGGACGGCATCTACATCGACGGCACCCAGATCGCCGCCGGCGACATGAGCGGCCCGACCAGCGCCCAGATGGTGCTGAAGAACCCGGCGGTCGACTACGCCGTGCTGGAAACGGCGCGCGGCGGCATCCTCCGCTCCGGCCTCGGCTTCGACCGCTGCGACGTGGCGGTGGTGACCAACATCGCCGCCGACCACCTCGGCCTGCGCGGGGTCAACACCGTGGCCGATCTCGCCAAGGTCAAGGCGGTCGTGCCGCAGGCGGCGCTGCGCGACGGGGCGAGCGTGCTCAACGCCGACAACGAGTGGACCGTCGAGATGGCCCGCACCGCCCGCGGCGAGATCATCTTCTTCAGCCTGGAGGAGGACAACCCGGTCGTCCGCGACCACCTCCGGGAGCGGGGCCGGGTCGTCGTCCTGCGGCCGACCCGCCACGGCGAGATGATCACCGTCGTCGAGCACCGGCGCGACACCAGCCTGCTGCTGGCCGAGGAGATCCCGGCGACGCTGAACGGGCGGGTCCGGGTCAACATCGCCAACGCCCTGGCGGCGGTCGGGGCGGCGCTGGCGCAGGACATCCAGCTCGAGCACGTCCGGCACGCCCTCCGGGGCTTCACGAGCAACTTCTACCAGACGCCCGGCCGCTTCAACCTGATGGAGATCGACGGCAAGCAGGTGATGATCGACTACTGCCACAACGTGGCCGGGCTGGAGGCGGTGGCCGACTTCGTCCGCCGCTACGGCGCCGAGAAGACGATCGGGGTGCTGACGATGCCCGGCGACCGCCGCGACGAGGACATCCACGCCTTCGGGGTGCTGGCCGGCAAGACCTTCGACGAGGTGGTGATCCGCGAGGACGACGACCGCCGCGGCCGGCCGCACGGCCAGATCGCCGGGGTCCTGGAGGCGGCGGTGGCCGAGTCGGGGATGGCGCCGGGGAAGGTGACGGTCATCCTCGACGAGGTGCAGTCGGGGCGGGCCGCGGTGGCCCGGGCCGACAAGAACGACCTGGTCGTCGTCTTCGCCGACAAGCCGGCCAAGATGTACGCAGCGCTGACGGGCAAGTAGGGGCGATGGATCCCCGCTGCTCTGCACGGTCTGGGGCGAATCCATGACGAATCTGCGTTGAGTAAGGACGAAGAACTGCCACGCGTGAACAAGGGTTCACTGGTGCCAAGCCGCGACATGGGGTCGGGAACATGGGAGCGCTGCCGTTCCATGGTCGGCGAGACGGTCCCCACTGGGCTCCTGTTTGCGGACAAGCTCAATTGTCGATTGGTTGCCGCGACCTCCCGCGTCCGTTTCCTCGGTTGGGATGGCTCGGACGCTGGACCCACGATTCCCCGGCTATGGCTTCCTGCCGCTTCTCCGGTCGAAGCACCGAGAGCCGGAGGAATTGCACGAGGAACGCAGTGACGAGCAGCGCAATACCCACCACGCCGAGCGCTCGTTGCCCGGAGGCGATGAGGGCGCCCAGACTGAGCGGACCGGGGTAGGCGCGGAGGGTTTGGGCGAGCATCGCCGCTCCTTACCGTTCGAGAGCGGTGAACAGGAAGACGCTGACGGCCACGATCATGGCGGTCATCGCCCGGGTGAGGTAGACCAGCGCCTCGTAGCGGAGGTCGAGCTCCTCCGGCCGCCGCAGGGGAACGAGGTGCCGCGGGCCGAGCCCGGCGTCGGCGACCGAGAGCGAGGCGAGTGTGAGCCCTACGCGGACCAGGTCGTGCGCACTCCCTGGGTTCGGCTCCTGCTCCGCCATCCTTCCCTCCCCCATCGCGAGTCTAGCGGAAGCCGCGGCGGGTCACGGCGGCGGTTATCCTCTCGCCCATGGGCGGAAGCGGCCGCCCGCGACGGGGTCAGCCTGAACGCTTCCATGACCGCGGTGCTAGGCCGCGGCGGCGCCTTGCGCGGCGTCGAGCGGCTGGACGCGCTGGAGCGGCCGGCGACCCCCAGCGCGGAGCGGCTTGCCGCGGCCGGGTGATCCGGCGGGCTGTGAAAGAATCGGCCCCGAATCGTTCAAAAATGGGGCGCGCTCTGAAAGCGGATTTGCAATGCTCGGCGGGCTTTGAAAGGATTCCCCGGTTTTCTTGCAAAGCACCGGCGATCGCACGGCCGGGCGAACGTCGGGGAGATCCGTTGGGCCAACCCTTGCTCTTCGTCACCGGCAACGCCGGCAAGGCCCGCGAGGTCGCGGCGATCCTAGGCGCCGCGGTCGAGCGCCTCGACCTCGACCTGCCGGAAATCCAGGCGCTGGACGTTGCCGAGGTGGCCCGCCACAAGGCGCAGGCCGCCTTCGAGAGGGTCGGGCGGCCGGTGATCGTCGAGGACACCGGGCTCTCCCTCGATGCGCTCGGCGGCCTGCCCGGCGCCCTCGTCCGTTGGTTCCTGGGGACGATCGGCCCGGCCGGCATCTGCGGCCTGATCCCGGCCGGCGCCGACCGCAGGGCGGTGGCGCGGACGGCGGTCGCCTACGGCGACGGTGGGGAGGTCGAGGTCTTCGTCGGCGAGACGCGGGGGACCATCGTGGCGGCGCCGGCCGGGGCGGGCGGCTTCGGCTGGGACCCGATCTTCCGGCCGGACGGCGCTGCCGGCACCTTCGCGGAAATGGACGCGGCGGAGAAGGACGCCTACTCGATGCGCCGCCGGGCCCTGGAAGGGCTGCGGGAGCGGCTGGGGTCGGTGGGCTGATCCGGAGTCCGCCGGTCCGATCGCGGAAACCGGCGCCACACCCTCGCCCCCGGCTCTCTCCCTGATGAGGGAAGGGGAAGCACGGCGACAACGAACCCTCCGCGGGACGACCGGATCTTGATGTGAAGCGGGGTCCGGGTCATCGGGTCATCCGCCTACCACGTCATCCCGAGCACCGTGAAGTCCCCCGCCGCAGCGGTCTCCTCCCGAAACGATCGGGCCGAGCCGGAGAGATCCTTCGACTCCGTCCCGGGAAGACGGGCATGGGAGGTCGGCGGGGCGGCCCACGTTCACCGGGGTTCGGGGGAACGCCGATGGGCGGGGGCCGCCGGACGGCTAGAGCTCGGCCACCGCCTCGACCTCCGGCCTCCTGGGAGCGCCGCCGGTCACCGGGTTGGCGCCGGAGTCGGCCGCGGCCGGGCGCCCGGCCTGGCCCGCCAGGAGGGCGACCGCGAGGCCGAGCAGCGCCACGGCGGCGAGGCCGCCGCGGAGGCCGAAGCCGGCGAAGCCGAGCGCCTCGACGCCGCCGGAGAGGAACCCGATCGTCGGCGGCCCGACCAGGAACCCGCCGTAACCGGCCGTCGCCACCGCCGCCACGGCCGTCCCCGCCGGCACCCCCGGCACCCGCCCGGCGGCGCTGATGACGATCGGGAAGGAGGCCGCCAGCCCGGCCCCGACCAAGGCGAAGCCAACGAGGGCGGCCGGCGCCGTACCCATCAGCAGCGCCAGCGCCAGCCCGGCCGCAACCAGCAGGCCGCCGCCGCGGACCATCGGCACCGGACCCAGCCGCTGGGTCATCGCGTCCCCCAGGAAGCGGCCGACCATCATCGTCAGCGAGAAGGCGGTGTAGCCGGCCGCCGCGGCCGCGGCGCTGGCGCCGACCACGTCGCGCAGGTAGACGGCGCCCCAGTCGGCGATCGCGCCCTCGGCCAGGAGGACGCCGAAGGCGAGCGCGCCGAGGCCGAGCAGCGGCCCGGTCGGCAGGGCGAAGGGCGGTCCGTCCTCGCGCTGCTCGCCGGCCGCCGGGATCAGCCGCCGCGTCGCCGCCGCGACCAGCAGGGCCAGCGCCAGCGCGACCGCGAGCAGGTGGGGCGCCGGCGCCACCCCGACCCCGACGACCAGCCCGGCCGAGGCCGCGCCGATCACCCCGCCGAGGCTGAAGACGCCGTGGAACGACGACATGATCGGTCGCCCGTAGCGCTCCTCGACGAGGACCGCCTGGGCGTTCATCGCGACGTCCATCGTGCCGTAGGCGGCGCCGAAGAGGAGCAGCGCGGCGAAGAGCAGCGGCATCGACGGCGCCAGCGGCAGCAGCGGCAGGGTGACGCAGACGCCGAGCGCGGCGACCGTCGTCACCGTCCGGCTGCCGAAGCGGGCGATCATCCAGCCGGAGCCGGTCATCGCGGTGATGCTGCCGACCGCGGTCCCCAGCAGCGCCAGGCCGAGCCGGGCATCGTCGAGGCCGAGGGCGTCCTGGACCTCGGGGATGCGCGCCACCCAACTGCCGAATGAGAGCCCGGCGACGAGGAAGAAGCCGATGACCGCCAGCCGCGCCGGCCGCCAACCCCGGCCGCCGGCCGGGCCGAACCCGGTCCTGTCCTCGCCGACGCTCCCGTCCGCTTTCCCGTTCCTGCCGCCCATCGTCCCGCCGCCGCTCCCCGCTCCCTTGCCCGCCTGCCTCGCACTCGTGCCACTATAGGCCAGCGGCCAGCCAGGACCGACGCCGAACCGACACAAGGAGCAGCGGAGCGATGGTGGTCACGATGCTCGAACTGTTCGGGGTCGTCGGCGGTGGGCTCGTCCGGCTGAGGAACGAAGGCGACGACTGGCGGGCCGACCTGCTGCGCGCCGACGAGCGGGCGCAGTGTCTGGCGCTCGACCCGCGCGACCCGGCGGTCATCTACCTGGGCACGCTCGGCGGCGGCGTCTGGCGAAGCGCCGACGGCGGCGGGACCTGGGAGGATCTCCGATTGCCGGAGACGGACGTCTTTTCGCTCGCGGTCGGCCCCGTCGACGGGGCGCTCTACGCCGGCACCGAGCCGAGTCGGCTGTTCCGTAGCGACGACGGCGGCGCAACGTGGCGCGAACCGGCGGTCCTCCGCGACCTCCCCTCCGCCCCCACCTGGAGCTTCCCACCGCGGCCCTGGACGAGCCACGTCCGCTGGATCGCGCCGCACCCGAGCGAGGCCGGTCTGCTGCTGGTCGGGATCGAACTCGGCGGCGTGCTCCGGAGCGAAGACGGGGGAGCCACCTGGGAGGACCAGCGACCGGGCGCCGAGGCGGACGCCCACGCCCTCGCCTGGCACCCGTGCGACCCCGAGCGCGCCTACGAGGCCGGCGGCGGGGGCGCCGCCTTGAGCCGCGACGGCGGGCAGACCTGGGACCGGGCGGACGACGGCCGCGACCGGCACTACACCTGGGGGCTGGCGGTCTCCCCGGACGAGCCCGACACCTGGTTCGTCTCGGCGACCTTTAGCGCACGGCAGGCGCACTCCGGCGGCGACGCCCAGGCCCGCCTCTACCGGCGGCGCGGCAGCGCGCCGTGGGAACCGCTCCGGGGCGGCCTCCCCGACCCGCTCGACGGCTTCCCGTACGCGCTCCTGGCGGCGGGCGGCCGGATCGTCGCCGGGCTCGGCGACGGCCGCCTCTTCGCGAGCCGGGACGGCGGCGACACCTGGGCGGAGGCGGTGGTGCGGGGTGCCTCGCTGCGCGGGCTGAAGGCGCTGGCGAGCCGGTGACCGATCGGCCGCCAGCAAGACGCCCCGTTGCCCGAAACCCAGGGGCTCCGTCCATCCTTCTGTCTCAACCCCCCGGGTGCGCGGAGTTGAGAGAGTTGAGACAGAAACAGATCCGGAACCCCTGCTAACCTCCGGACCACCCCCCGGCCCGTTCGCACGGGGTGGTCGAGCCTCGGGCGCCGGTGTGCGACGTCTTGGCCGGGATTATCTCATTGAGGGTAAACGGCGATGATCGCCGAACGCGCCCCAGGGACAACTGAGCGGCTCGACGCCGCGGTGGCGGAGCTGCAGGGGATGATCCTGAGCCGCTACCCGGAAGCCTCCTTCGACGTGGCGCCTGGCACCGACCCCGATGGGCTCTACGTCACGGCCACCGTCGACGTCGCGGACACCGACGAGGTCTTCGACCTGATCGTCTGGCGGCTGCTCGACATGCAGGTCGATGAGGGCTTGCCGGTCTACGTCCTGCCGGTCCGCCCGGTTGAGCGGGTGGTTGCGGAGCGGCGGGAACGCACGACCTAGCCTTCGTTGGGCGCTCCTGCCCCTTCCCTCTGCTACCCTGCCGGCCGTCAGCCATCGGGCCCACGCCCCGAGCAGGAGGCCACCGTGAACCCCGTCGCGCCGCCCGTTCCTCGCGATCTCGCCCCGCCCGCCATCACCTTCGACGACGTCCAGCGCGCCGCCGGCCGGCTGCGCGGCGTCGCCCACCGGACCCCGGTCCTGACCTCGACCATGCTCGACGAGCGGACCGGGGCGACCGTCTTCGTCAAGGCCGAGAACCACCAGCGCATGGGCGCCTTCAAGTTCCGCGGCGGCTACAACGCGGTCGCCGCGCTGGACCCCGAGACCCGCGCCCGCGGCGTCGTCACCGCCTCCAGCGGCAACCACGCCCAGGCGGTCGCCCTCGCCGCCCGGCTCCACGGCATCCCCGCCTGGATCGTGATGCCGGAGGACGCCCCGCCGCTCAAGCTGGCGGCCACCCGCGGCTACGGCGCCGAGACGATCTCCTACGACCGTTACACCGGAGACCGCGTCGCCATCAGCCGCCGCGTCGCCGAGGAGCGCGGCGCCACCCTGATCCCTCCCTACGACCACCCAGGCGTGATGGCCGGCCAGGGGACGCTGGCGCTTGAGCTGATCGAGGAGGTCGGCCCGCTCGACCTCCTGCTGGTCTGCCTCGGCGGCGGCGGCCTCCTCGCCGGCTGCGCCGTCGCCGCCACCGCCCTCTCGCCGGGGATCGAGGTGGTCGGGGTCGAGCCGGCCGCCGGCGACGACTGGGCGCGCTCCTACGCCGCCGGCGAGCGCGTCCGGCTGGCCGAGATCCCGCGGACCATCGCCGACGGCCAGCAGACCGAGGCGCCCGGAGAGCTCACCTGGGCGACCGCTCGCCCCCTCGTCTCGCGGATCGCCGTCGTCGACGACGACGCCATCCGGGACGCCATGGTCTTCCTCTTCGAGCGGCTGAAAACCGTCGCCGAGCCAAGCGGCGCCAGCGCCCTCGCCGCGCTCCTCGGCGGAGCCGTCGAGGCCCGCGGCATGCGGGTCGGGGTAACCCTCTCCGGCGGCAACGTCGGCGTGGCACAGTTCTGCCGCATCGTCGGCGAGCGGGCGGGCTAGAGCCCTCCGCCGGCCAACGCATCCTGGAGCGGCAAGGGGCGGCGTCGCGCTCGGCGCAACGCCGCCCACAGAAGGAGTCGGCAACGATGGCGGAGTGGACGGGGGGCGTGCGGCCACGCCGGCGCTCGAATATGGCGGAGACGGAGAACAAGGCGATGCGGCGGGTGACGCCCGACCAGGCGGAGGCGCCGGGCGCCGTCGTCTCGCCGCAGCACCCCGGCACCGTGCCCGACCGCAGCACCGTGCCCGGCCACTGGGCCGAGCGGGTACCGGCCGCCCAGAACGTCCGGCGGCCGCTGACCGAGTACGGCACCGCCCAGCACATCGCCGATGTCTACGCCCCCTCTGGCGAAGGCGGCGTCTGGACCCCGCGCGACTTCGAGCAGAGCCCGGCGCCGTTCGAAGAGCTGCGCCGGGCCGATCCCCGGCTGCTCCCCCCCGAGCGGCCGGTGCCGGGCTACGAGACCGGGCGCGCCCTGGCCCAGGGCGAGGAGCGGGCGGCGCTCGCCGCCGGGAGGCAGGAGGCGTTGGCCGCCCATGCCGGATCGGCCGACACGGCCGGCGGCCAGGCGGACCACGCCGTCTCGTCGGGGCAGGCCGCCGAAGCGAGCCGACCGGGCGACGCGATCGGCGGCACCGACGGGACCGCGCCCGCCGGCGCCGCCGCGGCGCCGGTCTCCCCGGCCGAAGCGCCGCCGACCACCGCCGAGATCGGGGCAATCCCGACCGCCGCCACGCCGCTTGCCGC
>CADCWF010000125.1 GCA_902806345.1 uncultured Thermomicrobiales bacterium
GGAGCCGCCGGGACCGGCCGGGGCAGAGCGCGCCGCGGCGGTCGCCTCGATCGAGCGGGCGGACGCCTCCCCCGCCGCGGCGTTGCCGGTCGAGCGCGGCTGGAACAGCTGCCACGTCATGGCGCCGATGCCGCCGAGCAGGGCCAGGGCGCCGACGCCGACGGCGCCCTGCTCGACCGCGGCCCGCCGCGAGAGCGTCGGCCCGGCCGCCGGCGCGCCGGCCTCGGCCTCGGTCGGCGCCGGCCCGGCGAGGAGCGGCCAGAGCACCGCCCAGAGCCCGAAGGTGACGACGGACTGGAGCAGGATCGCGTCGCCGTGCCGGCTCTCCGAGCCGAAGAGGCCGTAGCCCCCCAGCGGCAGCACGATGCCGACTGCGACCAGCAGCAGCAACCCGGCGACGGCGGCGGCCGCCAGCCAGCGGCCCCGTTCTCCCCTTCCCCATCGCTCGGCCTCGGCCCAACGGCCGGCGAGGGCGCCCGCCTCGTGGCCGGCGGCGAGGATGCCGAGCAGCGTCGCCACGAAGAGGCCGTTCTGGGCGAGGCTGCCGAGGTTCTCGGTCGCCCAGCCGAAGAGGCCGAGCGGCGTCAGGCGGGCGACCGCGGCGACGATCGTCTCGGGGAAGGAGGGGGCACCTTCGGCACCGGCGACGAGGCGCCAGAGGAGCTGGGCGAAGAGCATCGCCAGCGCCGCGACGACGCCGGCGCGCCCCGCCCGGCGGATCCAGGCGGCGCGCTCAGCGGCAGGAGCGGTGACAGGGACCATCGAGCGACCTTTCACGTGGTGGCTACGGCAGCGGCCCGTGGCCCGCGCCCTTCGTGCGGCCGCCTACCCGATGGTACGTGCGGGACGGCTCCGGTGGACGCAATCGCCCGGATGGGGACGATGGGGTGGGGAGACAGATCGATCGCGTTCGGATTGTGGGTGGCGGGAGACTCGCCGTTCGGTAATCGGTGCCTGGCGCCACTGTGCCACCGACGACCGCACCGAGGCAACGTGCTCCCGGTTCGTCCCGGTCTGCCCCAAGCCTCCCCCCAAGGCCACCGTTTCCATTTCGCACCCCGTCACCTTATCACCCCGTCGCCCGCCACCCGCCGCCCGCACCCCCCGATTGACACGCGGTCAGCGCCCGGTACACTGCGGCCACCCATCGACCGGCCGTGCCGAGGCGCGTCGCGCCGGTTCCCGCCACCCGGGCGTGGCCGCTCGCCGGAGCGCGGCCGCGGACGCGGAGGGTTCCTTCATGAGCCAGAAACGCACCGTCCGGATCGGATTCGGTCCCGCGGACCGGCACCGGGAGGCCTCCCGCGGCGGGAACGGCGACGCTGATGGTGGCGGACCCGGCGGCCGCTGGCTCTCGATCCACGCCGCCTGTGAGCTGCTCGGGGTCGACCAGTCCACCTTGCGGCGCTGGAGCGATGCCGGTAAGGTGCCCGTCTTTCGCACCCCCGGCGGCCACCGCCGCTACGCCGAGGCGGACCTGGTCGCCCTCGTCGGCAACGGCCCGGCCCGCCACGAGCGGCCCCGGGTCAGCCAGCAGACGCTGACCGACCGCTCTCTCTCGGCCTACGAGGACGAGTATCTGCGGGTGGTCCGCGAGCGTCGCTGGTTCCGCGCCTACGGCCCGGCGACGCAGGAGGAGCACCGTCGCCTCGGCCGACGGCTGGTCGACCTGGCGGTCCGCTATGCCGCGGTCGCGCCCGCCGCCGGCGACCGCGCCTCGCTCCTGGACGAGGGGCGGCAGATCGGCGCCCACTACGGCCGCGCCGGCGCCGGCCACGGCCTGACCCCGGCCGAGACGGTCGAGGCGTTCCTCTACTTCCGCTACCCGGTGGTGCGTGAGGTAACGAAGATGATCGAGGAGCAGGAGCTGGCCGCCCGCCGGGCGATCCGGGTCTTCGCCGAGATCAGCCACTTCATGGACCAGGTGCTGATCGCGACGGTCGGCGCACACGAAGAGACGGGCAGACGAGGAGACGAGGAGACGAGGGAGAGCGACGGCCGGCCATCCTCGTCTCCACGTCTCCTCGTCTCCTCGTCTCGCCCTCCGGAGGGACCGTGACCGACGACCTGCTCTTCCGCCGCGCCGTCGATCTGGCCGCCCTGCTGCGGAGCCGGGAGCTCTCCGCGGTCGAACTGATGGAGGCGACGCTGGCGCGGATCGCGGCGGTCAACCCGGCCGTCAACGCCGTCGTCACCCTGCTCCCGGAGCGGGCCATCGCCGGGGCCCGGGCCGCCGACGCCGCCCTCGCCCGGGGCGACCAGGTCGGGCCGCTGCACGGCCTGCCGATCGCCCACAAGGACACCATGGCGACGGCCGGCGTCCGCACCACCTGGGGCTCGCCCATCTTCGCCGAGTTCGTGCCGGAGACGGACGCGCTGATCGTCGAGCGGGAGAAGGCGGCCGGGGCGATCACGATCGGCAAGACCAACGTCCCCGAGTTCGGCGCCGGCTCCCACACCTTCAACCCCGTCTTCGGCGCCACCCGCAACCCCTACGACCGCGGCGTTTCCAGCGGCGGCAGCTCCGGCGGCGCCGCGGTCGCCCTTGCCTGCGGGATGCACCCGATCGCCGACGGCAGCGACCTCGGCGGCAGTCTCCGCAACCCGGCCGGCTGGAACAACGTCGTCGGCTTCCGCCCCTCGCCGGGCCGGGTGCCGAGCTGGCCGACCTCCGCGGCCTGGTTCCCGCTGACGGTCCAGGGGCCGCTGGCGAGGACCGTCGAGGACGTCGCCCTGATGCTCTCGGCCGTCGCCGGCCCGGACCGCCGCGCCCCCTTGAGCCTGGCCGAGGACCCGGCGATCTTCGCCCACCCGCTCGGGCGCGACCTCGCCGGCCTCCGCGTCGCCTGGAGCCCGACCCTCGGCGGCCTACCGGTCGACCGCCGGGTGGCGGCCGTCGTCGCGGCGCAGCGGGCGGTCTTCGAGGGGCTGAGCTGCGCGGTCGAGGAGGCCGAGCCCGACCTGACCGACGCCGACGAGGTCTTCGAGACGTTGCGGGCCTGGGACTTCGAGCTGGGGCTCGGTCAGCACCTGGACGAGCACCCGGACCTGCTGAAGCAGACGGTGGTCTGGAACATCGAGCAAGGCCGCGCCCTCTCCGGCCCGGACGTCGGCCGCGCCGAGCGGCTGCGGACGCTGCTCTACGAGCGGGTCCGCTCCTTCTTCGAGCGGTGCGACGCGCTGGTGCTGCCGGTCAGCCAGGTGCCGCCCTTCCCGATCGAGGAGGAGTACCCGACCGCGATCGAGGGCGTCCCAATGGAGTCATACATCGCCTGGATGCGCTCCTGCTCGCGGATCACCGCGACGGGTTGCCCGGCGATCAGCGTCCCGGCGGGGTTCACCCCGGAGGGCTACCCGACCGGCCTCCAGATCGTCGGTCCGCCTCGCGCCGACCGCCTCGTGCTGGAGGTGGCCTACGCCTTCCAAGAGGCGACGGGGTATTGGAAACGGCGACCCGTGCTGACCGAGTAAGGCGAGGGGACGGGCGATCCGGTTCGGTGCCCGCGCCGGGTCGCCACTCCCGGCTTCGCCACCCGGACGGTGCCCGCCCTGGGGGCCGCTGCGGGAACGGCTGGGGGCGGTGCAATTGGCGGCTTCTTCCCGACGGCGCGGAGGGGGACGCCGGTCAGCCGCGCCGTATCCCCCCCTCCACCCCGCGCTCGTCCAGGAAGGCGGCGAGCCGGCGCCGGTAGCCGAGGAGGAAGACCCGCTCCGAGGCGTCGGCGGCGAGATCGGCCACCACCACCGCCTCGGCCATCCCGAGCAGGGCATCGACCAGGGTGGCGGCGAGCGCGGTCCCATGGGCCAGGTCGTGGTCGGCCGCCCGCTCGAGAAAGAGCGGGGGCTCGTCGAGCGCCTCGGAGCGGTGCATCAGGTCGTGCTGCATCCCCTCGATGGCGCCGAAATAGTCCCGCGCGGTCGAGACACCGCCCAGGCCGGCGAAGAGCATCGCCAGCATTTCATCCGGGCTGATGTCGCCGTCCATGGCGGCGACCATCGCCAGCAGGTGGGCGATGTAGGCGGCGACCTCCCGCCGGTAGGCGTCGATGGTGGGGTAGGCGCCGGCGGCGACGAGGCGGGCGCCGGCATCGTCGAGGGTCCGGCACCACTCCTCCAAGTCCTCGGCCATCCGCCGCCGGAACGATTCGAGCATCCCGCACCGCCTCCCCTGCCTGTTCGCCGCCGAGCCAGGGGGGATGCTGGGAGAGGGAACTCGTTCGTGTCAAGCGAGGGGATTACCCTCCCGCGCTCGCAGGCTGCCCGTGCGCACGGGGCGGAGTCGACCACGGCGGAGGGAGGCGACGTTTTCGGCCGAGGACGCCGACAGACCCGGTCCCGCCAGCCAGCGTCCTTGGCTCGCGTGAGCGACGATGAGCGAGGTGGGTCACTCGTCGGCCGAGAGCACCAAGCCTCCAGCTCCTCCCCGCTGTCGCGCAGGATGTCCGTCTGCTCCAGGGCGAGGCCGGTGCCGACGGCGACGCAGGAGAGGGGGTCGTCGGCGACGTAGCAGGGGACCCCGGTGACCTCCATCAGGAGGTCCGGCAGGTGGCGTGGCATGGGCCGCCGGTCGCTGGGATCACCCTCGATCAGGCGCCCCATGCCTGGCTCGGTCCTTCAGCTCGCCCGGCGGCTGCCAACGTCGCCCGCCGCGGCATCCGCTGGCACAACATCGTCGGCCAGCTCGAGTTCGGCCGCTTCGACCGCGAACCAAGCGATCGTGATGCCGTCCGGACGCGAGAACTCGACCTCGTAGGCGCCGTCGTACACCTCAAGGACGAAGCCAAGGGCGCCCTTGCCTACCCCCCGATCGATGTAGCGATCGGTGGTCAAGCGAACCGGGCTGAACTCGGGGAATGGCATGGCTAGATGTCCTCCCGACCCGTCGCGAAACCGGAGAACGGAGTGGTGAGCGCCAAGATGCCGTCATGGAGAAGGATCCAACCCGAACGGATCGCGATTCCCCGAACGGTCACGACGATGGTACATCGTCGCCCGTGCTCGTCCCGATCACCCAGCCGATACTGGCCTTGCCCGATGCGGAGCTTCGCTTCTTCGACGTACAGCGCCGCGAGCGCGAGGGCGTCGTCCGCGCTCCGTGGTCGGAATCCGAGCGTCTCGATGAAGATGTGCGACTTTCCGCTGCGGTGGCCGGGCACGAGCACATACTCGAGGAACTTGCGCGGACTCGCCACAACGGCCGCTTGTCGGATCGCGTCCTCGAATGCTTCGGCGTGGTCGATGATGCCCACCCCGCCTACGGCTCCTCCAGGCTGTCGCGGAGGATGTCCATGTGTTCGAGGGCGAGGCCGGTGCCGACGGCGACGCAGGAGAGGGGGTCGTCGGCGACGTAGCAGGGGACCCCGGTGACCTCCATCAGGAGGTCCGGCAGGTGGCGCAGCATGGCGCCGCCGCCGGTCAGGATCATCCCCTTGTCGATGATGTCGGAGCTCAGCTCCGGCGGCGTCTCCTCCAGCACCGCCCGGACCGCGCCGATGATCGCCTCCAGCGGCTCGGTGATCGCGTCGGTCACCTCGTTGGCGTGGATCTGGATCGTCCGCGGCAGGCCGGCGACCTCGTCCCGGCCGCGGACCTCCATCCGGATGTCCTCGTCGAGCGGCATCGCGCTGCCGATCGCGATCTTGACCTCCTCGGCGGTCCGCTCGCCGATCCGCAGGTTGTACTTGCGCTTGATGTAGTTGGAGATCGCCTCGTCGAAGCGGTTGCCGCCGACCCGCAGCGAGCGGGCGACGACGATCCCGTTGAGGCTGATCACGGCGACCTCGGTGGTGCCGCCGCCGATGTCGATGATCATGTTGCCGGAGGGGTCGGCCACCGGCACCCGCGCCCCGATCGCCGCCGCCAAGGGCTCCGAGATCAGGAAGGCGCGGCGGGCGCCGGCCGCCAGCGCCGCGTCGCGCACCGCCCGCCGCTCGACCCCGGTGACGCCGGCGGGGACGCAGATCATCACCTCCGGCCGGATCAGGGAGAAGCGGCCGCAGCTCTTGTTGATGAAGTAGCGGAGCATCTCCTGGGTGACGACGTAGTCGGCGATCACCCCGTCGCGCATCGGGCGGACGACCTCGATCGTCTCCCGCGGCTCGCGGCCGAGCATGTTGCGCGCTTCGAGGCCGACCGCCTTGACCTTGCCGTCCTTGGCCGAGATGGCGACGACGGACGGCTCGTTGATGACGATCCCCCGGCCACGGAGAAAGACGAGGACGTTGGCCGTCCCGAGGTCGATGCCGATCTGTTTGGGCACGGGGTCGGGCTCCGGTCTCCGGTGGGTTCGGTCTTGCCCGAAGGCATGCCGAAACCGGCCGTTCCCGGCGGCGCCTTCGCCTGCCGATACTACCATAACGTTCCGGGGCGGCCGGTCGCGCGGGCGAGGAAAAGCCTGGCGGACCGGGGAGGGAAGGGGGAAACCGGTCCGCCAGACGGGGGTGCCGCGGAGGGTGGGAGCCCTCGTTGGCGCTGATATTCTATGTCAAGCTGGACGCCCGTTCAAGCGTGATCGGCGGTGCTATAGGGTCTCTTGCTTATCCGGGAAGCGGGCGAGCCAAGCGGGCATGGACGGTGACGGCAGAGGGTCCGCACTCGCAGCCACCTTCGCCGTGGTACCCCGTCGGCGATCGCCCCGCGGGCGGCGGCATGCGCTCCCCACGGTTCTCGCCCTTGCCTCGGCGGCGAAGCCGGGCCGGTGCGAATCCAGCGC
>CADCWF010000126.1 GCA_902806345.1 uncultured Thermomicrobiales bacterium
GGCGTTCGCGCTCGACGCCGCGCCGGCCGGACCGGCGACCCTAACGCTCGTCGGCCTGGACGATGAGTGGGCCGCGGCAAACGAGATCGCGATCGAGGTCAACGGGCAGATCGTCTACTCCGGCTCCAGCCCGTTCCCGGACTGGGACGGCGTCGGCGACGGGGCCGGAGCCGCCTGGACCGCCGTCTCCGTTGCCCTCCCGGAGGGCCTCCTGCGGGCAGGCCCCAATGAGGTCGCCGTCGCCAACCTCACCCCCGGCGCCAACTTCGGCCTGCCCCCCTACCTCCTGCTCGCCGACGCCACCCTGGACCTCCCGGCCGACACGACTGCCGCAGCGGTCGAGCCGCCTGTTTCCGCCGCAAACCCGACGGCGGGACCACCGCCTTCCCCGGCCCCCGCGGGTTTTGCCGTCGACTTCGCCGCCGCCGACTGGGCGGGCGGGTACATCCGGGGAGACGCCCTTGCCTACGGCCGCCCCTGGGTCGCCGTCTACGGCGCCCAGAGCGCCTACCCCCGGGCGACGCTGGCGTTCGCGCTCGACGCCGCGCCCGCCGGACCGGCGACCCTTACGCTCACTGGCTTGGACGACGAGTGGGCCGGTTCGACCCCGATCTCAATGGAGGTCAACGGGCAACAGGTCTTCGCCGGACCGAGCCCGTTCGCCAGTTGGGACGGGCGCGGTGATGGGTCAGGGGCAGCCTGGACGGCCGTCGCCTTCGAGCTCCCCGCTGGCCTCCTTGTGGCCGGCCGCAACGAGGTCGCCCTGGCCAACCTCGCTCCGGCTGGGAACTTCGGGGCGCCGCCGTACGTCTTGCTCGCCGACGCCAGCCTGGAGGTGGTCACGGCGCCGGACGGGGGCGCACCGTCCGACCCGCCCCGCCGAGGGCAGGGGGCTCGGGACCGGGGAGGACGCTGACGATGGGGGCGGGATTCCCGATCGTCGAAACTCCCAACCCCCCATCTCCATCCACCACCACTGCGTCCTCGATTTGACATCCCGAAACCATGGTGTTTTGATAGCTTGACCGGAGGTCGGACAAATCATCCTGGAGACTCGGACGCCAACGAGCGGGGAGGTCGATCGCTTTCGGGTCATCCATGCCATCGAGAGGCTGCGTGCGAGACGAAGAAGGAGTTCGCAATGACGCGACCCGAGACTCGCCAGGAAGTACGGCTCATGCGCAACGCGGCGGCGCGGCGCGTGTCGCGCCGCGGTCTGATGAAAGGCGCGGCGGCGGTCGGTCTGACCCTGCCCGCCGCCGATGTCTCATTCCTGGGGGCCGGAACGGTCGGCGCCGCCCAGGACGCCCCGCTCGGGAGCGCCCTCATCGGCGAGCTCGAGGGGCCGATCGTGCTGGTGGACGCCCCACGGCCGGCCACCCTCCGGCAGGCGCCGATGCTGGACGCCCTGGTGGCGGATGGCGCCCTGCCGCCGGTCGAAGAGCGGGTACCGCTGGAGCCGCTGGTCGTGCAGCCGCTCGAGGGCATCGGTGCCTACGGTGGCACCCTGCGCCGCGCCTTCACCGGCCCCGGCGACGACGAGAACGGCAACCGCTGGGTCTCCGGCGACAAGCTCGTTTTCTGGGACTACACCGGCACCGAGTTCCGGCCCGCCCTCGCCAAGAGCTGGGAGTTCAGCGACGAGGACCGGGTCTTCACCATCCACCTGCGCGAGGGCCACAAGTGGTCCGACGGGGCGCCCTTCACCGCCGACGATTTCGTGTTCTGGTACGAGGACATCTACACGAACCCGGACCTCGTGCCGACCCCCCAGTCCTCCTTCGCCATCAACGGCAAGCAGGGGCGGATCGAGAAGGTCGACGAAACGACGGTCCGGTTCGTCTTCGAGGATCCCTACCCGCTCTTCCTGACCATCCTGGGCGGCACGACGTTCATGGGCTCCGGCCACATGACCAACCGCGGGTTCCACGGCGGTGCCTACGCGCCGGCTCATTACCTCAAGCAGTTCCACCCCAAGTACACGGCCCAGGCTGACGTCGACACCCTGGCGACCGAGGCGAACGTCGAGGACTGGATCGCACTGTTCCGGCTCAAGAACCAGTGGTCCCTGAACCCGGACCTACCGATCCTCGGGCCCTGGAGGAGCGTCGAGCCGGTCAACACGCCGAACTGGGTGCTGGAGCGCAACCCCTTCTATTACGAGGTCGACCCGGAGGGCAACCAGCTCCCGTACATCGACCGGATCCAGATGGGCCTGGCCGAGAACCTGGAGGTGCTCAACCTGCGCGCCATCGCCGGCGAGTACGACCTCCAGGAGCGCCACACCGACATCGCCAAGCTGCCGGTCTTCCTCGAGAACCAGGAGCAGGGGGACTACAGCGTCCGCCTCGACCCGGGCGCCTACGGCTCCGACGCGACGCTCCAGGTCAACCACAGCTACGACGCCGACCCCGAGGTCGCGAAGTGGCTGCAGAACGCCGACTTCCGCCGTGCGCTCTCGATGGGGATCGACCGCGACCAGCTCAACGAGACCTTCTGGCTCGGCGTCGGCTCCCCCGGCAGCGTGGCACCGGACCCGAGCGTGCCGCAGAGTCCGGGCGAGGAGTGGCGCACCAAGTGGTCGACGCTCGACGTCGAGCAGGCCAACCGGCTCCTCGACGAGATCGGGTTGACCGAGAAGGACGACGAAGGCTACCGCCAGCGGGGCGACGGCGGCGGCCGGCTGCGGCTGGAAATCTTCGCCATCTCCGGGGCGTTCGTGCCCTTCCCGCGGATCGCGCAGTCGATCGCCCAGCAGTGGCAGGAGATCGGGATCCAGCTCGATGTCGCCGAGTTGGAGCGCAACCTCGGCATGACCCGCATGCGCAACAACGAGCACCAGCTCTTCATGTGGGCGAACGACGGCTCGGAGCTGATCTACGCCTTCCCGCGTCACGCCCTGCCGGTCGATCCGGCCGAGGCGATGATGGGGCCGCTGATCGCCCGCTGGTACGTGACCGGCGGCGAGGAGGGCGCGGCGCCGAAGGAAGAGGCCATGCTCGAGGCGATGGACCTCTACACCTCGGCCGGCAACCAGAACGCCGAGGAGAGCAACACGACCGCCCAGGAGATCTGGAAGATCATCGTCGACAACGTGTTCAGCATCGGCACCGTCGGCGTCTCGCCGGCGGTCATGGGCATCCGCATCGTCAAGAACACCATGGGCAACATCCCCGCCCGCCAGGTCAACATGCAGCATGCCCGGACGCCGCAGAGCTCGCACCCGGCGACGTTCTTCTTCCGGACCGGGGGGTGATGGGGTGGTGGGGTGATAGGGGGGCGCACGCCGCCGTTCTCCTCTCCGCGGTCACCCCATCACCGCCCAACCCCATCACCCTCGCGCTGAGGCGCCGATGCTCAGCTACCTGATCCGCCGCATCCTGCTCGCCCTGTTCACCTGCTGGGCGATCTCGGTGCTGGCCTTCGTCATCATCCAGTTGCCGCCCGGCGATTTCGTCGACGCCTACATCTCGAACCTCTCCGCTTCGGGCAGCGGCATCTCGCTCGATCAGGCGCAGCAGTTGCGCGCCGAGTACGCCCTGGACGAGCCGATTTGGGTTCAGTACGCCCGGTGGATGCGGTTGATCCTGCGCGGCGACCTCGGTATGGCCATGGAGTGGCAGCGGCCCGTTACCGAGGTCATCGGCGACCGGCTGTGGCTGACGATGGTCGTCTCGATTGCCGCCGTTGTCCTGACCTGGCTGGTCGCGCTGCCGATCGGCATCTACTCCGCGGTGCGGCCCTACTCGCCGCTGGACTACCTGTTCACCCTGCTCGGCTTCCTCGGGCTGGCGGTCCCGAGCTTCCTGCTTGGCCTGCTCGTCCTCTATTTCGGCTTCGTCTACTTCAACGCCAACATCGGCGGCCTCTTCTCCCCGCAGTACGCCGACGCGCCCTGGACCGGGGCGAAGCTGCTCGACCTGCTCAGGCACCTGCCGGTGCCGGCGGTGATCCTCGGGATCGCCAGCATGGCCCAGGCGATCCGGATCATGCGCGCCAACCTGCTCGATGAGCTGCGCAAGCCGTACGTCGTGACCGCCCGCGCCAAGGGGCTCTCCGAGTGGCGGGCTATTTGGAAGTACCCGGTCCGGGTCGCCCTCAACCCGTTCGCCAGCACCATCGGCTACACCCTGCCCTACGTCGTCTCCGGCAGCATCATCGTCTCGCTCGTGCTCGGCCTGCCGACGGTCGGGCCGCTGCTGCTCCGATCGTTGATCGCCCAAGACATGTTCCTGGCCGGGGCCATCGTGTTGCTGCTCGGGATCATGACCGTGATCGGCACGCTGCTCTCCGATCTGCTGCTGATGTGGATCGATCCCCGGATCAGGGTGGACGACTGACCGTGGCCGATACCGTCCCCATCTACGACCCCACGAAGGCGACCGTCACGCCGTCACCAGCGGCGCTCGCGCCCGAGGCAACCTCCGGTCCGACGGCACCGGCCGTCTCGGCGCCGGGACCGCTCGCCCAGTTCCCCGCCCCCGGCGAGCCCCTGCTCACGTCCGACGCCGAAGAGCGGGTGGCGGTCGCCACGCAGGCGCAGTTGATGTGGCGGCGCTTTCGCAAGCACCGCCTGGCGATGATTGGCGCTGGTGCCGTCATCGCGTTCTACCTGGTGGTGGCGCTGGCCGACTTTCTGTCCTACGCCGACCCCGAGGCCTCCGACGCCCAGCGCGGGCTGATCGCTCCGCAGCGGGTCCAGTTCTTCCTCGACGGTCGGTTCAGCCCCCACGTCTACGCGATGGTTGGCGAGCGCGACCCGGCTACGTTCAAGCGGGTCTACACCGAGGATCCGACCCAGATCATCCCCTTGACCTTCTTCGCCCCCGGCTTCGACTACAAGCTGTTCGGGGTCATCCCGGCGGATATGCACCTGATCGGGGTCGAAGGCGTAAATCCGGAGGAAACGCTTTTCCTAATGGGGACCGACCTGGAGGGTCGCGACATGTGGTCGCGGGTGATGTACGCCACCCGCACCTCGCTCACGATCGGGCTCGTCGCCGTCGTCGTCAGCCTGGTCCTGGGCGTGATCCTCGGCGGCATCTCCGGGTTCTACGGTGGCTTCGCCGACACGGTCATTCAGCGGACCATCGAGATCCTCCGCTCGGTCCCGACGATCCCGCTGTGGATGGGGCTGGCGGCGGCGATGCCGAAGACATGGACGGTTACCCAGGTCTACTTCGCGATCACGATCATCATTTCCCTGATCGGCTGGACCGAGCTGGCGCGGGTCGTTCGCGGCCGGTTCCTCTCGCTGCGCGAGGAGGATTTCGTGACGGCGGCCGATTTGGTCGGCGCCCGCCAATCGCGGATCATCTTCGTCCACATGGTGCCGCTCTTCCTGAGCCACATCATCGCCGCGACGACGCTGGCGCTGCCGGCGATGATCATCAGCGAGACCGCGCTGAGCTTCCTCGGTCTCGGCCTGCGGCCGCCGGCCATCAGTTGGGGCGTGTTGCTGCAGCAGGCCCAGAACGTCCAGACGGTGGCGCTCTCGCCGTGGCTGCTGCTGCCGGCGCTGCCGGTGATCCTCGTCATCCTCGCCTTCAACTTCCTCGGCGACGGCCTCCGCGATGCCGCCGATCCGTACGCGTAGGGTGATGGGTGATGGGTGATCGGGTGATGGGTGATGGGGTGATTGGGGATGAGGGTGGAGGTGCGGTCCGGGCACCGCTGCTTTCGGTGCGGGATCTCAAGACGTATTTCTTTCAGGACGACGGGATGGTCAAGGCGGTCGATGGCGCCAGCTTCGACGTCTTTGCCGGCAAGACCCTTGGCATCGTCGGCGAGAGCGGCTGCGGCAAGAGCGTGACGGCGCGCTCGATCATGCGGATCGTCGACCGACCGGGGCGGATCGTCGGCGGTCGGATCCTGCTGCGGAGCGCGAAGGGCACCGGGTCCAATGAGATCGATCTCGCCCAGCTCAACGCCGATGGGGCGCAGATGCGGGCCATCAACGGCGGCGAGATCGGGCTCATCTTCCAGGAGCCGATGACCTCGTTCAGCCCGGTCCACACCGTTGGCAACCAGATCGTCGAGGCCATCCGGCTGCACCGAGCGATGGGCAAGCAGGCGGCCCGCGACCGGGCGATCGAACTGCTGCGCCTGGTCGGGGTGCCGCGCCCCGAGGGCCGGGTCGACGAGTACGCCCACCAGCTCAGCGGCGGCCTGCGGCAACGGGCGATGATCGCGATGGCGCTGGCCGCCGACCCCAAGCTGCTGATCGCCGACGAACCGACCACGGCGCTCGACGTGACGACCCAATCCCAGATCCTCAATTTGCTGGTCGACCTCCAGGAGCGCAACGGGATGGCGATCGTGCTGATCACCCACGACCTGGGGGTGATCGCCGAGATGGCCGACGATGTGGTGGTGATGTACCTGGGCCGGGTCGTCGAAGAGGGGCCGGTCGACGACATCTTCCATGCCCCCAAGCACCCCTACACGCGGGCCCTGCTACGGTCGATCCCGAGCGTCGATTCGCCGCCGCGGCGGAAGCTGCCGACGATCAGCGGCTCGATCCCCCACCCGTACAACCGACCGCCGGGCTGTCCGTTCCACACCCGCTGCCCGGACGTGATGCCCGGTCTCTGCAACGTGGTCGAACCGCCGCTGGTCCCGGTCGCCCTCGGGCAGATGGCGGCGTGTTTTCTGTACCCCGAGGTGCGGGCCGCCACCGCCGCTCCCGAACCGGCAGCCGGCGGCGGGCGAACGCCGGCGCCGCTCCTGCCTACGGCGGTGGGGCGACGGTGATGGGGCAGGGGAACGGACGGCGGGGAAACGGCTCGACTGCCCCTGCCGGCGATGACCTGCTGCTCGAAGTGTCGGGCCTTAAAAAGTTCTATCCGATCCGGCGCGGCTTCCTGCGCAAGGTCGTCGGCCACGTGCGGGCGGTCGACGACGTCAGCTTCGACATCCGGCGCGGCGAGACGCTGGCGCTCGTCGGAGAGAGCGGCTGCGGCAAGACGACGACCTCGCGCTGCATCCTGCGGGCGATCTCGCCGACCGCTGGCAAGATCCTGTTCAAGACCGACGGCGGCCGGGTGGTCGACGTGGCGACGCTGCCGCGGGAACGGTTGCGCGCGCTCCGGCCGCAGATGCAGATGATCTTCCAGGACCCCTACTCGTCGCTCAACCCGCGGATGACGATCCTCAACATCGTCGGCGAGCCGCTGCTCGTCAACGGCGTCAAGAACCGGCAGGAGCGGATCGACCGGGTCGAGGAGCTCTTGCGGCTGGTCGGATTGCGGCCGGAGTTCATGCGCCGCTACCCCCACGCCTTCAGCGGCGGCCAGCGGCAGCGGATCGGCATCGCCCGCGCCCTGGCGCTCAACCCGAGCCTGGTGGTGGCCGACGAGCCGGTCTCGGCGCTCGACGTTTCGGTGCAGGCGCAGATCCTCAACCTGCTGCTCGACCTTCAGGAGCGGCTGGGGTTGACCTACCTGTTCGTCGCCCACGACCTGAGCGTGGTGAAACATCTCAGCGACCGGGTCGCAGTCATGTACGTCGGTAAGATTGTGGAGTTGGCGGAGCGCGACCAACTCTTCGCCGCCCCTAAGCATCCCTACACGGCCGCCCTGCTCTCGGCGGTGCCGAAGCCCGACCCGCGGGCGCGGTCCCGTCGGCAGCCGCTGCGCGGAGAGGTCGCCAATCCGGCGGCGCCGCCGAGCGGCTGCTACTTTCACCCGCGCTGTCCCTACGCGATCGACATCTGCGCGACCGATGCTCCCGCCTTCGAGGAGATCGTGCCGGGCCAGTGGGCGGCCTGCCACCGCGCCAGAGAGCTGCGCCTGCCAGGCATTGCCTTGGCTTCGAGTGCGTAGCGGAACGGGTGACCTCCCCGGCGACGAGTGCTCCCCCCTTCGCCCGTTGCGGCGGGAACGGGGGAAGCGCGGCATCGCGCGGTCAGGTCTTCGGCAAACCGCTCTCGGCGGACGACCGTTCGGTAGGGACTGCGCTCGATTGCGTCGTTCGGCTGCCCCGGCCGTGCCCCCTCCCCCACGCGTCGGGCGGGTGCCGCTCGGGGGTGAGGATTCGGCGCCGGATACCGCGACCGTCCTTCCAGAAACAAGCGATGCTCGGTCACCCTGAACCGCGGCGGCAGCGCGAAGACGCGCGTGGCATCCGCCACGTCACGTCGAACGCGATCGGCGTCGGTTCCCAGATCATGCAAGGACGGGAGGTGGGGCCGATCGCTTCCACCCCGCGTCGATTGCGTCAGCGTGCATCGTGCTCAACCTACTCCGGGGCGGCCGTATCCCAGCGGAATGCATCGCCGTCCGCGGCGATGCGGCCCAGACCCGGGAACGGCACGTGGTAGGCCTGGACCAGCATCCCCTCGTCCGCGGCCAGGTCGAGCAGCCCGCGGCGGCTCACGTCGCCCTGGGCGTACAGGGTGTCGGTCGAGAAGTTCCAGTCCGGGTGGGCCACGTGGAGCGGGTGGACGAAGGCGTCGCCGGTGATGAGGAGGTGCTCGCCACCCGAGCCCACCACGACCGAGCAGTGGCCCGGGGTGTGGCCGTAGGTCGGCAGGTACCTCATCCCCGCCAGGAACTCCGCCGCGGCGTTCTCGTCGACCAGCTCAAGGCGTGGCTGGATGGCAGGCAGGATCGACAGGAAGACCCCGCCCGCACTTTCGGCTGCCGCGGCGTCGGGGAAGATCTGGGCGAACCGCTCGTCGTTGGTCCAGAAGTCGTGCTCACCCTTGGCCATCACGTGGCGAGCATTCGGGAAGGCGAGTGCACCGGCGGCGTCGACCGCACCGAGCACGTGGTCGACGTGGGCGTGGGTAAAGACGACCGTGTCGATCTCCCCGGCCGCGATGCCGGCGGCCTCCAGCGAGGCGAGGAGGCGACCGGTGCCCGGCAACGGAGCGGACGGTCCGAGACCGGTGTCGATCAGCACCAGGTTGGTGCCGGTGTCGATGACGAGAGGCGTGATGGCCACCGTCTCGGACGCCCGCTCCGGCGCGTCGAGCCAGGCGCCGCGGCCCGACTCGCGGAGGACGCCTTCGAGCTCGTCCGTGGGGGCGTCGGCGAAGAGGATCCGCTCGAGGGGCGCGTCGAGCCCGGGAATCGGGAAGGCAAAGGCGCCGTCCGAGACCGCCGTCACCGAGAACGCGCCAAGCTCGAACCGGTACGGCGCCGCCGCGGCCGGAGAGGCCACCGGCGTCGATTCCTGGGCGAAGGCGCGCCTACCGGGAGCGGCGATTGCCGAAGCGGCGGCGCTACCGGCGACGCCGCGGAGCAGCGAGCGGCGGGAGAGTTCGGGCCGAAAGAACCGACGGGCGGTGGGGTTCATCGACGATCGATCCACGGTGCCTCCTTGCCAGGGGATGAACGTTGCCGGTTGGAGCGCCAAAGGCAGCCGAGCGTGGCGGCCCCGAACACGGTACACCGCCCAACCCGTTGCATCACCGACCAATCGGGTAGGGCACGGCCGTTCTCGTGCCCTCGCTACGGTCTCGACCAGACGGCGCCTTGGGGCGACTCCCGCGGGGTACGGCGTCCACGGACGAGGATCGGGCTGCTCCACCGCCGCACCCCGTTGGCCTTGCGGAAATCCGACCGGTTTGGTAAGATTGGACCGTGCAAACGAGACTTATTCGCAGTAGTTCTGATAGGGAACCGACGGTGACCGGGAGCAAGCCGTTCCGCGCCACCACACAGCGGGCCGGGGTGCTAGAGGTCGTCCAGGAAGCGGACGGCCACCTCACCGCCGGTGAGATCTTCGAGCGGGTCCGGCAGCGCGATTCCCGGATCGCCTACGGCACCGTCTACCGCACGCTCCACCTCCTGGCCGAGCGGGGGCTGATCCAGGAGTTGACCTTCGCCGACGCGGCCAGCCGCTACGACAAGCGGGTCGACCGCCACGACCACGTCTCCTGCCGGGAGTGCGGCCTGATCCTCGACGTCGACGTGCCGATCGCCCTGATCGCCCGCCACGTCGCCGAGGAGCAGAGCGGCTTCGCGGTCGAGAGCCACCACACGGTGTTCGCCGGGCGCTGCCCGGCGTGTCGAGCCGCGACTACCGGTTGACTTGACGAGCGGCACCGAAGCACGAGAACGGGAAGGGGCGACCGCCGCGGGGCGGCGAGGCCCGCCAATGAGGGAGCGCAGGGAGACCATGAGCGAGACGAGCACCGGCATCGGCACCAGCAACGGCCACGGCGCCACCGGCACGCCCATGTTCCAGATCGAGAACCTCCACGCCTCGATCGAGGACAAGGAGATCCTGAAGGGGGTCGACCTGACGATCGGCCAGGGCGAGGTCCACGCCCTGATGGGGCCGAACGGCTCCGGCAAGAGCACCCTCGCCTACGTCATCGCCGGCCACCCCTCCTACGAAGTCACAGAGGGGTCGGTCAAATTCTTCGGCGAGGACATCCTGGAGTGGAGCCCCGAGGAGCGCGCCCAGAAGGGCCTCTTCCTCGCCTTCCAGTACCCGACCGTGATCCCAGGCGTTTCGATGGCCAACTTCCTCCGGATGGCGGTCACCAACGTCCGCAACGCCCGCGCCGAGGCCGAGGTCGCCGCCGGCGGCGAGGCGAAGCCGATGACCCCGCGCGAGTTTCGCCGCCTGATGAAGGAAAAGATGGCGATGCTCAAGATGGACGACGCCTTCGCCACCCGCTACCTGAACGAGGGGTTCTCCGGCGGCGAGAAGAAGCGCGCCGAGATCCTCCAGATGGCGCTGCTCGAGCCCCGGATGGCCGTCCTCGACGAGACCGACTCGGGCCTTGACATCGACGCCCTGAAGGTCGTCTCGGAGGGCGTCAACGCCCTGGCCGGCCCCGGCATGGGCGTCCTCCTGATCACCCACTACCAGCGGCTGCTGAACTTCATCAAGCCGCAGCACGTCCACATCATGATGGCCGGCCGCGTCGTCCAGAGCGGCGGCCCGGAGCTGGCCCACGAGCTGGAAGCGAAGGGCTACGAGGGGCTGCGGGCCCAGGTCGGGGCCGCCGTTTGAGGCGTAGGTCGTAAGTCGTGAGTCGTGAAGAACGACGACGCGGCACCGACGACTCACACCTCACGACTTCAACAACGGGCCGCCCGATGGCCCGAGGAGCCACAAGACATGGTCGCCAAGGCGCAGGTCGAGATCGCGGACTACCAGTACGGCTTCCGCGACGAGGAAGACTACTTCTACAAGAGCAAGAAGGGCCTCAACAAGAAGGTCGTCGAGGAGCTCTCGGCGATGAAGGGCGAGCCCGCCTGGATGCTCGACTACCGGCTCAAGGCGCTCGAGCACTTCGAGAAGCGGCCGATGCCCAACTGGGGCGCCGACCTCTCCGACATGGACTTCTCGGACATCTACTACTACATCCGGCCGACCGAGAAGCAGGGCCGGACGTGGGACGAGGTGCCCGAGTACATCAAGAACACCTTCGACAAGCTGGGCATCCCCGAGGCGGAGCGGAAATTCCTCGCCGGCGTCGGCGCCCAGTACGAGTCGGAGGTCATCTACCACTCGCTGCGCGAGGACCTCGAGAAGCTCGGCGTGCTGTTCCTCGACATGGACACCGGCCTGCGCGAGCACCCGGAGTTGGTCAAGCAATACTTCGGCACGATCATCCCGGCCAACGACAACAAGTTCGCGGCCCTCAACTCGGCGGTCTGGTCGGGCGGCTCGTTCATCTACGTCCCCGAGGGCGTCAAGATCGAGGTGCCGCTGCAGGCCTACTTCCGGATCAACGCCGAGAACATGGGCCAGTTTGAGCGGACCCTGATCATCTGCGCCCCCGGGTCCTACGTCCACTACGTCGAGGGCTGCACGGCGCCGACCTACAACACCAACAGCCTCCACTCGGCCGTCGTCGAGATCATCGTCCAGGAAGGCGCCCGCTGCCGCTACACGACCATCCAGAACTGGTCGAAGAACGTCTACAACCTGGTCACCAAGCGGGCCGCGGCCTACAAGAACGCGACGATGGAGTGGGTCGACGGCAACCTCGGCTCCAAGGTGACGATGAAGTACCCGGCCGTCTGGCTGATGGAGGAGGGCGCCCGCGGCGAGATCCTCTCGGTCGCCTTCGCCGGCGACGACCAGCACCAGGACGCCGGCGGCAAGGTCGTCCACGTGGCGCCGAACACCTCGTCCCAGATCATCTCGAAGTCGATCTCGAAGGGCACCGGCCGCTCCTCCTACCGCGGCCTGGTCAAGGTCTACAAGGGCGCCGAGAACGTCAAGAGCAACGTCGTCTGCGACGCCCTGCTGCTCGACGAGACGAGCAAGACCGACACCTACCCCTACATCGAGATCGAGGAGGAGCGGGTCTCCGTCGGCCACGAGGCGACCGTCTCGAAGGTGGCCGAGGAGCAGATCTTCTACCTCCAGAGCCGCGGCCTCTCCGAGACCGAGGCGATGAGCATGATCGTCAACGGCTTCATCGAGCCGATCGCCAAGGAGCTGCCGCTGGAGTATGCGGTCGAGCTGAACCGGCTGATCCAGCTCGAGATGGAAGGCTCGGTCGGGTAGGGGATAGGGGATAGCGGATAGGAGGTCGGACGGACGGCGGTAGGGGCACGGCTTGCCGTGCCCGTGGCCCGAAGGGCCACAGCCGCCGCCCGCTCGGCCCGGCGAGGGAACGATGAGCGCGACGACGATCGACACCATGGCCGCCCTGACCGGGTTCAGCCGCGAGGCCGTGGAGGAACTGTCCCGGCTGAAGGGCGAGCCGAATTGGGTACGGCAGCAGCGCCTCGCCGCCTGGGCGGTCTACGAGGCGCTGCCCTTTCCGCAGCGCACCGACGAGGAGTGGCGGCGGACGGACCTCCGCGCCTTGAAGCTGGACCGCCTGCGTCCGTTCCAGGGCTTCGGCCTCGACGGCCACGTCCCAGCGGCACTCGCCGATCCCACCGACGCTGCTGCGACGGTCACGGCTGGCGATCTGAACGCCGGCGTGGTCGTCCAGCAGGACGCCCGCACGCTGCGGACCGAGATCGCCCCCGAGGCCGCCGCCCAGGGCGTCATCTTCACCGACCTCGACACCGCCTTCCGCGACCACGGCGACCTGATCCGCCAGCACTTCATGACGAAGGCCGTGCCCTCCGACTTCGGCAAGTTCGAGGCGCTGCACGCCGCCCTCTGGCAGGGTGGCAGCTTCCTCTACGTGCCGGCTGGGGTGACGGTCGAGCTGCCCTTCCGCGCCTTCGTTCGGGCGACCGAGGCTGGCGGCTCCGTCTTCAGCCACACCCTGGCGGTGCTCGAGGAGGGCGCCGAGGCGTTTCTCGTCGATGCCTACGGCTCGCCCTCGCTGGACGGCCAGGGCTTCACCTCGGCGGTCGTCGAGCACGTGCTGGCCGCCGACGCCAAGCTCCGCTACGTCCAGGTCCAGGACTGGGGCCGCAACGTCTGGAGCTTCATGACCGAGCGGTCGCTGCTCGCCGACGACGCGACGCTCAACTCGCTCCACGTCACGCTCGGCGCCCGCTTCAGCAAGAGCTCGATCGCTGCCCGCCTCCAGGGCAAGAACAGCCTGGCCGAGATGCTCGGCATCTACTTTGGGGACGGCGACCAGTTCTTCGACCACCACACCTGGCAGCTCCACGAGTCGCCCTACACGACGAGCGACCTGGAGTTCAAGGGGGCCCTCAAGGGCAGCGCCCGAAGCGTCTACTCGGGGCTGATCAAGGTCTCGGAGGGGGCGCAGAAGACGGACGCCTACCAGCAGAACCGCAACCTGGTGCTGAGCCGGACGGCCCGGGCCGACTCGATCCCCAACCTGGAGATCGGTGCCAACGACGTCCGCTGCACCCACGGCGCGACCATCTCCCAGGTCGAGGAGGAGCACCTCTTCTACCTCCAGGCCCGCGGCGTGCCTCGCACCGAGGCCCAGAAGCTGATCGTTGAGGGCTTCTTCCGGCCGGTCATCGACCGCATCCCGGTCGAGGAGATTCAGGGGTTCCTGGAGAGCGCGATTGCCCGGAAGGTGGGGATCTAGCGGCTAACCTCCACCGCGTCTCCCGCCCCGTCATTTCGCGCCGCCGGTCATCCCGAGCGAAGTCGAGGGATGACGAAAGGAATGGTGGAACTGGCTAGAGGGCTCCATCGGTCGGTCCCGGAAAGGCTCCCGTCCATGACGACCACCCAAACTGCGTCCCGTGCTACCGTTTCCGACCCCCTCGATGCCGCCCGGGTCCGCGCCGACTTCCCGATCCTCCAGCAGGAGGACGGGCAGGGCCGACGGTTGGCGTTCCTCGACAGCGCCGCCTCGTCGCAGAAACCGGCGGTCGTCATCGACGCCCTCGCCGCCTACTACCGGGAGACGAACGCCAACATCCACCGAGGCGTCTACGAGCTCTCGGAAAAGGCGACCGCCCGCTACGAGGAGGCCCGCCACCTCGTCGCCCACTTCGTCAACGCCGCCTCCGCCCGCGAGTGCGTCTTCGTCCGCAACACGACGGAGGCGATCAACCTCGTCGCCCATACCTGGGGCCGCCGCAACGTCCGCCCCAGCGACCTGATCGTCTCCACGGTCATGGACCACCACTCCAACCTCGTCCCCTGGCAGATGTTGGCCGAGGAGACCGGGGCCGAGCTCGCCCACGTACGCGTCACCGCCGACGGCCGTCTCGACCTCGATCACCTCGACGAGCTCCTTGCGCGCGAGCCGAAGCTCGTCGCCTTCCCTCACGTCTCGAACAGCCTCGGCACCATCAACCCCGCCGCCGAGATCGTCCGCCGGGCGAAGGCGGTCGGGGCCGTGACGCTGATCGACGGTGCCCAGAGCGTGCCCCACCTGCCGACCGACGTCCAGGCGCTCGGCTGCGACTTCCTCGCCTTCTCGGGCCACAAAATGCTCGGCCCGATGGGCTCCGGCGTCCTCTTCGGGCGGCTGGAGTTGCTGCAGGCGATGCCGCCCTTCATGGGTGGCGGTGGGATGATCCGCAAGGTGGAGCTTGGCCGCTCGACCTACGCCGACGTCCCGGCCCGCTTCGAAGCCGGCACCCCGGCCGTCGCCGATGCGATCGGCCTCGGCGCCGCCGTCGAGTACCTCCAGGGGCTTGGCATGAACGCCGTCCGCGAGCATGAGAAGGTCGCCACTGCCTACGCGCTCGACCGGCTGGGCGAGGTCGCTGGGCTGAGGCTGTTCGGCCCGGCCGACGCGGGGTCTCGGGCCGGCGTCATCTCCTTCGAGCTGGACGGCATCCACCCCCACGACGTGGCCGCCATCCTCGACGGCGAAGGGGTCGCGGTCCGCGCCGGCCACCACTGCTGCCAGCCGCTGATGCGCGAGCTGGGCGTGGTGGCGACTACGCGGGCCAGCTTTTACGTCTACAACACCGGGGAGGACGTCGACCGCCTGGTCGACGGGCTGGCCAAGGCGCAGCGCATCTTCGCGGTTTAGGGCACACCACCATGGCCGACCAGCTCTACCGGGAGATCATCCTCGACCACTACCGCAACCCGCGGAACAAGGGGATCCTCGACCCGGCCGACTTCAGCCACGAGGACACCAACCCGCTCTGCGGGGACGAGGTCCGGATCGACCTCCGGGTCGCCGATGGCCGGGTCGAGACGGTTCGTTTCTCCGGCCGTGGCTGCGCGATCAGCATGGCCGCGGCGTCGGTGCTGACCGAGATGGTCGAGGGCAAGACGGTCGACGAGGTCAAGGCGATCGGCCGCGACGACTTGCTGGAGGAACTCGAAGCACCGATCGGGCCGGCGCGGATGAAGTGCGCGACGCTGGGGCTGAAGGTGCTCAAGGCGGGGCTGTCCGGGGCGGGGCAGGGGGACGAGGATCTGTAGTGGTGGGGAATCGAGGTGGCTCGTCGGAGCCGGCCCGGCGCTCAAGCACCGGGCTGAACGCACGAAGGACCCTGAAGGGTCCCGAGCACGGTAGTCACCGAGGGTCAGCCATCAGGCGGGAGCGCATGGAGTTGGATGGCGGCAACGATTGAGGTTCAGACGGAGGTTTGATGGCGAGCGAGAACGGCTGGCAGGAAGTGGCCAAGGTCGACGATCTGCCTCCCGGCCAGATGATGTACGTCGAGGTCGGGGAAGATCCCGTCGTCCTGATCAACCTCAACGGCGAGTTCTTCGCCCTCTCGGACATCTGCACCCATCAGGACGCCTCTCTCTCCGACGGAGAGATCATCGGCGACGAGCTCGAGTGCCCGCTCCACGGCGGCGCCTTCGAGATCCGCACCGGCCAACCCGCCTCCTTCCCGGTCGTGGTGCCGGTCGAAACCTACGCTGTGCGGGTGGTCGGGGAGACGGTCGAGGCGGCGAAGCGGGGGTAGGCACTATCGCGCCATCGCCATCCTCTCTCGGCTGACGCATAGGTATGATCGCGGAAACAAGCACCCCCCTCGCCATCCAGCGGCGGAGCCGAAGGATCTCGCTCCAACTCGGCTAGTCGCGGGTGATACGACGCTGCTGCGGCGGATCGCCGAGTAGCGGTCTTTCACCTTCGGCCAGTGGCGATTCTGACCACGACTGTTGCGCCAAGCCCGGCGGCTGCGCCGGCAAGGCCTACCCTCACGCACCCAGGTGAAGCTACGAACGCCCCTGTAGGTGCCCGAGCACGGCCGTCGCCGAGCGGCCCAATCAGCTTGAACACAGCGTCCAACCGCGTATTCCAACGCTGCGGCCGTTTAGCCTGTACGTACAGAGTGTTAGACTGGAGAACTGCGGTCCGGTGCCGGGGGATTAGGGAAGGCGTGGGGCGGAATGGCGAACGGTGGGGTCCTCAGCCGCGAAGAGCTGCGAGCACGGATCGACGGCGACCCGCCGCTCATCGCCGACTGGGTCGACCTCGACGAGCAGCTCCAGCCGAACGGCTTCGATCTCTCGCTCCGCTCCGTCTCCCGCCTGCAGGGAGCCGGCTCCCTCGCCCGGACCAACTCCGGGCGCGTGCTTCCGGGCTACGAAGAGATCCCGTTCGTGGCAGACGGCTTCGTCAGGCTGGAACCGGGAGCCTACCAGGTCGTCTTCAACGAGGTCGTCGACCTGCCGCCCGACCTGATGGCCCTCGGCCGCCCCCGCTCCAGCCTCTGCCGCTGCGGCGTCTCCCTCGTCACCGCCGTCTGGGACGCCGGCTACCGCGGCCGCTCGACCGCGCTGCTCCACGTCGTCAACCCGGCCGGCTTCGCCGTCGAGAAGGACGCCCGCCTCCTCCAGCTCGTCTTCTTCACCCTCAACGCGGCGACGGAGAGCGGCTACGCCGGGGTCTACCACGGCGAGCACACGGCTCCGTAGGCAGACGGGTTGGTTGGAGGTTTGTTGTCCTGGCCGGGGGCAGAAAAACTCCCTCTTCCGCCCATCGGGAGAGGGGGTTGGGGGTGAGGGCTCTCCCGCCGCACCCGGCGGGGACATTGGGAAACCCCGGTCGAGTCTCAGGTGGGAACGAGCGGCCTACCGCCGCCGAGCGAACTCCGGCCGTCCCGGCGCCTCACCCGGCGCCGGGATCTGCGTCTTCGTCCGCGTCACCGACCCCGTGTGGTTGCACTCGGGGACCGGGCAGTAGTAGATCAGCGTGTACTCCTCCTCCGTCTGGTCCGCGAAGCGCGTCGGCCGCCCCTGCTTGCCGCGCAGCCGCATTTCCACGTCGTGCTGCGAGCAGACCGGGACGGTCGGCTCCGGCCGCTCCCGGCGAAGGATCAGGTCGAGCGCGCGCTGCACGGTGGGGTCCTCCCGGACGGCGAAGATCCAGCGGCCGCAAGCCTACCAGAGCCGGGTCGGGGTCGGCGTGATGATCTCAGGCTCTCCATTCTCCGCGATGATGACCTCCTGCTCGATCACGGCTCCGACCTCGCCCGCGACGAAGACGCCCGGCTCGACGCAGAGGCACATTCCCGGTTCGAGCACGAACGGCGAGCCCGGTGCCAGGTACGGTTCCTCGACCGTCTCCAACCCGATCCCGTGGCCCATCATTGCCCCGACCGAGCCCCCCCAACGGGACAGGCCGATCTGCGCCATCGCGGCGTCGACCACCGCTCCGGCGGTCGCCCCGGCCCGGCAGGCTGCCACCGCGTCGGCGGTCGCCCGCTCGACGAGGTCGAGTAGTTCCCGGTGCTCCTCCGACGGCCGCCCCTTGACCGCCGTCCGGTTGACGTCGAACCCGTAGCCGCCGACGGCGCCGATCGCGTCGAGGGCAACGACCTCGCCATCCCGGAGCGGGCGGTCCATCGCCTGCGGCCAGCGGGAGCCCGCCGCGGACCAGGGGCCGGAGTGGACTCGGAAGTAGCGGACGAAGTCGGCGCCAGCGCGGAGACAGGCGGCAGTGCCGGCGGCGCAGACCTCGCGCTCCGTGACGCCCTCCCGCTGGATCGCTTCGAACGCAGCCGTCAACCCGGCGTCGGCGCAGCGCCCCGCCAGCCGCAGCAGATCCCGCTCGGCCGGGCTCTTGATCCGACGCATCTCGGCGACGATCTCGCCCGCCGGCTCCAGCGCCAGCCCCGGCAGCTCACGGGAAAAAGCGCGGTCGAATGCCGCCGGAAGGATGTCGTCGCCGACGAGGCCGACCTGGCCCTCGGCCAGACCATGCTCCCGCAGCAGCGCGATGGCGGCGGCGCCCAGGTCGGCCGCGGCGCGGACGTCCTCGACCGCGACGAGGTCGGCGCGGTGGCGGCGGGGGTCGGTCAGCAGCGTCGGTTCGCCGCGGACAGGCAGCAGGAGGAAGGCGTGCCCCATCCCACGATTGCCGTCCGAGAAGACGGTCGAGGGGAAGGGCGGGAAGTGGTTGGAGAGGTAGGCGAGGTCGCCGGGCCGGTCGTAGAAGGAGCGGCCGACGACCAGCAGCGCCTCGAACCCCCGCTCGGCCGCGACGCGACGCGCCCGCTCCTGCCGGCCCCGCACCTCGTCGGCGCCGATCAGCGGCACGTTCCACTCGCCCCCGGGCGTCCCGATCGTCACCTGCCCGTTCTCCGGTTCGATCTGCCGCGGTGGTGTCTCACCCGCAACGGCAAGCGTCCAGCATCAGGGTCAACCTGGGTGGTCCACCCGGGCCGATTCGTCCGATCAGCGTCCTCCGTACTCACGGCCCTGCAGGGTCCTTCGTGGCTTCAGCCCGGTGCTTCAGCGCCGCGCTCGGGGGACTACGCCGCCGGTCCACGATGCACAACTCACGCCGCACGTTACACCGAGCGCCGCAGCGACGGCCGGAAGTTGGCGCCACGAACAGACCACTCGCACGTCCCCCACGCCGACCCCGACCCGCCGGACCCCGCGTCCGGGTAGTATACGAACCCGGTCCGAGCCGCCCGGCGGGAGCGGGACCGAGAGGGGGGTGGGTGGCGGGGATGCGGGACGCCGTCGTCGCGGCCTTGCGGGCGCGGTACGGGGAGGGGTGGGCGGCCGACGAGGAGGCGAACATCCGCTTCTCGGCCGACGCCGAGGCGTTGCTCCAGGGGATCGACGGGATCCACCTGCTCGGCGACGCCGAGTTCGAGGACGGCGAGGTCACCCTTCGCGTCTGGGTCGACCGCCCGGTGCCCGACCTGATGACCGCCGACGAGCTCGCCTTCGCGGTCTTCGGCCGCCTCGCCGAAGAGGTCTTCTACGCCGAGCGCCGCTTCGAGGCCGGTGGGCTGCGCTACCCGTTCGTGACCGGCTCCCCCCGACGCGGCCACGTCGGCGCGCTGGTGATGACCGGCCCCTACGCCGCCGACTTCGCCGAGCGGTTCCGCCAGCGGATCACCGGCGGCGTCCGCTACCACGCCTAGCCCCCCGCCCGGTTGCACCGGTCGCACCTTACCGAGGGGGCATGGAGACCGAACGCGCTTCCCCGTCCCCATCGCCGCCTTGTTGGAAGCCGGTCGGAAAGGGACGGGCGGCCATCGGTCTCCCCCCGCTCCCTCGCAGGGGAGCGGGGGTGCGGGTGAGGGCCGGCGTTGACCACCGGGACCGATCGATCGTGGTCCGTCCGCCCCCCGGCTGCTACCCGGTGATCGCGAGGCGACCGATGCGAACGTTGCCGCCGGCGTTCGCCCGATCCGGCGTGACGACCGGGACGAAGGTGACCGCCACGTCGCCGTCGGGCAGCCCACCCTCGATGGCGAACCGGTACGAGGCGCCGCCACCGTGGCCCGCGTGGCCGCCCTGGCCCGAGCGCGGCATCCCGAACGAGGAGAGGGTGCCGACGAAGGCTGGGTCGCGGAAGTCGGGCGTGCCCCCCGACCTCAGTCCGACGTAGATCTCGTAGGCGAACCCGTCGTTGACCGTAGCCGAGACGTCCGTCAGCTCGAGCACGGGGGTAGCCGCACCGCCCGGGGCAACCGCCAGGGAGACCGTGCTCCGCCGGTTGCCGAGCACGACTCCGTCCCGAACCGCGAGGGTGGTTCGCTCGCCGTCGCTAGCTGGAGCCATGGCCCGCCCGGCGCTTTGTGGGCCTTGGTTGCCGCCCGAGAGGTCGTCGTACTCGTAGTCGAGCTGGCGGACGATGTCCACGATCTGCCGGCCGGACATCTCCCGCCGCCGCCCGTCCTCGTCGAAGAACACGAACGTCTCGTTCATCCACTTGTCTTCGTCGGTTGGGTTGGAGCGGCCACCCTCCTGGCCCAGCCAGACCTCCCACAGCCGGTCGATGTTGGCGTGGTGCAGCCAGAAGATCGGATCCCGCGCGGCCGTCTCGAACGCGCTCATCAGCCCCCGCCCGCCGATCCAGACGTGCATCGTGTTGTGCGGAGCCTGCTCCAGCGCCCCGTTCAGGAACCCGGTGCCGTCGTCCTGGCGCCGGCCGCCGAAGCCCGCCGCGCCGTTGGTGCTGATGAACTGCTTGGTCGCCAGCGCCTGTCGCGACGATGTCAGCGATCCACTCGGCGTCTCGCCGCCGTTCGCCTGCCGGCTCCGCTCCTCCACGTAGAGCGCGTTGTCGGGCTTCGCCGGCCGCCGGAACGCCCACGGCAGCCGCTCCTGCCCCTCCTTCTCGTAGTTCCAGTAGGGGAGGGCGAAGCCGTTCAAGCCGGACGCCTTGCGGACGATCCGCTCGAACCAGTAGAGGTACATCCGGTGCCAGGAGGGGAAGAACCAGGAGCCGTGCTGGCAGCTGTTCCACCCCGGACGGAGGCGGCGTTCTTCGGTGCCGTGGATGTTGGCCTGGTACGCCCAGCTCGTCGGATCGGACAACGGCCGCTTCTTCATCGCCGTGATGCCGCGGGCATAGGCCCGGAGCTCGGGCCCGTTCGGATCCAGGTCGTAGACGTTGCGCCGGACCAGCACACGATCCTGGGCGAGGACATCGTCGTTGCCGTGCAGGAGCGCAGCAGCCAGGCTCGCCCCGCCCGCGCCGAGCAGGGCACCGCCCCCCGCGAGCCGGATCAGACCCCGGCGCGACCTCGACGACGAAACACCCACGGCATCCCCCCAACACGCAGCGGCACCCCAAGGCGGCAGGGGCGGCGGACGGACCCTCCGACGTTGTTCCGGAGGTTCTTGTTGCTCTGTGCCGCGACTGTAGCAGATAAGGGACGAGGCTGTGGCGGAAGCGGCATCTCCCCGCCGACGGCGGTTGCGTCCGCGGGGTTCGCTGGTACGATCGCGTCCGGTCGAGTCGAGGATCGTGGGTGGAACGAAGGGAGAGGGGCAGCGGATGCCGATCGTACGCATGGACGGGATCGGGGAGACGATGGCGTCCGAGGGGCAGCGGCTCGTGCTGGCGATCGAGGACGCCGGGGTGGACATCCTCCACCGCTGCGGCGGCAACGCCCGCTGCACCACCTGCCGGGTCGAGATCCTGGAGGGTGACGCCGGCCCGATGACGGAACCGGAGCGGGAGCGACTGGCGCGGGTTGAGGAGCGGCCGGCGAACCTCCGCCTCTCCTGCCAGGTCCAGGTCCGGCACGATTTGACGGTGGCGGTCCTCCGCCGCCTCCGCGACAACCCGGACATGGACGACCCCGGACCGCGCCCGGTCGACTGGCCGGCCGATGGGCCGCTGCCGCCGGAGTAGGCCCGATGGTCTCCCGAGTTGCCGTGCCCGACTCGAGCTGAAGCCTTCTCCCGCATCTCCCCATGCCGGACGAAGTGCGCGAGAAGCGCGAGAAATGAACCGGGTCCCCTGTGGCACCCGGTTTCGCCCCCGCGGTTTGGCGTCGTCACCCTCTTGGGGATTGCGGTGCCGTTGTCTCCCGAATCCGTTCGGTTTCCCACGCCTTGGAGGGCCGGGCACATCATTGCTTGGTGGGACAGGACTGTTTTCCTGCCCCGACAACCGACCCCGAAGCAGCTCTCGGGGTGCATCCGGGCCGATCAGTCTGGTCCGCGGAGCCCGCACCCGCGGCTACTAGGACGGTTCCGTTGGAGACGCTGGCACCGAGACAACTCGGAGGAGGCCACCGTCCGCGCCACGCTGATAATCCCCATCGGGGTCCTATGCGGTTTCAGTCGAGCCGTTGCAGGATCGGCTCTTCAGGGCAGCCTCGGGTCGTCAGCCGAAACGCGAAGGAGGACGAACCGCTAGACCGCCGTCAGGTTCTTCTCGGGGTCCGACTGCCAGACCAGCATCGCCGTCGCCAAGGGCATCTCGGCCGTCTGCTCGTCGGGCCGGGGCAGGTTGTCGACGTGGGGGCGGAGGGCACCGAAGAGCGCTTGCACCTCCGGCGCGGCGAGGAACCGGTGGAGGTTCTCCTGGACGTTGCCGTCGCCGACGGTGATTTCCATCGCGTAGAAGCCGCTGCCGATGAAGGCGACGAAGCGCTCGATGCCGAGGCCGCCGGCCAGCGCCTCGACGGGGAAGGATTCATGCGCCTTCCGCACCGCGACCTCGTCGCCGGTCGTCATCCGCGAGACGTAGAGCAGCGTCTGCATGCGAGTCCTCCCGACCCGGTTCCGCGCGAATCGTTGCTCTTGTCGGTTGCATGGGGTATGCCACGGCGGGGAAGGGCGGCCCATGGGAGGCGGAAGGGCTTGACGGCGCCAGCTTTGACCGCCCGACCGCGCCGCGGCTACACTACCTCCAGCCGTGCTAGATGGGGAGTTGGCGGTGCCCTGCACCCGCAATCCGCCACAGCGGGATCGAACTCCCCCTCGAGGTCCTGTCCTGTGGGACTGGCGGCGCCACGGAGCGTTGATGGAAGGGTCCCGCGCGGCGGGGAACGGCGAACCCGGTCAGGACCGGAAGGTAGCAGCCGTAAGTCGGACTCCCCGGGTGCGTGGGGTTGCCTGCCCGGAGCCACCGAGCGTCGACAAGCCGTAGGGCAGCGGTCGACAGGGGGTGCACGGCCCTTTCACGAACGCCCCGCTCCGAGAGGAGCGGGGCGTTCTGCGTCTCGTCGTGCGTTGACCTCTGCGCGGCCGCTCCGTCCAACCGCCCCGGCTGAGCCCCTCTCCCTCGTAAGGGAGAGGGGTTGGGGTGAGGGCTCGCGATCCGGACCGTTCAGCCAGGTTCCCCCGACGGCGCGGTCGGCCAGCCGCCCCCGGCCTCCCGCTCCCAGCCGTCGGCAGTGATCGCCGCCGGGATTTCGAGGCGGAGCCTGCTCCACGCCCAGCCGAGATAGGCGACCACGGCGACGAGGCACAGCAGCAGCCAGATCGGCGCCGCGAAGCGGAAGGGGTCAATCTGGAGGACGCGGATCCCGAAGAAGAAGAGCCCGGCCCCGAAGAGCGCCGCCGCCCCCGTCGCGTAGTGGGAGACCGCGCGCCGAACCGCCGGGTGCGGCAACACGCGGGCGAGCCCGTCCCCTTCGGCCGCGACGCTCAGGACGAACCCGGCCGCGAAGACGAGCAGATAGAGCAGCCAGAACGGCCCGGCCACGTCCTCCGGCGGCGGCGGCGAGAAGAGCGCCGAAACCACGTTGCCCACCGCCGTCCAGCCTCCGAAGGTCCGGCCCGACGCCCCCACCGGCGCTCGCCTAGACCACCTGCTCGTAGAGCAGCGCCCGCTTGACCTCCTCAATCGCCTTGGTCACCTCGATCCCGCGGGGGCAGGCGTCCGTGCAGTTGAAGACCGTCCGGCAGCGCCAGACACCCGACTGCCCGTTCAGGATCCGCAGCCGCTCGGCGCCGCCCTGGTCGCGGCTGTCGAAGATGAAGCGGTGGGCGTTGACGATCGCCGCCGGACCGACGAAGTTCTCGTTCGTCCAGGTGATCGGGCAGGAGGTCGTGCAGGCGGCGCAGAGGATGCACTTGGTCGTGTCGTCGAACCGCTCCCGTTGCGCCGGGGACTGCCGCCGCTCGCCGGCACTCGGGGAATCGTCGGCAATCAGGTAGGGCTTGACCGCCTTGTAGCTGGCGAAGAACTGGTCCATGTCGACGACCAGGTCCTTGACCACGGCGTACCCGATCAGCGGCTCGATCGTGACCCGCCTGCCCAGCTCCTGCATCAGCACCTTGCAGGCGAGGCGGTTGCGGCCGTTGATCCGCATCGCGTCCGAGCCGCAGACGCCGTGGCCGCAGGAGCGGCGGTAGGTCAGGCTGCCGTCGTGGTTCCACTTGATCTGGTTCAGACCGTCGAGCACCCGGTCCGTCGGCGCCAGGTCGAGGGTGTACTCCTTGAACGCCGGCTTGACGTCCTGGTCAGGGTTGTACCGCTTGATCCGAAGCGTATATTCCAACTCGTCTCCTCCGGGGTGCTGGGTTGTGGGTGGTGGGTGATGGGGGCGCGAAAGCTTGGTCCGTCGGCACCCAATAACCCATCACCCACCACCCAGCCCTAGTACTTCCGCTCCTTCGGCTGGAACTCGGTGATCGTCACCGGCTTCTTCCGCATCTCCAGCCCGCCGGAGCCGCGGTAGACCAGGGTGTGGGCCAGCCAGTTCGCGTCGTCCCGGTTCGGGTAGTCGTCGCGGTAGTGACCGCCCCGGCTCTCCGTCCGCGCCAGCGCCCCCTCGATCGTCGCCTCGGCGCAGTCGAGCATGCAGCCCAGCTCGTGGGCCTCCAGGAGGTCGGTGTTGTAGGTCGTGCCCTTGTCGTCGATGGCGCAGTTGGCGAAGGCCCGGCGCAGCTCGCCGATCCGCTCCTTCGCCGCCGTCATCCCGGCCGCGTCGCGGACGACCGAGACCTTGTCCATCATCAGCTCCTGCATCTCCTCCCGGATCTCGGTGGCCCGGATGCCCTTCGGCCGCGAGAGGATGTCGGCGAGCTGAGCGCGGGCGGCGAACTCGGGATCGGTCGGCAGCGGCGGCAGGGCGTTGCCCTCGATGAAGCCGAGCATGTGCTTGCCGGCCCGCCGCCCGAAGACGACCAGGTCGACCAGCGAGTTGGTGCCGAGCCGGTTGGCGCCGTGGACGGAGACACAGGCCGACTCGCCGGCGGCGTAGAAGCCGGGGATCGGCGTCGCCAGTTCGTCCCGGATCACCCGCCCCTCGATGTCGGTCGGGATGCCGCCCATCGCGTAGTGGGCGGTCGGCTGGATCGGGATCGGCTCCGTCTTCGGCTCGACCCCGAGGTAGGTCCGGGCAAAGTCGGTGATGTCCGGCAGCTTCTCGTCGATCAGCTCCGGCGGCAGGTGGGTGAGGTCGAGGTAGACGTAGTCCTCGCCGTTGACGCCGCGGCCCTCCTTCACCTCCTGGTAGATGAAGCGGGAGACCATGTCGCGTGGCGCCAGGTCCCCGAGCGTCGGCGCGTAGCGGGCGGCGAACGCTTCGCCGTCGCCGTTGCGGAGGATGCCGCCCTCGCCCCGGGCCGCCTCCGAGAGGAGGACCCCCAGCTTGTAGATGCCGGTCGGATGGAACTGGTAGAACTCCATGTCCATCAGGGGGACGCCGCGGCGGTAGGCGGCCGCCATCCCGTCGCCGGTGCCGGCCATCGCGTTCGAGGTGATCTTCCAGACCCGGCCGTAGCCCCCCGTCGCGACGAGGACGGTCTTGGCGTGGACCGTGTGGATCTCGCCGGTTTTGACCTCGTAGGTGACGCAGCCGCAGGCGATCCCGTCGTCCGTGAAGAGCAGGTCGATCAGGTGGTGCTCGTCGAGGAAGTTGACGTTGTGCTTGATCCCCTGCTGGTAGAGCGTCTGGATGATCATGTGGCCGGTGCGGTCGGCCGCGTAGCAGGCGCGGCGGACGGGACCCTCCCCGAAGTTGCGGGTGTGGCCGCCGAAGCGGCGCTGGTCGATCCGGCCGTCCGGCGTCCGGTTGAACGGCAGCCCCATGTGCTCCAGCTCGAGCACGGCGTCGACCGCCTCCCGGGCGAGCACCTCGGCGGCGTCCTGGTCGACCAGGTAGTCGCCGCCCTTGACGGTGTCGAACATGTGCCACTGCCAGTGGTCTTCCTCGGTGTTGCCCAGGGCGGCGCTGATCCCGCCCTGGGCGGCGCCGGTGTGGGACCGCGGCGGGTAGAGCTTGGAGACGACGGCGATGTTCGCCTTGCCGGCGAGCTGGATGGCCGCCATCAGGCCGGCCCCGCCGGCGCCGACGATGACCGCGTCGAAGCGGTGATAGGCCATGGACAGGAACCTCCGGAGCGCGGCCGGAACCGGCCCGCGCGGTTGCTGCGCCCCGGCGAGCCCGTCCCGTGGGCGGCAGGATCGGGAGTGCCAGCGGCCCCGCCCGACACGGCAACGCTAGACGCAGCCGAGGGGCGTGTCAAGGCGCCACGGCCACCCAAAAGCGGCATGATGACGCCGGTTTTCGGGTATGGTCTGGAAGGTCTGGACGTGAGGTTGGCGGCAGCGAACAGGTGCATACAATCGGTGCCTCAAGTAAGGACGTGGCCTGCGTGCCGACCCGGAAGCGGTTGGAAAGGTCGATACAGCCTTGCAATTCCCTCAACACGTGGTTACAGCCTCGAACGTTCGAGTTGCGCCATGCCCATCAAACCCTGCCGATGGTCAAAAGGCAAAAGTTTCTGCGCTTACTGCGGTATCAACCTCGCCACCAGTGGCGACCACGTTGTACCTAGTTGCCTCTACGTTCCCGCGGCGCGCAAATCCATCAAGAACTTGCTGACGGTGCCTGCATGCCGCGCGTGTAATGAAGATAAGGGCAAGTACGACGGTGCTCTCCAGCACTATCTACTCATAGACGTTGACTCGAGCGAGCACCCCGAGGCGCAACAACTCTTCGATGCCAAACTGAAACACGCCGTATCCAGGAATCGGGTCAGGCTGCTTGACCAATTCCAAGAAGGCGGAGCTGTGCCCGAAGTGACACCGAATGGTCTTTGGCTTCGCGATCTCTATGCCATTCCCTTTGATTTCGAGCCTCTTCGTCTGGCAGTCGTCTATTTGGTCCGCGGACTTCACTATCTCGTCTTCAGTGAGGTAAGGCAGGAAAACGAAGTCGGGGCAAACGTCGTCGAACGCGGGCAACGCAACGAATGGGCCTCCAACTTCTTGGCACTTGGTATTGACGATTGGCACTCGCAGGGAGATGTGTTGACCGTGGCTTGGACGAGCCTTGGCGCGACAAACATCTACTGGATGCTCTCCTTTTTCGATCATGTGCTCTTTGTGGCGAAGTCAGCCAAGACCAAACCCCTTCTCGGGCCTCCGTCCTATACCCTTAACGTCCCGATGTTGGCCAACTCTTGACCGAGGAAGGGGTGGACCCTTTGCTATACTCTCGTCCACCCCGCACGCCGCGGCCGGTCCGGGCTGCCGGTTGGACGCCCGCTCCACTCAGGAGGCCGTTTGAAGCCCCCCGCCGCCGAACGCGTCGCCGCCGTCTCCGCCGCGGCAGCCGCCGCCGTGCCGACCGTCGTCGAGTGGACCCGGCGGATCGCCGAGGTTGCCGCGCCGACGGGCGACGAGGGCGAGCGGAGCGCGTTCGTCCGCTCCCTGTTCGCCGAGGCCGGGCTGCCGCCGACGGTCGACGACCTCGGCGACGTGGTCGCCACGCTCCCCGGGCGGGCGCACGGCGGCGATGCCCCGGCGGTCCTGCTGGCAGCCCACCTCGATACGGTCTTCGCGCGGGAGACGCCGCTGCCGATCGCCGTCAACGGGACGAAGCTGCACGGACCGGGAGTCGGCGACAACAGCGTCGGCATCGCCGCCGTCCTGGCGATTCCCTCGGTCCTGCGCGCCGCCGGAGAGGCCCCGCCGGTCGACGTCCTCCTGACCGGCAACGTCGGCGAGGAGGGGCTCGGCAACCTGCGCGGGATCCGGGCCGTGATGGACGCCCACCCCCGGATCGGCGCCGTCGTCGCGGTCGAGGGCCACAACCTGGGCCGAGTCACCCACGTCGCGGTCGGCAGTAAGCGGCTTCGGATCACGGCGACCGGCCCGGGCGGCCACTCCTGGGGCGATTTTGGGCGGCCGAGCGCGCTCCACGCCCTCGCGAAGCTGATTGCCGAGCTGGACGGCATCACGCTGCCGTGGTCGCCGAAGACGACGCTCAACGTCGGCATGGTCGAGGGCGGCATCTCGGTCAACTCGATCGCGCCGACCGCCTCCTGCCTGGTCGACCTCCGCTCCGTCGAGGCGGCCTCCCTGGCCCGCCTCGCCGAGAAGGTCGACCGCGTGGTGGCGGGATCGGGACGAGATGGGGTGTCGTTCGCCACCGAGATCCTGGGTGAGCGCCCAGCGGGTGAGGCGCCCCTGGACAGTACGGTCGTCCGCGTCGCGACAGGGGTCCTCGGCGCCCTCGGCGTCGAGACCGCCTTCGACGCCTCCAGTACCGACGCCAACGTCGCCCTTGCCCGCGGCGTCCCCGCGGTTTGCATCGGCCTGACCAGCGGCGGCAACGTCCACCGGGAGGATGAGTACATCGACACCGAGCCGCTGGCGACCGGGCTGGCCCAGCTCGCGCTGCTCGCCCTGGAGCTTGGCGACGGCCTGGCCGATGGCACGTTGCGCCGTTCGTAGCGCAGATGATGGAAACGTTGTCGCCGGAGTTCCTCCACCGCCCCAATCTCCGACTCTGGGATCCGCTCCCGCAGGAGTGCCCTCACCCCCCAACCCCCTCTCCTGCCGCAGTGGGAGCGCGGGCTGGGGAGTGAGGGCACCCCAGCTATGACCGACCAGTTCGTCGCGCTCGACATCGAGGCGACCGCGATGGACCCGGCGCGGGGCGAGATTGTCGAGGTTGCCCTCGTCGTCTTCGACGAGCAGGGCGAGCGGGAGCGCTTCTCGTCGCTGGTCCGGCCGCGGGCGCGCCTCTCGCTCGACATCGCCACCCTGACCGGGATTGACCCGGAGGAGCTGCGCACCGCCCCGCCGTGGCCGGAGGTCGCGCCGTCGGTGCGGCGGCTGGTCGCCGGCCGAGGGATCGTCGGCCAGTCGGTGGTCAACGACCTGGCGATGGCCGAGGCCGCCGGCGTCGTCCTGCCGAACCGGGTCTACGACACCTACCAGTTGGCGACGCTGCTCCTGCACGACCTGCCGGCCTACACGTTGGGCGGGATCGCGGCCGCGCTCGGGGAGACTCCGGAGCCGGGGCACCGGGCCCTGGCCGATGCACTGACAACCAGCCGCGTCTTCCGCAAGCTGCTGGAGCGGATCGACGCCTTCGACCCGACCACGCTCGAGCTGCTGGCGGCGACGACCCGCGCCGGCGGCATGGACGAGGCCGACCTCTTCGCGCGGGCGGCGGGACGGCGGCCGACCGGGCCCCTTTTCGCCGCCGGTGACGCCGCCTCCGGCCCCCACGAGATGGCCTTCCTGACCCCCCGCGAGCGGCCCGAATCACTGCGGCTGACGGGGGCCAAGGGGGGGATCGAGCCGGCCCGCGTCGCCGCCGCCTTCGCCCCGGATGGCCCGCTCAGCCGCACTGTGGAGGGGTACGAGCGGCGACCCCAGCAGGAGCAGATGTCGCTGGCCGTGACGCGGGCACTGGGGCGCGACGAGCGGTTGCTGGTCGAGGCCGGCACCGGCACGGGCAAGAGTCTCGCCTACCTGCTGCCGGCCGCGCTCCACGCCATCGCCAAGGGCGAGACCGTCGTCGTCTCGACCAACACCCTCGCCCTCCAGGACCAGCTCTATCGCAAGGACCTGCCCGACCTGCGGGACGCCCTCGGCGGTGACGACGACGCCCCGCCGTTCGAGGCGGCGGTCGTCAAGGGCCGCGCCAACTACCTCTGCCTCCGCCAGTGGTTCGCCTGGCTGCGGCAGCCGTCGCTCGAACCGGCGGAGGCGCGGCTGAAGGCCAAGATCCTCGGCTGGCTGGGCGAGACCGAAACGGGCGACCGGGCTGAGTTGCGGCTGGCGCCGGACGAGGAGTTCGCCTGGCGCCACGTCGCCGAGGAGGAGGGCCGCTGCGTCGCCTCCCGCTGCGTCTTCCAGCAGCGCAACCAGTGCTTCCTCTACCGGGCGCGGCGGCGGGCCGAGGCCGCCCACCTGGTGATCGTCAACCACGCGCTGCTCCTCTCCGACGTCATGGCCGGCAGCCGCGTCCTGCCGGAGTACGAGCACCTGGTCGTCGACGAGGCCCACCACCTTGAGGACCAGGCGACCAACCAGTTCGGCTACGCCGTCGCCGAGCGCGACCTGGAGGAGTTCGCGGCCAGCGTCCTCCGCCGCGACGGGGCAATGCTCGGCGGTTCGCTCGCCACCGTTGCCGCCTTCCTCGGCCGCGCCGCGGGCGACGACGCCGCCCGCCGCCGCGCCACCGCCGCCGCCGAGCGCGTCGCGGCCGCGGTCGCCATCGCCGACGCGGTCCGGACCGGAGCGGCCCGCCTCTTTGCCCGCCTCTTCGACCTCGTCGGCACCGCCACCAGCGGCGGCTACGATCGCTCCCTCCGGATCACCGGCTCCGTGCGGCGGGGCGGCGAGTGGACCGAGATCGAATTACAGTGGGAACCGCTGGACGGGGCGATCCGGGAGCTAGACGCCCACCTCCGCTGGTTCGAGGCGGCGGTGGCGGCGGTCGACTCCGCTGGGGACGAAGACGTCGAGCTCCAGGCCGACGAGCTGTCGATCGAGGTCGGATTGGCGATCCGGGCCGGTGCTGAGCTCGGCATCCGCCTCCAGGGGGCGATCGGCTCGCCCGACCCGGAGATGGTCTATTGGTTGGAGCGGTCGCCGGCGGGGGACCGGGTTTCCGTCCGCGCCGCCCCGCTGCGGGTCGGCGAGAGTTTGCGGGAGCGCCTCTTCGACCCACTCCGTTCGGTGACGCTCACCTCCGCCACGCTAACGACCGACGGCACCTTCGACTACGTCAAGGAGCGGCTCGGTCTGGAAGGGGCGCGGACGCTCGCCGTCACCTCGCCGTTCGACTACGGGGCGCAGACGCTGCTCTACCTGGCCGACGACATCCCGGAGCCGAACGCCCCCGGCTACCAGCAGGCGTTGCAGCAGACCCTGATCGGGGCCTGCGCGGCGACGAACGGGCGCGCCCTGGTGCTCTTCACCTCCCACGCCGCCTTGCAAGCGACGGCCCGCGCGATCCGGCGGCCGCTCGAGGAGCGGGGCGTCATCGTCCTCGCCCAAGGGATGGACGGCAGCGCCCGTCAGCTCGTCGAGCGGCTCCGCCACACGCCGAACGTGGTCGTCCTCGGGACGGCGACCTTCTGGGAAGGGGTCGGCC
>CADCWF010000127.1 GCA_902806345.1 uncultured Thermomicrobiales bacterium
CTCCGGCACGACCTGCTCACCCCGCTGACGGCCATCTCCGGCCACGCCTGGCTGCTCCGCCGCGACGCCGCTCGCATCGGGGAACTGGCCGACGTGGACCGCGCCCGGCTGCTCACTCGCGCCGCCGCGATCGAGGCCGCGGCCGGGGCGCCTGGGGGTGCAGTCCTGGCCCGCGCGCACGGTGGCGCCGCTCAAGGCGGGACCCCGGCACCCACAAACGCCCGGCTTCCCCAATGCCGGGCGCCGCTGGGGAGGGGATGGGTCCGGATCGCCGGCGGGGACGGCGTCCTTTGTCCCGGTCTCCGCCGGCGGGTCGCGCCGGTTTTCGTGCGGGCACGGGAAAGGCCCGGGGGATCCCCCCGGGCCATGGGGACGGGTCGCCGCCGGCTAGACCGGCAGGTCGCAGCGGGTGGTCACCGGGTTGCAGACCAGCTCGCCGCAGCAATCGCAGCCGTCCGCCTCGACGCTGCACATCGCGCCCTGCTTGCCGCAGCACCGCTTCCCGCTGAGGTTGCAGGTCAGCTTCTCCGTCCGCTGGCAGGCCGCCTTGCCGCCACAGCACTGGTCGGCGTTGCGGCACCGGCGCTGGCGCTCCTTGCAGGCCCCGGCCGAGGCGTCCGGGGCCGCCCCCCCCAGCACGGCTGCGAGGGTGGCGCCGGCGAGGCCTGCCAGGATCCCCCGCCGGGGCGCGCCCGTCGCCAACGCCCGCGCCACCCGGTCGAATCGATTGCCGTCCATGAGGCGAACCTCCCATCGTCTCCGTCGGGGGGGATGGGGTCCGCGGTGGCCCGCCCCCCGAGATGCACGTCGTCGGGGCAAGAGCCGTGCCATCGATGAAGATGGTGACGGGCGACCCGAAGGCGGCGGCGCTGGCCGCGACGGGGATCTTCGCGACGCCGGTCGTCGTGGCGGGCGACCGGGCGTTCCTGGCCTACCCGCGCGGCGCGCTCGCCGTGGCGCTCGGGTTCCGCTGCCGCTGCCCCGACGCGGCCGCGTAGCGTCCCCGGAACGAGCCCGGTCGGAGCGGCTCTCCCCGGGACGCCTCCGCCCTCCGGTTTCGCGTCGGGTGTGGACAACGACATCTTAGCAAGCCTGCCACGAATGCGAATGCTTGAACGGGAGGAACTGCGGGGTCTCGCGACCGGGACGGAGCGCGGGTTCCTCGGCCCGCCCCCTACCAGCGCGTCGGGGCGGCTTCCTGCGCGATGTCGGACCAGCATGGTACTCTCCGGTTGAGGCCCGAGGCGGGCCTCGAGTTGTGTCCGCGGGGAAACGAGGGGACGATCGTGGGACACCAGACATTCGACCGGATCGCCCGGTCCGTCGCCGGCGGCGCCTCGCGCCGCTCGGTGCTGCGGGGGGTCCTCGGGGCCGGGGCCGCAGCCGTCGGCGGGGCCGCCGGGACTCCGGGCGCCGGGGCGCGGCGCTGCCGCCGCCTCGGCGAGCGCTGCCGCTCCGGGATCCAGTGCTGCCGCTACCCGGCGGTCTCGCGCTGCGACGAGGCAACGGGGCGGTGCATCCGCTGCCTCCCGGCGGGCACGGCGGTGCCGAAGGGCGCGAGCGACATCGGCTGCGAGGCCGGCAACTGCTGCAGCAACACCTGCCTGATCACCCCGGAGGGAGGGGTCTGCGAGTAGCGGGGGACCGGAGCCGGCCAGCCCGAACCGGGACGGAGCGCCGCGACCTCGGCGACCGGGCGGCCATCGCCCGGCCGCCTTCGTTGGTGGCGCGCCAACCTCCGAACCTCGCCAACGCTATTGCCCAACGTCGGCCTTGCTCGCCAGCTTGTTGGTTTGTTGGCTTGTTGGCTTGTTGAGACGGTTTTGAGTTGAATGCGGTGTGCCTGAGCGGTAAACAACCTGGACTCCGCAAACAACCCCTGTCAGGGGATGAGTCGGCCAGCAGCCCGGCTCGGCTCCCCGCTCACCGCCACCCCCCGCGCTCCGGTCACGCCCGGCCCCAGCCTCAACCTTCGAAGCGGAAGCGGAGGCAAGCCCAGGAGGACCACCCGGGGCAGAGGGTTACCGGCCATCGGGTCGTGTTAACAGCTTGACGCCGGGTATACGATACATTCCAGGATGACAATAAGCTGGCGCGGATCGGTCGCGCGCATGGCCTTGCGGAGTCAGGACGGGCTGGAGACTGGGCCGTCGCCGTCTCGTGCCGACCACGACGCGCGAGCTGGCCCCTTGTAGTCGCGCCGGTTCCCGGCCGCCGATCCACCGCGCCAGGAGGGGCACCCGCCATGCCGTTCACGCTCATCAAGGGGCACTTCAAGCCGCTCGTCGGCGAACCCGACGGCGACTCCGTCCGCTTCCTCGCCGACCAGCCGGCGCTCTGGGACCGGCTCGAGGGCAAACCGGCCGAGCTCGGCCCGCCCGGGGCTCCGACCGAAGGCACCGCCCAGCTCCGCTTCGAGGGGATCGATTCCGTCGAGAAGCGGGCGACCCAGCCGCTGGCGACCCAGTCCAAAACCAGCATGCTCGGCCTGATCGGCTTCGACCAGGCCACCGCTCCGGAGCCGCCCGGCTACGTCCTCGCGCGGATGACCGACGACCAGTCGGGCCGGCCGATCGCCTTCGTCTTCGCCGGCCTGCCCCCTCGCCCCGACGGCGACGACGTCTTTCTCGATGCCGCGCTGCTGCGCGACTCCGTCAACTGGCTCCAGGCCCAGGCGGGCTTCGCCTACCCGCTCTACTACAACACCCTCTTCGCCGCGTTGCGGGCGGAGTTCGACGCCGCGGTCGCGGCCGCCGCGGCCGCCGACGACGGCTACTGGCCGCTCGACCGAACGACCGCCGGCGTCACCGTCCGCGCCCGCGCCGACCTGGCGACGATCCCCCCGATCTGGCCGAAGCTGTGGCGCCGGCTCGACACCTACCTCCGCCAGCGGGACTCGCTCGCCTGCTTCGTCGACTACCTCCTCGGCCAGAACGAGCGGGTCGACATCCTCTCGATCATGGAGGAGCGCGGCCTCCAGGACGTGGTCGAGGTCCAGGGCGACACCGTCCGCCTGACCGAGCCGCCGGGCAACCTGCGGGTCGTTGGTGAGGCGGGCCAACGCCGGCGCTGAACCCTTCTTCCAGCGGGGAGCCCCATCCCTGGAGTCTCGGCCTCCTCGCGCTCGGAATCGAAACGGAAGCTCCGGAAGTTCCTACCGTGTCCAAGGTCCTTCGGGGTTTCTGCCCGGCCATTGATGGCGGGGCACGGCGACTGTGCCGCCGATCATTGCCCGTCCATTCGGCCCTGAACGCGTCCGAGAGCTAGGCGAAGGCGCTCCTCGCCGCGGCGGCGTTCTGGACGTCGACTCGGGGAGGCGGAGCGAGATCCTTCGACTTCGCTCAGGATGACGGGGGCAGCTTCGCTCTGTGGTCCGTCCAGCTTCATCTGTCCGGATGCGCGGCATTCGTGCTCAGGGCCCTTCAGGGTCCTTCGTGGCTTCAGCCCGGTGCTTGAGCGCCGGGCTCGGCGGCGCAGCCGCCGGTCGTGACCCGGCAGATCAGGTTGGACGTACCACTCGGGATGACGGGGGCAGCGCCGCGGCTGACCCCTACGACGCCGTCAGCGCCACCTCCATCCCGTTGGCCCGGTGGGCGCCGGCGCCGACCGGGCAGTAGGCGGTGTACGCGCCGGCCGGGAGGTCGAACTCCAGCGTCGCCGACTGGCCCGGGTTGAGCCGCGCCGGCAGCCGCTCCTCGAACCCCTCCCCCTCCACCACGAAGTTGTGGGCCACCGCCCCGTCGTTGGTGACGACCATCCGGATCGGACCCGCCGTCAGCTCGGTCGGCATCTCGATCGCGAACTCCGTCAGCGAGACCGCGACCTCCTCGGCCTCGCCCGCCGTCGGCGCGGCCGCGTCCGCCGGCGCCGTCGCCTCGGCCGTGCTCGCGGCAGCCTGGTCGCCTCCGGCGGCTGGGCCGGCGACGCGGGGAATCACCTCGGCAATGATGACCGAGGTGTCGGTCGTGCCGTTGGCGAGGGGGCGCAGGTAGGCGATCCCGGTGTAGCCGGAGCCGTCCTGCTCCTTGAGGCCGACGATCAGCGCCCCGTCCTGGTCGAGGGTGCCGCCGATGTCGCCGCAGGCGAGGTAGGTCTCGATCCGCTCCCGCGAGAGGTGGACCTTGATCGAGTGGTCCTCGGCGACCATGGCCTCGAGCGAGAGCGGGATGTTGGTGAAGGCCGCCTCGGCGACGACCGCCTCGTCGTTGCCGATGTCGTCGGTGCCGGGCGCCGTCAGGTTGTTCAGCGGCTGCACGATCGGGCCGGGCTCGTCGCAGTCGCCGGTGTGGACGTGGGAGGGGCGCGGCGGCGTCTCCCCCTCCTCCTGGGCCCGGAGGCCCGTGGCCCCGAAGGCCGCCGCGCCGAGCAGCGCCGCGCCGAGCAGCGCCAGCGCCGCGGCGCCGTTCGCGCCGACGTTCCGGGTGCGACCGTCGGCCGGTTCCCTGCCCATGTCGTCCTCCTCAGCGCTTCGTTCGTGCCGACGCCGTCGGCTCGGCGGCCCGAGGTCGAAGGCCCGGGTCAAGGCGACGAAGCCTCGCTACGGCCGAGACCGCGCACGAATGAGGGCATTCTCGGTCCCGGAGGGACCTCGTCTCTCGGCCCCGGCCTGCGACCCTGGATTACCTCCCCACCGGGGCCGGCCGCGATCGAGCGGCCCTGGGCCAACGGGCACCTACTCGACGACGATCGTCCCCTCCATGTTCGGGTGGAACTCGCAGAAGTAGGAGAACTCGCCGGCCGCCTCGAACGTCTGGCTGAAGCTGCCGCCGTCCGGCGCGATGGCGCCGGACTGGAGCACACCCCGCTCGGTCGCGGTCGCCGTGTGGGGGACGGGGTCCTGGTTGGTCCAGGTGATGGTGTCGCCGACGGCGACGGTGACCTCGGCCGGTTCGTAGGCGAAGTCGCGGATGTCGACCGCGACCTCCTCGCCGGCGGGGGCCGCCGTCTCGACCGGCTCGGCGGTTTCCGCCGGGGCGGCGGTGGGCGCCGCCGGGGGTGCCGCGGTCGGGGCCGCGGTGGCGGCGGTTGGCGCGGCGCCGGCGGCCGGAGCCTCCTCTGCCCCGGCGACCGCCCCCTCCTCGACGAGGTAGACCGTCACGTCCGTTTCGTCGTCGTCGTCGGCTTCGAGGACGGCGACGCCGCTCAGGTCGGAGCCGTTGGTCTCGCGCAGGCCGAGCAGCAGGACGCCGTCGACCACCCGGCCGCCGACCTCGCCGCAGGCGACGTACTCGCCGATGTTCTCGGCGCTCTCGTGGGCGTTGATCGCGTGGGGCGCGGCCAGGATGTCGGCCAGCCCGAGTTCGACCTCCGTCTCGCTCAGCTCGACCGGCGACGCTAACGCGGCCCCGCCCGATTCGCCCCCGGTGGGGGGCGCGACGTCGTTGAGCGGTGCGACGATCTCGCCGAGGTCGGCGCACGTCCCCGTGTGGATGTGGACCGGGTGGGGCGGGTCGCCGTCGTCCTGGGCCGCGACCCAGGCCCCCATCGAGAGCACCGGGGCCGCCAGCCCCAGCAGGACCGCCGCCAAGATGCCCGCCACCGACCGCCCGGTGCTCGCCATCGCTCGCCTCCTCGTACGTCGTCCGATCCCACCGCCGAGCCGGGCTCCGCGACGCCGGTCCCTGCCGCAACCGGGCGGTTCCCCGCGCCGGCGGGCGCGGGGCGGCCCCGTCCACCGCGGCACCTTCGTTCCTCTCTCGTCTCTGGCCGATTCTAACGTAGGCCGCCGGCGTTGGCGACGGGTCGCGCGGATCGGCAGGCGGAGGCGGCGCTTCCGGCCAATCCCCGGCTCCGGACCGTCACCCCTGACGCCACCGGTTGGCAGGTGCCCGTCGACGACACGATGGTCGACCAGGGTCTATCCTTCGGCGACCATCCAACGTTGCCGATCTGGCGGTCCTGGGGGTGCGAGTGTGACGTCGCGGAACGCCGTGATGCGATCGACGGTCCTCGGCATCGTCGCCATCGGGCTGCTGCTGGCAGCCGCCGGGGGCGCGCTGGCGCGCTGGCAGCGCGCAGATCCGGTCGTCGCCGCCGAACGCGACGGCGGCGGCGAGGTCGGCATCGCGCATCCGGTCTACGCGCTCGACCCCGAGGATGACCGCGCCCTGGCCGCCTACGCCACGGACATCTTCGTCGGTCGGGTCGTCGGGCTGACGGGCGACACGGGCGCGCCGACCTCGGCCCCGGGGCACGAGGTGCCGCAGACCCAGTTCGCCGTCGCGGTCGTTCGGGCGCTCAAGGGCCGGGCGGCGGGCGTGGTCACGGTCAACCAGGTCGGCGGCCTGGACAACCAAGCGCATCGCGAGGTGCTGCTCGAGGGGGATGCCCTGCTGCGTTCCGGCGCAACCGAGCTGTTCCTGGTCGTCGCCGTGCCCGAGCAGCGGTGGTACCAGATCGTCGCGGGGGGCTACGGCCACCTGCCAGCCGACGACCGGGCGCGACGCGAGGAACTGGTCGAGCGGTTCGTCCGGGCCGCGGGGGCACCACCTCGGGAGGACGGGGCGTCTCTCGCGA
>CADCWF010000128.1 GCA_902806345.1 uncultured Thermomicrobiales bacterium
AAGAGGGGGGCGAGGTCGGGTTCGCCCGGGCCGGCCCACCACAGCCACAGCGCCCGGGGCTGCCGCGTCTGGCGGGGCAGCCGTTTGACCTCGACGAGGACCAGGGTGCCGCGAACGACCGGCCGCGGGCGGCGGCTGCCGCGGCCGGTGTGCTCCTGCTGCTTCGGGTGCAGCCCGGCCCACGCCCGAACCCGGACCGTCCCGTACTGGTCGTCCTCGGCGGCGTGCTCGGCGCTCGGCGCGGGCCACGTCCCCGGGTCGCCGCAGGCGAACTTCGCCCCGTGCGTCCTGGGCCGCCCGCCTTTGGGCGACGCCTCGCGCGGGGGCGGGTCGGCGTAGAAGCAGCGCCCGGATCGCAGGCGGACGAGGATCGCGGCGGGGACCGCGCCCAGGCCTTGGGTCAACTGGACCGGGTCGTACCCGGCGTCGAAGACGAACAGCGGCGCCGGACCCTCCGCCGGGAGGTGGCCGACGACGTCGGCGATCTGGTCGGCGGCGACGGCGGTGGCGTTCTCGTCCGGGCGCACGCGGCGGACGTCGAGCGGGGCGGTCCAGCTCTCGCGCGCGAAGCCGAGCTGGGCGACCCACTGGTACGCCCAGCCGGCGACGATCGGCTGGCCAGCGGAGTGGCGCGACGGGTGGTAATAGAAGCCGCGCCCGGGGCTGGCTTCGGCGTCGCAGCGCGGCCAGACGCTGACGTCGACGGCGAAGACCGGCTGGCCCCCCGCGAGGGGGACCGACGCCACGGCGGCGCGGAGCGTATCCGCCGCGATCCGCCCTTCCGCCAGGGAGGCGTAGACGCTGCCCCACCCGCGGCGGTGGCACGGGGCCAGGCTCAGGTGGGGCAGCGAGGCGGGCGGGGCGCTCGCCAGGAGCGCGTCCGTGATCTCGAACAGGGCGTCGGCACGGCGGTCGAAGCAGGCGTAAAGCGCTGCGCGGAAGGATCGGAGCGGGGCGAACGGGTCGGGGCTGTCCATGGCCCCCATGGTGCCATCCCCAACCGCCCCACGGCACACCGCCCCAACCGCGCCGACCGCCGGGTTAAATCACAAGCTAAGAGCGTGTTGCAAAACCCTCCCCCGCGGACGTGGCAGTCCCGCGACTGATCCTCCAGCGGTATGATGCGCCGCTCGGTCGCGATGACGCGGCCGATCCGCCCAAGGAGGGACCCGCCATGCGTCGTCGCACCGTTCTCGGCTCCGCCCTCGCTGCCGCCCTCGCCGGCGCGGCCTCGGCCGGCCGCCCCGCCGCCGCCCAGGAGGCTACGCCGGCCGCCGACCCCCTGGCCGGCGTCACCATCGAAGCCCTCGCCGGCGGCATGCCCGCCGGGTCCCCTGGGTACGGGTTGTCGCTGCTGCGCGCCACCTTCGCGCCGGGGGCCAGCATCCCGCCCCACACCCAGCCGGGGGCGCTGGTGGTCGCCGTCGAGTCCGGCACCTTCGGCTTCACCGTCACCCACGGGCAGGGGCAGCTGACCCGGGCCGCCGGGACCGGCGGCACCCCGGTCGCCGCCGAGCCGCTTGCCCCCGGCGCCGAGGTCCTCCTTGGCGCGGGCGACGCCGTGTACCACGACGCGGACACGGGGCACACCGGGCGCAACGCCGGGGACGGGCCGCTCGTCCTCCTGATCGCCGCGCTCTTCGACCCCACCCAACCGGCGTTCATCTTCACCGACGGCACCCCGACGCCGTAGCTGCGAGAACGGGCTGCAAGACCGCGACCGGCGGCGGCGGTCGCCACCCGTCGAGCGCTCGCCAGGTATTGCGACACGCTCTAAGGACGAAACTACTCCTGCCCCCACGCGTCGCTCTCGGCGGCTCCTCGTCCCCGATTTGCCAGGTCACAAGAGGCGGACGTAGACGCGCACTGAGCATTGTGTTGCGTAACCTTCTGCCATCCGTCTCAGCCGCGGATATCGGGCGACGGATCACTCGGCGGGGCGCGGAGGTCGCCGACCGCGGGGGGCCGCCTCCCCGAGGGCTATGCAACGGGCACGTCGGAGTCCGGCCCGAGCCCGCCGGGCCGCAGCGCGCGGTCGCACTCCGCGCCGGCGCGGGCCACGATCCCCGGCACCGCGTCGATGTCGGCCTCGGTCGTCCGGAAGTTGACGACGCACGCCCTCAGCAGGAAGGTCCCGGCGACGACGGCGTTCGAGACGAACAGCTCGCCCGCGGCGACCAACCGGGCGAGCAGCTCCCGGTTGAGGCGGTCGAGGTAGGCCTCGACCCCCGCGCCCGCCCCCGCCAGGTCCGCCGGGACGTACCGGAAGGTCACGATGCTCAGGCCCAGCGTCCGGGCTTCGAGCTCGGGGTGGGCGGCGGCCTGGTCGTGGAGCCGACGCGCCAGGGCGACGTCGTCGCCGATCATCCGGGCGTAGCCCCGCCGGCCGACCTGCCGCAGCGCGAGCCAGACCTTGAGGGCGCGGAACCGCCGGCTGTTCTCGGGCCCGACCCCGTAGAGGTTGAGCGGCGCGTCTCCGCCGTCGCCCATGGCGTAGTAGTCCGGCCGGGCGCCGAAGGTCGCGCCGAGCAGCGCCGGGTCCCGGACCAGCGTGCACCCGGCGTCGATCGGGGCGTAGAGCCACTTGTGGGGGTCGACCGCCACCGAGTCGGCGTCCCGGAGCCCCACCAGGTCGGCCGGCGCGTCGGGGAGCACGACCGCGGGCGCGCCGTAGGCGCCGTCGACGTGGAACCAGACGTTCCGCTGCCGGCACAGCTCGCCGATCGCCGGCAGCGGGTCGACGGCACCCGTGCCGACCGAGCCGGCGGTGCCGACCACCGCCATCGGCACGTCGCCGGCCGCCGCGTCGTCGGCGACGGCGCGCTCCAGCGCCGCGACGTCCATCGCCCCGTCCGCCGTCGTGGGGATCCAGCGCACCGCCTCCTTGCCGAGCCCGAAGAGATCCGCCGCCGCGTTCAGCCAGCCGTGCGTCTCCGTCGACGCGTAGACGCGGAGCCGGCGGCCCGAGCCGTCGGTGCTGCCGAGCGCGCGGACGTCCCATGGCGCCTTGTCCCGCCGGGCGAGGAGGAGCCCGACGTGGTTGGCCGCCTGCCCGCCGCTGGACATGACCCCCCCGGTGCCCGGCGGGAGGCCGAGGAAGTCGGCCAGCCAGCGCACGGTCTGCAGCTCGATCTCCGTCGCGAGCGGCGTCAGCTGCCAGAGGCCGCAGTTCGGGTTGAGGGCCGAGACGGCGAAGTCGGCGAGCATGCCGATCGGCGCCGGCGATGCGGTGATGTAGGCCAAGAAGCGCGGGTGGCCGTTGAAGGCAAGGTTGTCCTGCAACAGGGCGAGCGTCTCCAGCAAGAGCGGGGCCGGGTCGGCGCCCTCCTCCGGCAACCCGCCGGCCGGTAGGAGGGAGCGGACCTCCGCCGGGGCCTTGCCCGGCGCCACCCGCCGCCGGGGCAGGTCCTCCAGGAACGCGCCGAGGTGGTCGACCAGCGCGTGTCCGAGCTCGCGGAACTCGTCGGGGTCCATCGCGAGCGCGGCGTCCCGCGGGGCGGAAGGGTCGGGCACCGAGGTCTCCCACCGCGGCGTCCGCCGCGCGCCGTGTCCAGGTTCGGGGGCACGCTACCACACGGCCCGGCGCGGAGGCGCCGGCCGCCTCGACGCGGCGGGCGGCAACCCCCGCCTTCGGGGGCGTGCCTGACGGAGTGGCCGACCAGATTCGGGAGGACCTCGGCCAGGCGGTCGGCGTCCCGAGCCCCAACCGCCGGCCCGTCGGGCGCGTGGGCCGCGACGACCGCGGCCCACCGCGCCGGCCGGGCGAGGTCGACCGGCCCGCGGCGCAGCTCCAGCCGGGCCACGTCCGCCAGCCCGTTGACCAGGCGGGCATCCGGTCGGCCTGGGCGACGATGCCGGCGACCGCCGTTTCGCCGTACCCTCCCCGCTCCGCATCAGCTGGGCGTGCCGGTGGACAGCGGTCGGCGGCGTCCGCGGTTCGCAGGTGGCCACCGCCAGGGGGCCGGGCACGACCTCCACCAGGAGCAGACGCCGCTGGTGGTCGCGGCGATCCATCAGGTGGTCGCGGCGGTCCGAGACCTTGCCGGCTGGGCCACGCCGGTCGCAAGCCGGCGGCGACGACCGGCGCCTGACGGGCTCCGGGCAGGCGGCAAGCCTCAGTCGGTCGCCGGCGCGTTGACTCCCGCCGCCGCCGGTGTAAGGTGAACCTTGTCTGGCACAACCGGCAGCCCGGCTCGGCCCGGCCCGGCCCTGACCGCCTTGCCCCGTCTGGAGGTATCCCGTGCGCCCCGCTCCCGCCGTCCTCGCCGCGCTCCTGCTCCTGCTCGCCGCGGCCGGCCCCGCCGGCCTGGCCCAGGTCGAGACCCCCGTGCCCGGCCCGCCGGCGACCCCGCTCGCCACCCCCCAGGCCGCGCCCCCTGCCGACCTGACGGGCGTCGTGCCGCTGCCCCTGACCGGCGAGCGGCGGGCGGCGTTCGAGGCCTACGTCGCCGCCGCGATGGAGCGGCAAGGGGTGCCGGGCGCCTCGGTCGCCGTCGTCCAGGGCGGCGAGGTGGTCTACGCCCAGGGCTTCGGCGTCAAGGAGCTGGGCGGCACCGCCCCCGTCACCGCCGACACCCTGCTGATGATCGGCTCGGTCACCAAGTCGATGACGAGCGCGATGGCGGCGACGGTGGTCGACGACGGCCTGGCGTCGTGGGACACGCCGCTGGTCGACCTGCTGCCGGGCTTCGCCGTCGCCGACCCCGCGCTGACGCCCCGGCTGGGCCTCGCCGACGCCTTCTGCGCCTGCACGGGGGTGCCCCGGCGCGACCTGGAGGTCATGTTCAACTTCGACTCGCTGCCCCCGGAGCGGGTTGTCTCCCAGGTGGCGGAGCTGCCCCTGACGGCCCCCTTCGGCGAGGCGTTCCAGTACAGCAACCAGCTGTACGCCGCCGGCGGCTACGCGGCGGCGCGGGCGGCGGGGGCGGCCCCCGGCGGCCTGCTCGGCGGGTACGAGGCGGCGATGCGCGACCGGCTCCTGAACCCGATCGGGATGGGGCGCTCGGCCTTCTCGCTGGAGGCGGTGCTGGCCGACGGCGACTACGCCCACCCCCACGCCACCGACCTCGACGACCGGACGGGGCCCTTCCCGCTGCTAACCGACGAGCGATTCGTCACATCGGTGGCGCCGGCCGGGGCGCTGTGGTCGAGCGCCCGGGAGATGGCCCGCTACCTGCAGACCCAGCTGGCCGACGGGGTGGCCCCCGACGGGGGGCGCGTGGTGTCGGCACAGAACCTGGAACGGACGCGGGCGCCGCGGGTGGCGCTCCCGGACCTGCCCGGCCTGCCGCCCGTGGTCGTCGAGTCCGCCCGGCACTACGGCCTCGGCTGGCTGGTGGGCACCTACAAGGGGCAGCCGCTGGTCAGCCACAGCGGCGGCACCCTCGGCTTCGGCTCCGAGGTGGCCTTCCTGCCGGAGGCCGACCTGGGCGTCGTCATCCTGACCAACGGCGGCCGGGGGGCCGCGCCGTTCAACCTCGGCGTCCAGTTCCGCCTGCTCGAGCTGCTCTTCGACCAGCCGGCGGAGTTCGACGCGCTGATGGCCCAGTTCCTCGGGGCCGACGCCGCCCTGGCCGCCGAGCTCCAGGCCCGGCTCCGGCCGGTCGACCCGGCGGCGGTGGACCCCTACCTGGGGCGCTACGGGCACCCGGCCCTGGGCGAGGTGGAACTGGCGCTGCGAGCCGGCGAGCTGGTGCTCGACGCCGGCGAGCTGCGCTCGGAGCTGCGGCCGGTGGCGGACGCGGCGGGGCAGGTCACCGGCTACGTCTTCGCCGACCCGCCGCTGGCGGGGATTCCCGTGACCCTGAGGCGGGGCGCCGACGGCCAGCCGGAGCTGGCGGTGACGGTCGAGGGCGAGACCCCGGAGGCGACGCAGGACTACGTCTTCACCGTCCTGGAGCCGGCCGCCGCCACGCCGACGCCGTAGTTGGATGGCCGGAGGCCTATCCTAAGAACGGCGGGAGCGCGTCTCCGGCGCCCGCTTCCTGGGTCGGACCTCATGGGATCGGGGAAGGTGTTGCAACGTTCTCTGAGCGCTTGCCCTCGATCTGGCGTGCCTCCGGCGGTCGTGCTCCGCGCGCGGAACTGGGGGCTGGCGGAGTTCCGCCAGTCTTCGGCGGGGACGGCCTAGGGGACGGGGACGCCCTCGGTGGCGGCACCTCGGCGGGGGACACCGACCCCGCGTCGGTGCCACCCCACCGAGAAGCCCGCGGAGGGCGGCAAGTCGATGTGCGGACCGAGGCGGCATGGGCGCTGCCGGCGGCGCTCCTCGGCGGCGCCGGTGCCTTCCTCCTCGGTGCGCCGGTGCTCGTCGCCGACGGGCAGGAGTTCGAGCGTCCGGCCTTCGCCGCGGCCGCCGTCGCCGCCTCCCTCGCCCTCGGGGTCGGGGCGGGGTTCGCGGCCGGGGCGCTGCTCGTCGCGGCCCCGTTCGTCGCCGCCGAGCCCTCGGCCCTCGCGGCGGTCCTGGTCGGGGCGGTTGC
>CADCWF010000129.1 GCA_902806345.1 uncultured Thermomicrobiales bacterium
TGGGCGACAGGGCTGGCTTCCTACAACAAGCCCGTCTTGCTTCGATTCGCCCACGAGATGAACGGCACATGGTATCCGTGGGCCGCTGGTGTCAACGGAAACACAGCGGCAGACTACGTCGAGACCTGGAAGTGCCTCCGGGCGCGTTTCAAGGCAAAGGGTGCCGACAACGTCAAATGGGTCTGGTCTCCCAACGTGAGCTTCTTCGGGTCGACTCCCTTGAAGTCGATCTACCCCGGAGACGGATCGGTCCACTGGTTGGCGCTCGACGGATACAACTGGTACAGCGGGGGCGGCCCTCCCGACGATTGGCAGTCGTTTAGCGATGTCTTCGATGCTTCACTGAGAGAGCTCGCAAGCCTCTCCGAGAAGCCGGTGATGATCGCCGAGACCGCGTCGGCCGAGGAAGGGGGCAACAAGGCGACCTGGATCCTGGAGGCAATGTCGAGAGACTTGCCATTGGTCTACCCACAAGTGCGCGCTTTCGTCTGGTTCAACGAGAACAAGGAACGAGACTGGCGGTTCACCAGTTCGGACGATGCGCGGGCGGCGTTCGTGGCCGCCGCCAATCACCCGTACTACCGCGGATCGCTCCCTCGTTAGGGGAACGAGGATGGCAGGTTCTCCGTGGTGGGCGGGCAGCGTCCCCCCGCCTTGCCAGAGTCTCCGCGACGAAGAGCATTAACGGGGCGGGTTCGACGGCAGGGTGACGGTGAACGTCGACCCCTGGTCGAGGCGGCTCTCGACGGCGATCGTGCCGCCGTGCAGCTCGGTCAGCCGCTTGGCGATCGCCAGGCCGAGGCCGCTGCCGCCGTAGCGGCGGGTGGTGCCGGCGTCGGCCTGGCGGAACTCTTCGAAGACGTTCGGCAGGAACGATGAGGGGATGCCGACACCGGTGTCCGCCACCACGATGGAGACACCGTCGGTCGTCGACCGGACCCGGATCTCGACCCGGCCCCGGTGGGTGAACTTGACGGCGTTGCCGACCAGGTTGAGCAGGATCTGGTGGAGCCGGTAGGGATCGGCCTCCAGGGCCGGAGGCTCCCCCGGTAGGTCGACGATGAGGTCGAGCCCCTTTCCGCGGGCAAGGGAGGCCACCTCGTCGCGGACCGAGCCGACGACCGACCGGAGGTCGACCGGCTCGAGCGACAGCTCTATCGACCCGGCCTCGATCCGTGACAGATCCAGCACATCGTTGATCAGCGACAGGAGGCGGTCCGCCCCGGCGGCGATCCGCCGAACATCCTCGGCCTGCTCTGGGCTCAGTTCTCCCGCCATCCCGTCCAGCAGCAGGTGGGCGTAGCCGAGGATCGCGTTCATGGGCGTCCGCAGCTCGTGGCTCATCGTCGAGAGGAAGGCGCTCTTGAGCCGGTTGGATTCTTCCGCCGCTTCCTTCGCGGCCCGCAGTTCTTCCTCGCTCCGTTTCCGCTCGGTGATGTCGAAGGCGACGATCTGCCAGTAGAGCGGGGTACCGCCCTCGTCGCGGACCAGGAAGGCGATGTCCCGCAGCCAGAGTAGCCGGCCGTCTTTGGCGAACCGGCGGTACTCCATTGTGAAGGGCTCGCCGCTTGCGTTCGTCCGCGCGATCTCGGCCAGGACCCGCTCGCGGTCGGCCGGGTGGATCTGGTCGACCCAACCGGTGGGGTCGGCGAGCAGCTCCTCCGGGGTGTAGCCGAGCAGGGTTTCGACGTAGGGGCTGATGTAGTGGGTGGTGGTCTCCGGGTCGACGGCGTTGATCGAGACGATGGCCGGCAGTTGCTCGACCAGCGTCCGGAAGCGTGTTTCGCTCTCGCGGAGGTCGGCTTCGCCCCGCTTGCGCTCGGTGATGTCGATCAGGAAGCCCTGCCAGTAGCGCGGGGTGCCGGAGTCGTCCCGGACCAGCACCGCCTCGTCGTGGACCCAAACGACGCGCCCATCTTCGTGCAGGAATCGGTACTCGACCAAGAGGGGGCCGCCGTTGCGGTTCGCCTCTTCGGTGGCCGTGAGCACGCGCTCCCGGTCGTCTCGGTGGAGACCCTGCTCCCAGAGCGCTGAGTTGGCGATCCACACATCGGGCGAATAGCCGAGCAATGGCTCGACCTGGGGACTGACGTAGAGCGGCGCGCCGAGCGCAGTGGTGGGGTCGACGTAGACGGCGGCCGGGAGGTGTTCGACCAGCGATCGGTAGCGGGCCTCGGCCTCCCGCAGTCGCGACTCCACCCGGCGCTGTTCGGTCACGTCCCGGACGACGGCGACCACTTCGTCGTCCCCGGAGGCGACGAGGCGGGATTCGAAGGTGGAGCCGGGTTCGGGGACGTCGAGGGGGTACTCGACCGTCACCATCTCGCCCGGGACCATCACCCGGTCGATCGCCGCCTTCAGCGGCTCGGCCGCCTCCGCCGGCAGGATGTCCGAGACGGTCCGACCGAGGAACTCCCGCGGTGGCGTCGCCAGGGCGTCCAGCCGGTCCGCGTTGTAATCGAGGTAGGTGCCGTTGCGGTCCAGCCGGAAGAAGAGGTCGGGGAGCGCCGCGAGAAGGGCGTTCTGCTGGGCCGCGCTTTCCCGGAGAGCCTCCTCGGCTTGGCGGATCTCGGTCACGTCATGGTTGATCCCGACCAATCCGACGACGCCGCCAGCAACGTCGCGGAGTGGGACCTTGCTGCCTAGCACCCAGCGCGCCCGGTCTCCTTCGCCCTGGCGTTCCGGCTTGGCCAGCAGCGGCTCGCCCGTCTCCAGCACCCGTTGCTCGTCGGCGCGGTACTCGGCCGCCTGGCCCGGCGGGAAGAACTCGGCGTCGGTCTTGCCGATTGCCTCGGCCGGATCGGCGATGCCGAGTTGCGCGGCGGTCGCTCGGTTGAGCCGGAGGAAGCGGGAGTGGGTGTCCTTGACGTAGACGGCATCCGGCAGGCTGGCCAGCAGCGCCTCGAGCAGGTCGCGCTCCGCCTGCAGCTTCCCCTCGGTCCGCTTGCGGTCGGTGACGTCCTGGGTCACGCCCCGGATCCGGACGGCGCGACCGGATGCGTCGAGCTTGACCTCCGCGCGGTCGCGCAACCAGCGCACTTCGCCGTTCGGCCAAACGACCCGGTACTCCACCTCGTACGGCCCGCTGGTCTCGACCCGGAGGCGATCGGATGCCTCCAGGACCGCTCGGTCGTCGGGGTGGACGCGCTCCAGGTAGGGCGTGCGGTCGGCCGCCGCCGCGTCCGGCGGCAGGCCGAAGAGGGCCGGCATCCCCGGCGAGCGGAACGTGGCGGTGGTTGCCGCGTTCCACTCCCAGGCCGCCATCATCGCCGCGTCCAGCGCCAGGCCGAACCGGGCCTCGCTCGTCCGGCTGCGGCGGAGCGCCCGCTCCAGCCGATCGGCCAGTCCCGCCACCCGCGCGATCGCCAGCAGGAAGAGCAGGGCCGTGGCGGCGCCGATGACCGCTGCGACTTGGGGGTCCTGGCCAGCCATGCCTCCGGCGACCAGCGCCGGGCCGACGAGGGCGCTGGCAACCAGCGCGGCGAATCTTCCGCCGCCCAGGCGGCGGGACGCGGCGCGGCCCCGCCGCGTCATGGCGGGCCGCGAGGGGTGGAGGGCGGCAGCGCCGAAGGCCACGAAGGAGAGCAGCCAGAGGAGATCCAGCCGACCCCCCGCTTCGTAGGTTCCGGCCAACTCGGCCGCCGCGAAGAGGGCATCGGCGGCCAGCAACGTGGCAACCGCGAGGCCGAGCAGGCTGGCCGAGGCGGAGCGCCAGCCCCCTGCCAGGGCGAGCCGAGCCGCGATCGCGAGGAGCACCAGGTCGGCCACCGGGTAGGCGAGCGCAACGAGCCTGGCCGGCAGCGTGAGGGGAGGATCGCCGGCGGAGGGTGCGATCAGGAAGACCCAGGTGAGCATCGCGGCGGCGACGGCGACGATCGCGGCGTCGATCGGGGCGGCGGGGTCGCCCCCCGGTCGCCGCCGTAGGAGCCAGACGAGCCCCAGACCGAGGCAGGGGTAGCCGGCGAGGTAGAGCGCGTCGGCCCAGGACGGGAACGGGGCTTCGCCGAGCGTCCAGGCGTAGGCGGCGAAGAGCGCGTCGCCTACGGCGAACAGGGCGAGTCCGGCGGCGAACATCCACCAGGGCGCCGCGTCCTCCGTCCCCCGGCGGGCGGCACTCGCGCAGGCCACCGCCGCGGCAAGGGCGACGCCGACGGCGACGATGTCGCCGCCAACGGTGCCGGCGGCCGCCGCATAGACCGCGATGGTGGCGATCCCGCCGGCGGCGAAAACGTGCCATGAGAGAAGGCGCACGCTCGTCTGGCTCCGCTGCCCCGCGTGCACCGAAGGATCGGGCGCACGGCCGGCACCGGTCCCACGACGCGGCCAACGTCAAGGTTCGTGCCGGGAGTGTAGCCGAGCCAACCGTTCGAGGTTTCCGCCTGGCTGTCGCTCCCTCCCGGGAGGGCCGCCGCCGGACCGGGACCCGCTGGAACCGGACCATCACCGCTTCGCGATCCCGCCGATCGTCGTTGGGGTCCACCGCATCCCCTTCACTGGTCCGAACGCTAGACTCCGTTCTTGCTGCGGTCGGTCGCTGTTCGGGCAGCGAAGATGGGCTCGTCGGCATCGGCGGTATCTACCGTGCGAGCGGTGCCCTGCCGACGGTCGGACGTGCAGCGAGGGAGAGGCAACGATGCGGAAAACGGGAACGGTCGCCATGGTCGCGCTACTGCTCGGGGGTGGCATGCTGGTCGCCCCTCGCGGCGCCCTGCCGCAGGACGACACCGGGTCCGAGTTGGTCGGGACGGAGCACTTGGCGGCGATCCACCTCGGGACGTGCCGCGAGCCGGCCGAGGACCCCGCCTTCGTGCTCGGGCTCGTCGGGCCGAGGCAAGCCGACGACGGCGCGGTTGCGGACGAGGCCGATGTCCGCGGGCAGCTCCTCGAGCCGCCGCTGCTGGCGGGCGGCGGTACGGTCGATGTCGCCCTTGACGCCCTGCTGGACGGAGGGCAGCCCTACGCGCTGCTCGTCCACGCCACCGCCGACGACTTGACGGCCCCCCTCGCCTGCGGCGAGATCGGGGGGATCGTGGCCGACGGGCAGCTCCCGCTGCCGTTGCGTCCGCTGGACGACTCCGGCTACGCCGGGGTGGCGATCCTGGGCGCCGACGACACGGGAGGCACCGCCGGCACTGTGCTGTTCTTCTCCGACCTCGCCGCCTACGAGGGTGGCGGTGGCGGCCGAGGCGAACGCGCTGGCGGCGATCGGGTCCGCCAGGGCGGCCAAGCGGGTGGTGGCGGCGGTGGCGGCGCCGCCGGCGGCGGCCGCGCCGGCGGTGGCGGCGGCCAAAGCGGGATCGAGGTGACGGGCGGCGTCGCGCCGAGCGGGGATGGTGGAGCCGGCGAGGACGACCGCACCCCGCGCGCCCGCCGAACCCGCGTCGCCGAGGACTCCACCGCGACCGTAGTGCCGCCGACCGGCGGCGAGGCGACCGGGACGGCAACCTCAGACGCCACGGTCGAGGCAACGGTATCGGCCACGGTCGCGGCAACGGAGCCGACCGGGGCGGAGGAGACGGCCACCGCGGTCGTCGACCCGACCGCCTCATCGCCGGGAGACGACCTGCCGACGGCGGTGGGCGAGTTGCCGACGGCGGTCGGCGATCTGCCGACGGCGGTGCCCGATGCTTCGGCGCCGACCGCCATCCCCGGTGAGGTGCTGCCGACGACCGTCGTCGAGGAGCCGCTGCCGACCGCGGTGCCGGAATCGGTCGACCCGGCGGCGGACCCGGCGGCCGAGACGCCGGCCGCGTAGCGTTCCGGAGGGGTAGTTCCCATACGCAATGCCGGCGTATGCCGGCACCGGGATTGCTTGCTCGGTGCCGGCGCGTCCCAAGGTGCGCAACCCGAAGGAGGGCATCGTGTCCGACACGAGCGTGACCAAGATCGATTCGCGGTTCTCGCCGACCGGCGAGATGGGCCAGGTCTACCTGGCGTCCGGGATCCACGTCGCGATGCGCCTCTGGCGCGATGAGACGCCGGGCGAGCCGAAACCGGAGGAGCGGCGCGACTACGAGACGGTCGGCTACGTGATCGCCGGCCGCGCCGAGTTGCATTCCGAGGGCCAGGTCGTGATGCTGGAGCCGGGCAACTCGTGGGTGGTGCCGAAGGGCGCCTCCCACACGTACCGCATCCTCGACGCGTTCACCGCGGTCGAGGCGACCAGCCCGCCGGCGCACGCCCACGGCCGGGATGAGGCGCGGGGGTAGGGGAACCGTCAGGGACGGGTGCGGCCCGTCCCTTCGGTCAGGTGAAGACCGCGATGCCCGAGGCGGGCTTCCCGGGTGGGAACGAGCAGGAACCGGCAGCGGCCGACCGGCGCTCCGGTGCTCCCATCGACCTCGGCTTCAGTCCCTCCGTCTCAGGCGGTCTCGGTCATGGGGGGCGGGACCGGGACGACCTCCCGCGCGGTCCGGTCGGGATGGACGGCCGCAACCTTGCCGTGAAGACGGTCCTGCGGATCATCGGTCTGAA
>CADCWF010000130.1 GCA_902806345.1 uncultured Thermomicrobiales bacterium
AGCGACGGAATTTTGAGATGCGCCCTCGCCGACGTCCCCGAGCCGTGCCAGGCGGGCGACGAGTGCACAACCGGCATCTGCCTCGCCTATCAGTGCTCCTGCCGCGACGGCGGCGGCGGCGCCTGCAATAACCGCGGCTTCCACGACCCATTGTGTTGCTCCGGGTTCTGCACCCACGAGGGCGTGTGCGGGTGCAGCTACACCTGGTGCCGAACCGACGCGGGCTGCTGTTCCGGCTCCTGCGTCGACTCCCGGTGTACCTGCCGCAAGGTCGGCGCGTCGTGCGACACGAGCGTCTACGAGGACGGCGCATGTTGTTCCGGCCGGTGCGGCGCCGACGGCGTCTGCGCCTGCGCCCGGTCCTGGTCGGAGTGCCAAGTGGACGGGGACTGCTGTTCCGGCATCTGCGACAACAACATCTGCCGCTGATTCGAGAAGCGCCCGCGTGCGGAGGGGGGCGAGGGCTCGACCACGACCCCTCGCCCCGCTCTCCCCCGCGGCCGACCCAGCGGCGGCGCCCGTCCGCGTGGCGTCGCCGGACTCGGCCAGCACAACGCGAACCGGCGGCTCGGACACCGCCACAATGCCGGAGCACGCGCCCAGGGGGGCACCATGCGCGATCACCGCGTCGACCGCCTCGCCGTGCTGCTCGCCGCCCCCCGCTCCCGGCGAGGGGCGTTCCGGCTCCTCGCCGCAGGGCTCGTCGGCGCGGCGCTGACGGTCCGATTGCCGGGCCGGGCGGCTGCCCTGATCCTCTGCCCGGAGCGCGTGCCGAATCCGGACTACGCCCCCACGACCAACGGCTGCGGCCCCAGCGGCTTCGGCTTCGCCGTCCCCGATCGGTGGCACCGGGCCGACTTCACTGGTGCCTGCACCCGCCACGACCGCTGCTACGCCACCTGCAACAGCGACCGGGACGCGTGCGACCGGGCGTTCTTGACGCGACTCCGCAAGTCCTGCCGACGGGCGTACCCCGGCGACTCCCCGCGGCAGCGGGAGTTGCGCCGCCGCTGCGGCGAGGCGGCCCACACCTACTCCACGGCCGTCTCGGACCTCGGGCTGCCGGCCTACGAGGCCGCCCAGGCGGCGGCCTGCCTCTGCTGCGGGGAGGACGGGCGGGGGCCGAAGTGCGGCAGCGTTTGCTGCGCCGGCGGCCTGGCCTGCGCCGACCCGGCGAGCGGCCAGTGCGGCGCGTTGTGAGGCGTGCGGTGCGCGGTAAGGAGGAACGGACACCGTGCCACGGCTTCGCCGGTCGACGTCGTCGCGGCCGGCAGTCCCCTCTCGCCATCTCCCAGACATGCCTAGACAACGCCCCCCGGCCTCCCCAGCGGAATGGGCAATACCGATAGGCAAGATTGCCCCTGCGGTCCTCGGCCCTCCCCCGCGTGCTGAGCTCGGGCCGGGGGGAACCGGCCCCGTCGCCGGCCTCCCGGCGGCTACGGACCCGAAGCTCCGAGGAGGGGACCCGTATGGATCGACCGCTCGCGCTCGTGCTCGCCATGCTGCTGGCCCTCGCCGCCGCCGTGCCCGCGGCGCTGGACGGCGCCCGCGCCGTCGCCGCCGCCCCGACGATTACCGCCGGCCCCGCCGTCGTCCCCGGCGACGCCTCGGCCACGGTCACCTGGTCGACCGACCGGGCCGGTGCCGGCCCGGTCCGCTTCGGCCCGGCCGGCGGCGCCCTCGACCGAGCCAAGCGCGGCGCCGACGGCGCCAAGCGGCACAAGGTCGTCCTGAGCGACCTGACCCCCGGCACGTCCTACGCCTACCGGGTCGAGACCCGCACCGCCGACGGCAAGGTCGCCTCCCCGGTCAAACGATTCGCCACCACCTCCTGCACCCCCCGCCCGGCCGAGGTCACGGTCGGGGCGGAGGTCGCCATCCGCTGCGCCCGCTTCGTCCCCGGCGAGCGGGTCGAGCTGCGCTGGCCGGGCCAAGCCGAGTCGGTGGGTTCCTTCGTCGCCTCCGACGCGGGGGGCGGGTCGGTGCGCTTCGCGGTGCCCGCGGCTTCGGAGGGGACCTACCCTGTCAAGGCGATCGGCGCGACCAGTCGGCGGACGGCCCGGGCGGCGGTGACCCTGCCGCCGCCGCCGTACACCTTCGACGCCGCGTTGGTCTGGAACAGAGGTTGGGCCCCGAGTGGGGTGGCGGTCGACTGGGGTAGCTGTAGCCTTTGCGGGGACGGCCTCGGCTGGATCTACGTCGCCTCGTTGGGTGACCACCAGATCCACAAGTTCACGACAGGCGCTGGCCTCGGCGCCCACATTGGCTCTTTGGGCGGCCAGGGCCGCGGCGACGGCCAGTTCATTGAACCATCCGGCGTCGCGGTGGACGGGGCCGGCAACGTCTGCGTCGCGGACATCGGCAACGACCGGATCCAGAAGTTCTCCCCGATGCAGGCTAATCGCGAACACGTCCTCCTGGCCGAGTGGGGCAGCTGGGGCGGCGGCGACGGCCAGCTCGATCTCCCGAGCGGCATCGCCGTCGACCGGGCCGGCACCGTCTTCCTCACCGAACCCGGCAACGACCTGATCAAGATGTTCAAGCCGACATCGTCGTAGCGGCCCGGCGGCCGGGGCGCCGCCGACGGACGAGGCGGCCGGGAGGATCGTCCTCCCGGCCGCCGGCGCCCCGGCCGGGGGTGGGGCTGCGATTGCGGACGACGCTCTCTGGTCCCGCCGTTCTCCCGCTCGGAAACGCTTCGGTCTCGACGGCCAACGCGTTGAGCGGCCCTAGGAGCGCTTGGAGGCCCGGCCCGGGTGGCGGGGTAGCGCCCACCGTGCCCTACGCCGCCTCCCCGAACACCAGCCGTAGCTTGGTGACCAGGCAGCCACTGCCGAGGGATGACCGCTCGAGCGGCCGCCAGCCTTCCTTGAGACGGGCCTGCCCGGGGTGTTCGCGGTCGGCGACGTAGGGCACGGCCCGACGAAGCGCGGCGCGACGACGGTGGGCGAAGGGGCGTTGGCGATCCGCCTCGTAGACGAGCACCTGGCAGAGCAATTCCACTCGAGCTAGAGGGCTCCCTGACTCGGATCGGTCGGCGCATAGGCACGGCCGACGTGCTCGCCCTGCTTCGGGTGTGCCGGGCGATCGGCCACGAGCTCGGACCGGGCCATGCACGGCCCGATCAAAAACACCGGATCTCCTACAGGGTCAACAGCGGTCGTCGCGCTCGTGGATCACCGATCCACGACACACGACACACGAGCAGCGCCTACCGGCGTCGACCGATTACTGGTAGTAGCTGACCCACTCAAAGGAACCCGGTTCGAACCCTAGCCTGCCCCGGCACTGGGTGACGGAGGCGGCGCACAGCCGGTTCACCCGCTTCCGGCGCCTCCTGACCCGGTAGGAGAAGGGGGCCGCCCACCACCTCGGCTTCGTCGATCTGGCCGCGGTACCGACCACCCCGTCATGCCCGATCACGTTCGGGATAGCCTCGAAAAGAAGCAATCGACCCGATTGCGGATGAGGGCGGCGCCAGCCCGAGCTGTCGAGTTCAGCCTATCCCGCTCAACCCGGCTCCAGCGGCCGAGTCAGGTCGCTCAGGCGGGTCCGCTGTTCCCCGTCTGGGCCGAAGTTCTCCGGCGCCAGCCACGCCGCGAAGGCATCGCGCAGGCGCGGCCACTCCTCGTCGAGGATCGAGTACCAGGCGGTGTCGCGGTTGTGCCCCTTGACGACCGAGTGGTTGAAGAAGACGCCCTCGAAGCGGTAGCCGAGGCGGACCGCGGCCCGCCGGGAGGGGGCGTTGGCGGCGTTGCACTTCCACTCCATCCGGCGGTAGCCGAGGTCGTCCAGCGCGTAGCGCAGCAGGAGCACGAGCGCCTCCGTCGCCGCCGGAGTCCGCTGGAGGACGGGCGAAAACCAGAGGTGGCCGATCTCGATCCTGGCCTGGTCGGGCACGATCGACATCAGCGTGGCGATCCCAACGGCGCGCCCGCCCTCCGGCTCGACGACGGCGAAGACGAGCGGGTCGTCGCCGGCGGCGTGGGACCGGAGCCAGGCGGCGTGCTCCGCCTCGGAGGCGAAGGGGCCGTAGGGCAGGTAGTCCCACGACCGGAGCGCCGCCTCGCCCGCGTGGCCGAGCGCGTGGAGGCTCGGACCGTGGCGGTCGGAGTCCAGCGGCTCCAGCCGCGCCCACCGCCCTTCGAGGACGCGCCGCTCCGGGCTGGGCCGGGGCAGGACCAGCCCGACCGGCCGGATGGACGGCAGGCGGTCGCGGGTCGGCTCGGATTCGAGACCGGGTGGGGATTCGGCGTCGGCGGCGTGGCTCATGGACTCCCTCTGCGAAGATGGTCGGACGCGGTCGAGCGAGTATCGCAGGGGGAGCGCGGGGCATGGGTGGCGGTGGGGATGGGGCACGGCGGATCACCTTCGAGCGGATCGAGGCGGCGGCGAAGGCGATCCCGCCTGTCTTCCGGGAGACGCCGCAGTACGTCTGCGAGCCGCTGGCCGCGGCGCTCCGGGCGGCGCTGACGCTCAAGGTCGAGACCGCCAACCCGATCCGCTCGTTCAAGGGGCGCGGCGCGAGCTGGTTGGTCGCCAATCTCGCCGGGCGGGAGCCCCTGATGTGCGCCTCGGCCGGCAACTTCGGGCAGGCGATGGCGTGGGCCTGCCGGGCCGCCGGGGTCCCCCTGACGGTCTACGCCGGCGTCCACGCCAACCCGCTCAAGCTAGAGCGGATGCGGGCGATGGGCGCCGCGGTGGTCCTCGCCGGGGAGGACTTCGACGCCGCCAAGGCGGAGGGGAAACGGGTCGCCGCGGCGCGGGGCGTCCGCTTCGTCGAGGACAGCCGCGACCCCGAGCCGACCGAGGGGGCCGGCACGATCGGGCTGGAGCTGGTCGCCGCGGGGATGCTCGACGCGGTCGTCGTCCCGCTCGGCAACGGCGCGATGCTGGCCGGGGTGGCGACCGCCCTTCGAGCGCTCCAGCCGGAGGCGCGGATCGTCGCCGTCCAGGCCGACGGCGCCGCGGCGATGACCGAGTCGCTCCAATCCGGCCGCCGCGTCGTCCACGACCGGGTCGAGACGATCGCCGACGGGATCGGGGTCAGGGTGCCGGTGCCGGAGGCGCTGGCCGACCTGGAGGGGCTGGTCGACGAGTTCCTGCTCGTCGACGACGCGACGATCGTCGCCGCGATGAAGCTGCTCTTCGCCCACGCCGGCCTCGTCGCGGAGCCCTCCGGCGCGGTCGGCGTGGCGGCGCTGCTGGCCCACCCGGCGCGCTTCGCCGGGGCGCGCGTGGCCACCGTCGTCTGCGGCGGCAACCTGACGCCGGAGCAGGCGCGGGCCTGGCTGGGGTGAGGTCTTCATGATCGTCGTCCTTGCCTGGAACGGCCGTGCGTTGCGATTTCCCGACGAGCGGTGGCAGCACATCGTGGATCGCCATCCCAACCTCGCGTCCGAGCGCGATCGGACGATCGAGACCATTCGTCACCCCGATCGGGTCCAGCTCGGCTATGCCGGCGAACGCCTAGCGAGCCGTCGCTATTCGGAAGCGCCGTTCGATGGCAACCACCTCGTGGTCGTGTATCTTGAAGAAGGAACGAACGGCGGATTCGTCGTCACCGCCTACCTGACCCGCCGTCTATCGGTGCGGAGATCGACGCTGTGGACCCGGTCGCCTTGATCCGCGAGCACCCCGAAGCGTCGTACAGCTACGACGACGGAGCCGACGTGCTTTACCTCAGCTTCGGTCCGCCCCGTCCCGCCCTCGGCGTCGACATCGGCGGCGGCGCGGTTGTCATGGTCGGCGAGGAAGACGGACAGATCGTTGGGATCACGCTCATCGGTATGCGGCGTCAGGTGGAGCGGGAGCTAGCCGAGGCCGAAGCCGAGGCGGGAGTCACCCGCTAGCGACCGCCGGCACCCAAGCCCCTTTCCGGTCCAGCGTACACTCCGCCCATGCCCCCTTCCCCCGCGCGCTCCCCTCGCAATCCCGCGGCGTCCGACGCGGGCGAGCCCATGGACGAGCCCATCTCGTCCCACGCGCTCGACGCCGCTGCCGCCCCCGACCTCGTCCCCTCCCGCCGGCAGTACCTCGACCTCAAGGCGCGGCACCCCGGCGCCCTCCTCCTCTACCGCCTCGGCGACTTCTACGAGACCTTCGACGAGGACGCCAGGACCCTCGCCCGCGATGCCCGGGTCACCCTCACCACCCGCTCCTTCGGCCGTTCCGGGCGGGTGCCGATGGCCGGCATCCCGCACCACGCCCTGACCGGCTACCTCGGCCGCCTCCTGGCCCACGGCCACACCGTCGCCATCGCCGAGCAGGTCGGGCCGGTCGGCAAGGGGCTGGTCCGGCGCGAGGTGGCCCGCGTCTTCTCCCCCGGCACCGTCGCCGACCCCTCCCTGCTGCCGCCGGGCGAGAGCCGCTACCTGGCCGCGGTCGCTCGGCGCGGCGAGCGGATCGGCTGCTCCTGGGTCGACGTCAGCACCGGCGAGTGGAGCGTCGTCGAGTGGGCCGGGGAGGACGCCCCGGCGCGGCTGGCTGAGGAGCTCGCCCGGGTCGCCCCGGCCGAGACGCTGCTGGCGGACGATCCCGACTCCGACCCCGCCGCCGTCCCCTGGCTGGCCGCCCTGCCCGGCCACCACGCCCGGATCGAGGCCTGGCTGGCAAACCCGGAGCGCGCCCACGCCGCCCTCTGCGACCACTTCGGCGTCGCCTCGCTGGACGCCTTCGGCTGCGAGGCGGAGCCGGTCGGAACCGCCGCCGCCGGCATGGTGCTGGCGTACCTGGAGCGGACCGACCCGGCGCTGCTCGGGCTGCTGGCCGGGCTGCGGACCCGCTCGCCGGAGGGCCGGGTCGGGCTCGACGCGGCGACCCGGCGCAACCTGGAGCTGACCCGGTCGTTCGGCACTGGGGGCAGCCGGGGCAGCCTGCTCGGGGTGCTCGACACGACCCGGACGCCGATGGGCGCCCGCGCCCTGCGCCGCCTGCTCGGCGAGCCCTTGCGCGACGTGGCCGCGATCCGGCGGCGGCAACGGCTGGTCGCCGCGTTGGTCGGGGCATCGGAGTGGCGGGCCGCGCTCGGCCGCACCCTTGCCGCCGCCGGCGACCTGGAGCGCCTCGCCGGGCGGGCCGCCCGCGCCCAGGCCGCCCCCCGCGACCTGCTCGCCCTCCAGACCGCGCTCCGCCAGGTCGTTCCCGCCCAGGCCGCGTTGGCGGAGGTATCGGACGCGGCGGAGGTGGCGGAGGAACCCGAGGTCGCGCTCGATCCCTGCGCCGAGACGATCGCGCTGCTGGACGCGGCCGTGGCCGAGGACGACGAGGGCGGGGCCCGCATTCGCCCCGGGTTCGCGCCGGAGCTGGACGCCGCCGTCGGCGCCGCGGTCGAGACGCGCCGCTGGCTCGCCGGGCTCGAAGCGCGGGAGCGGGAGCGGACGGGGATCCGCTCGCTCAAGGTCGGCTACACCAAGGTCTTCGGCTACTTCATCGAGGTCACCCGGCCCAACCTCGGCGCGGTGCCGCCCGACTACGCCCGGAAGCAGACGGTCGCCGGCGGCGAGCGGTTCGTGACCGCGCCGCTGAAGGAGGCCGAGGCGCGGCTGGCGGCGGCCGACGAGGAGATCGCCGGCCTGGAGCGGGCGGCGGTCGAGCGGGCCTGCGAGGGAGTCCTCGCGGGCGTCGGCCGCATCCAAGGGACGGCCGCCGGGCTGGCCCACCTCGACGCCCTGCTCGCCCTGGCCGAGGCGGCGGCCCGCTGGGGGTGGACGGCGCCAGAAGTGGGGGACGGCGACGAGCTGTCGATCCGGGGCGGCCGCCACCCGGTCGTCGAGGCGTCGCTCGGCGGCGAGCCGTTCATCCCGAACGACCTGATTCTCGACGACGCCCCCCGTCAACTCGTCGTGACCGGGCCGAACATGGGCGGCAAGTCGACCTTCCTCCGGCAGACGGGGCTGATCGTTCTACTGGCCCAGGTCGGTTCCTTCGTGCCGGCGGCGGCGGCCCGGGTCGGCGTCGTCGACCGGATCTTCACCCGCGTTGGCGCCCACGACGACCTGGCGCGGGGGCAGTCGACCTTTATGGTCGAGATGGTCGAGACGGCCGCCATCCTCCACGGGGCGACCCGCCGCAGCCTGCTGCTGCTCGACGAGATCGGGCGCGGCACCTCGACCCTCGACGGGGTCGCCATCGCCCGCGCCACCCTGGAGGAGATCGCCGGCCGGATCGGCGCCCGCTGCCTCTTCGCCACCCACTACCTGGAGCTGGCCGTCCTCGCCGCCGAGATGCCGTCAGTCGGCAATGCCCACGTCGCGGTGCTGGAACGGGACGCCAAGGTGGTCTTCCTCTATGCCGTCCGGCCCGGTCCGGCGGACCGGGCCTACGGCGTCCAGGTAGCGCGCCTGGCCGGGTTGCCGCCGTGGGTCGCCGACCGGGCGGCCCGGCTGCTCGCCGAGTGGGAGACGGCGCCGGGGCCGGCCTCGGCGATGGCGGAACCGGCGTCGGGCCCCTACGATCCGCCGCCCCCTCCCCTCCCCGACCCCGCCGAGACGGCGGCGCGGGACCTGGCCGAGCGGCTCCGCGCCCTCGACCTCGACGGGATGACGGCGCGGCAGGCGCTGGCCTGGCTCTGGGCCGAGCGCGACAAGTTGGAGGAGGCGGGACCGGGGACGAGGCCGCCGGACCGGGGGATGGCGGCTAGAGCGGCGAACGATGAAGTTGGCGCCTCCACCGTCATCCGGGGCGGAGCCGATGGGGTCTCGGGCGGCGGCGCGGACCGAGGAGATCCCTCGGCTCCGCTCGGGATGACGGAACGAGGGGGGCGGGAACTCTTGTGAAGAGCGCTCTCAACGAGGCCGAGGCGGGGCGGTGGATGGGGGTGCCGGATCTCATTCTCACGCAAGCCCACCGGCACGGGGGAGGTTGACGGAGGATGAGATCCGGCGCGTTGTCGGGGGAGGGTGGGCAGGTACGAGGGAACGGCGGCGCTACCGCGCCCGCTTGACCTCCTCGATGAACGCGAAGTCCCCCGCCTGCGGCGCCCGGTCGTGCCCCTCGAAGGCGCCGCGGTCGTGGTTGGCGCCGATGGCTTGCCACAGCTCCGGATCGTTCCGGTAGTGACTCGCCGTCCGCTCGGTCAATTCGTCCCAACGGTCGGCCAGGGTCCGTGCCTCGGCGCTGGCCGGGGCCAGCCCGCCCTCGCGGGCGGCCCGGACCTCGGCCAGCAGCGCCGTCCAGCCCTGCTCGATCGCGGCGATCTCCTCCTTCGGGATCTCGGTGCCGAGGGCGGCGAAGCGCTCCATCTGCGCCGGCGTGTAGAGCTTGTCCATCTCGTCTTTCTTCCGTTCGAGCCCGCGCCCGACCTCTTCCGAGGCCCGGGCCGCGAGCGTCCAGTCCCAATCGCCGGTCGCCTCGCGGCGCGCCAGCAGGTCGCCGATCGCGGCGTCGATCCGGCCCAGTTCGCCGACCCGGTCGGCCAGGATCCGGCGCTGAATCCGCAGCGCGGCGACGAGGTCGAAGTCCGGCCGGTCGAGCAGCTCACCGATCCGCGCCAGCGGGAACCCCAGGTAGCGCAGGGTCAGGATCTGCTGCAGGCGCAGCAGGTCCGCCCCCGCGTAGAGCCGGTAGCCCGCATCCGAGCGGGCCGTCGGCCGCAGGAGCCCGATCCGGTCGTAGTGGTGCAGCGTGCGGACCGAGACCCGCGTCAGCGTCGCGACCTCTCCGACGCGGTACGGCCCGTTGCGCTTCGCCACCGTCGCCATCTCCAACCTCCGCGAAGGAGGGTAAAGGCTGACGTTGGGTGAGGGTCAAGGGGGTGTTCGGGAACCTGAGGGTTGCTCCGTCCGGAATCGGGCGTGCCGTCGGGAACGCGCGGCTCTTGCTCGAACTGGACCAGATGTCCGCGATGGCCCAACTGGTAGAGTACAAACATCGTGTCAGGGCGGAGGGGCCATGCCGACGACGGAGTACGAGGAAGATCTCGACGAACGTGGCTCGGAGTGGATTCGCCTCCGGATCCAGACATCCGGCGGTCGGGTGACGGCGTTCACCGACCAGTACGAGACGATCCTCGAAGGGAGGCGCGTGCCGGTGACGCGCTACGACTCGGCCCACGGTCGGCCCCACCAAGACGTGCTCGATCGACAGGGGTTCCTGATCCAGAAGCGCTGGCTCGACGGCCACACGCTCGACGAGGCCCTGACCGAGGGCGTGCGCGACCTTCGCGCCAACTGGCGGCGCTACCGGACGAGGTTCCTCGGGGAGTGACGATGGACGAGCGCGATGACGGCATCGACGAGGCGCGGGCCGCCACCATCACCGCCAACATCGACCGCGCCTTCGCCTTCGTGGCCCACGTGATCGACGACCCGGCGATCCTCGAGCGAATCCCGGACGGCCCGCAGCTGGTGATCCGCGAGGCGCGGGTGGGCGGGCACCACCTGCGCTTGGCCGCGTACCGTCCCGAAGTGTCGGAGCGGTGGGGGGCTTCGGTGACGGGAGGCATCGGCGAGGCGGACGTGTCCGGCGAAAATCTCCCCACACGGCCGATCGCCCCGGAGATCATGGCAACATAGGGATACGGAGCCGACGCCGACGAAGCGCTGGCCGCTTTGAAGGCCAAACTCAACGCAATCGTCCGGCGGGAAGACCGGGAACAAGCTCGTCACTCCGCCTAGAGGTCGAGGCGTTGGAGGCGACCGATGGAGCTCCCGGAGACGCGGGTTGCTCCCGACAATGGAAGACCCGGCCGTTGGGGTCGGCCGGGTCCAAGGGGAGGGAGGGTTGAGGGGCCGTTGGGGACGGCTGTCCTCTGTCCCTGTCTACGTGGCGGCGACCGGATCGGATTGCTCGGCGGCGTTCGAGGCGGTGGGCGACGGTGGCGTTGCCGGTCCACGCCATCGGGGCGTGTCCAGCCGGAAGCCGGCCCGGGGAACACCGGACCTCGGCGGCGACAGCAACCCCCAGTCCGGGGCACGCCGGGTGGCCGACGAGACGCATGGGTCGGGCACGGTGAGGCGGCCGCGGCGTGGGTCGAATGTGCCGAGCTGGGCTTGCGGAAGCGGGAGCGGGAGCGGGAGCGGGTCACCGCGATCCGGAAGGTGATGGACGCCGAGTCCGTTCTCCCTGGAGAGGAAGAGCGAACCGGGGTGCCGTCGCCGGCGTCGACCGGGGCAGAGGACCGCGCTCCCCAACGGGGTCCGAGATTCCCCCACCTCCCCAGGCCCCACCATCGCCGGATCCCGGTGGCCGGGCGTTCGTGTTCCCGGTCTCCGGCGCCTCATCTTCGACCGGAGCGGCGCCGTTGTCCCCGCTTCTCGGTCGGCAACAGGTTGCCCGCCTTCGCCCGAAGCCGGGCGACAGCCGCCGTCGTGGCCTGCCAGACCGTGAGTTCGTCGAGCTCGGTGTCGGTCAGGTAGCCTGCCTCGACGAGCCCTCGCCGCGCCGCGTCCCGCGCCCGCTGCCGCTGCGGGCCGTCGCTCGGCCACTCCTGCATCTGGGGCGTCAGCCATCCGTAGGCAATCCGGACCACGTCCGGCAGCGCGTTCAGCAGCCGGCGCGCGGCCTGCTTCTGGACGCGGATCGTGCTCGTGTCGGACCCCGCGCCTTCGCCCATTGCCCCCTCCTTGCGCCCCCACCGGCGCCGCCTCGGCGGCCGTGACGCCACTGGTTCCCGAGCGTCCGGGTTCCCATGGCTCCCGGGATGTCCTGGCCAGCGACCGGGGCGCGCCCGCTGGCTCGCCCCCGTCTACCGGCCGCCGGCCGTCACTGCCAGGACGACGACGAGGAGGGTCATGGCCACCACGCCGACGAGGAGGCCTTTGCCTACGGCGACCCAAATCCGGTCCCCTCGGCGCCGGAAGGCAACCGCGGCGACGGCCGAGATCAGGAGCAGCAACGGGACGTCGGTCATGGCCAATCCTCCGTTCGCCCTGCCACCGCGGAGCAGGCGGCCGCGCCCGCGTCCTCCGCGCTGTCCCCGGAACCGCCACCGCCGCCGCGAGGATGATTGTGCTGACCAAGCCATCTGGAACAGCCGTGGTGGTCCGGCGGTAGTTCACCTCGGCCCGCCGCGGGTCACCGCTTGAGCCAGCTTCGCTCCGGCGGTTCGTCGACCCGGTCGAGCCGCCGCTCGTGGTCGTTCAGCCGCTCCGCGAACCGCTTGACCATCTCCGCCAGCTGCCGCTCCAGCCGGTCGACCCGCGCCTCCAGCGCGGCGACATCGCCGGTCCCTCCGACCGCGGGCGCGTCGTCCATCGGCACGTCGTCGAGCGACCCCACGTTGCCGGGGACGACGGGGTGCGCCGCCTCCGTCCCATCCTCGGCACGCAAACCCTGGTCTCGGTCGTCCACGGTCCCCTCCTCCACCTTCGACCCGTCGAGGCGACCATAGGGGGATGGACCCCGGGTTGCCGGCCGGTCCCGGCGATCCAAGGGCAGCCGGTCCGGGCAGCGGAGCATCGCCGAGCGGGGGCGGGGGCGCAAGGGCGGCCGGCGGTGGCGTGGAGCGTGCGCACGGCCAAGCGCGACGGCGGGTGCGGCGACGGCAAGGAGGGGCGAATGGGGACAGGCCGGTCGGATGAGGACCTCTCCAGGCGAGACCGTGGATACCCCGAGGTCCCGATCGAGCACTCCCGAGCCCAGTGGGAACCGGAGGCACGTGGGAACACCGAGCGGGGCGGACCGGGCGGCATCCTGGTTGTGACCGCGGTGGTCGCGGTCCTGCTCGTCCTCGCCGTCGCCGTGACCATCTTCACCTAGAACCGCGCGGCCCCGTCCGGGTCACCCTCGGTGTCCCGATGGTCTCACCGGCGCGGCCCCTCGGCGTGATTGGCGGCGAGGACGGCAGTCCGGGCGCCGCTGGCGTCCCGGACATGGTAGCCGCCGCACTCGGCGCAGAACCAGCACGGACCGAGGATTTCTGCCTCGCTCCAGTCGTCGTAAAAGTCGCCAGCGGCGCACGGGGACGCCCACCAGATGCGCGACGGCGTCGTCGTGCCCATGATCGGAATCCCCAAGGATGCCGACAATCTTCGGCTGTTCAGTCCACCGCCTCGACCGTGATCTCGCCGAGGATGTCAACCACGACCTCGCCGTTCGCCTCCACCCGCGTCCGGAGCAGGTGCTTGCCGGCCGGGAGCGGATCGAGCACGAAGCCGTAGCCGCAGGCGGTCGTGAGGAGGACGGAGGCGGGGGTGGCCTGCGGCGAGGCGGCCGGTGCGGGGTACGGGATCGGCTCGGGCAGCGGAGACGGCTCGACCCGGAACCGTCCGAGGTCGGGGACGACCTCGCCGTCGATCTCGACCTCGACCGCGCCCAACCCGCCGACGCCCTGGAGGAATGCCTCGTTGCCGCCCTCGCAGGCCGCGGTGTCGACGCCCGCGTTGACGAGCACGGCGAAGAAGACCGGGGCGCCGGACGGGAGGCGGCAGGTCAGCCGGAGGCCGGTCAGGTCCGCCGCGTCCGTCGGGACCGGAGTCAGGAACCAAACCCGCCCGTCATCGCTCGGGGCGCAGTCCGTCGCCTCGGACCGCTCGGACCAGGCCCACCACTCGGCCGCCCACTCCCCCACACCCTTGCCCTAGGCCGGCCGACCCGGCGCCAGGATCGTGAAGGATCCCGTGGAGCCGGCCGGCGTCGCCTCTTGCGCCGCGGCCGAGAGCAGCCCGATGAGGGCGGCCACCGAGGAGACGACGGTCGCCATCAATCGCAGCACGGCTTCCTCCTCGTCGCGACGATCCATCGGCCGCGGCCGGGGTGAGCACGCCTCGGCGGTCGTCCCCCGGCTGGCCTCTTCGTCGCCGTTTGCGCACGTCGTGTGCCGTCTCCGGTTGGGGGCGGAGTGCTGACGGCGCCGCCGCCGGACCACTCGGGGCGCGGCGCAGGCGCCGCTGCGTCGAGCTGGTTGGTGATCCAGCGGATGAGGGCCTGGTGGGCGCAGACCGGGTCGCCGATGGTGGCCGCCTCGCAGGTGCAGGTGCAACCGGTAGCGTGGACCAGGAACGCGAGGCCGGGCGGGACTGCGACTCGACCGTGGAGGCGTCGGGGCCGGTAGCGCCGATCGAGCGGGTGGGACGCCCTTGGTAGACTTGGATCATGCCTTCTCGGCGGCGTCCGGCCGGCGACGGGAAGCGGAGGCCGAGATGCCCCGCGGAACGGTACCCGACCGCTATCGGGACATCCTCGAGGGCACGGCGCTCGGGCACCTCGCCACGATCGATCCGGACGGACGGCCCCAGGTGAACCCGGTCTGGTTCATCTCGGACGGCGAGCGGGTGCTCCTCAGCGTCAAGCCCGAGACCAACAAGTACCGCAACATGCGCGGCAACCCCAGCGTGGCGATGTCGTGCTCGGATCCGGGGCGGCCCGACCGCTACCTGGAGGTCCGGGGCACGGTGGTCGAGTTCGAGCTCTTCGACAATCTCTCCTGGGTCAACCACCTCGCCCGCAAGTACACAGGCGCCGATTTCGCCCACGGCGCCGACGGCGAACACCGCTACAAGGTCACGATCCGCGTCGCCTCGTGGACGGGGCAAGGCTGAGCGGAGGACGGTCGTCGGCAGGCGGTGGCTCGGCGGGGTACCCGTGCGAAACGCGCCGCCCAATGGGAGCGCCGGATTCCTGACGGCCCGGCAACGATACCGAGATGCCGACAGAGCGACCCGATCGACGGCACCGCCGGTCACTATCGTGCCGGACCGCGCCAAGATGGCCGGAGGCTTGGCCGCGCTCCACCCGAACGGAACGCCCAGGAGTGCGGCCTTGTCGGGATGGCGGTTTCTCCAGAATCTCCGCAACGCCCCGCACCGCAAGCCCAACGACGCAATATTCGCGATACGATGCGTCTTGGCCGCACCGGGTGGCCAAACCGACCGGTCGGGATGCCGGAAGCGAAAGGATCCGACGATGGGCGACGGAGCGGGCGACCGGTTCCAGGGGGCGTTCGACAAGACCGTCGGGCGCGGCGAATCCGCGGTCGGCGACCTGACCGGCGACGACCGGTTGCGCCGCGAGGGCGACCTCGACCAAACCCGCGGCGAGGTCGAGGAGGGCGTCGGCCGGGCGAAGGATGCCCTCCAGGACGTGGGCGAGCGCGCCAAGGACGCGGTGGATGACGTGAGGGACGCCGTGGGCGACGCGTTTCGGAACCTGACCGACCGCTAACCAGGCGAACCAATGGTGCCCCAGGCACCGCTCCCCCCAACCCTCCTCGGAGCCGACTCGGGCCCCTGCGTTGGCCCCAAGTCGCCCCCTCCCCGAGGATCGGGAGAAGGGGGAGCCATCATCCTCGATCGCAGAATCCTTCCGTCGGATAGCGCCGGATGCCGGCCCCAGGCTCGCAGCGGCGGCATGCCCTCTGCGGCTGGTTCGGTAGCGTGGGCGACGACGCCCCGAGGCAGGAGAGGAATCCGACATGGTCAGCATGAGCAACGTCGGCGGCACTCCGTCCATCCAGGAGTGCCTCGTCGGCATCGACTTCCCGGTCTCGAAGGAGGACCTGCTCGACCGGCTCCGGATGAACGGCGCGACGGAGGTGTTGCTGGAGCCCATCCGCAACGCGCCGGCGACGCGGTTCACCGGCCCCCTCGAGGTGATCGAGGCGGTCCGCGCGGGCTAGGAGTCAAGGCCGGGCGCGACCCCGAGGGGTGCTCGGGGTCGCCGCGTTGTAGCTTCGGGGGCGGCGCTCCGCCACGGCGATTGCTCAACCCTCGGCGAACCTGGCGGAGATGAGATCGCGCGGCGCGGAGTTCGGGGCGTAGGGACGGCCCTGCTGGCTCACGGAGACGGGGCCGCTATACGGATTGTCGACGCGGTCCACCGGGTTCAGGTCGTCCCCACCCCGCCGCTCCGCGACGGGTGGATATTTCTTGCTGTCCAGCACCCGAGGCGCGCCGGCGAAGGTGGCTACGAGGGTCGACCGGCCGTTCGTCGTCTCGCGACGGGCAAACTTGGCCTTGGCCCGGTCGGCCTCGGGCGGACGGCCCTCACGGCCGACGCGGACGATCCAGGCGAGCCCGGCTCTGCTTGAACCCTTGGCAGGAAGGCGGGCGCAGACGAGTTCGGGACGGCGAGGATCCGACACGCACGAACCCGGCCGTTGGGGACGGCCGGGTTCGCAGGGGAGGGATTGGGTGAGGGCCGGAGGGAGGGCCGGGATCCTCTGCCCAGGTCTACGCCGTTGGGCTCGGTTCGGATGTACGCTGCCTCCCAATCCCGGCGACCGCTGTCCTCGTCCGGTCCGCCCTTGCTCCCCCCGGCACCCCGGCCGAATCCGCCGCCCCTCGTACGCCTCCCTAGCTCAACAGGTTCCGGTAGTCGCGGGGCAATACCGCCTCGATCGCCCACCGGATGCAGGGACGGCGGACGTGCGGCAGAGCCGCCCGCCACCGGCGATTCGCCCCCGATTCACCAGAAACCTGCCGTTCCGTCCGACCGCGCCGCTCGGTCGGCTCGAGATCGAGAACGATCGGCGTTGCAACTTGGGGGAGTTCGACGGACCGGGGTCACCTTCTGCCGCGAGATCGGCGGAGATGCCTGCGCGAGCGGGCTGCGAGGACAACGACCAGGACTGCGCCCGCGCGCCGGGCCTCGGCGCCGGGTGCATCCGCGGCGCGACGTGCGACGATCCGTCCGGCATCGGCGACTTCTGCGCGGTGCCCTGCGGTTTCGACGCGGCCGGGCTCCGGAGGGAGGACGACGGTCGGGCCGGCGACGGACCCCGGTCCGCGGCGTGCGGGCAGCGGCAGAGGCCCCCTCGCGAGGACCCCGCTCGGATAGGACGACGGCGAGGGGCGGCAATGCCGCCCCTCGCCGTCGTCGTTCAGCCGGTGCCGGCCGGAGGGCTACGCAGCCGGGATTTCTCGCAGGAAAGGGGCGAGGGTGCGGGCGATGCGGGCCAGCGCGCCGCCCGAGTCGGGTGACTCGCCTCGCGGACCGCGGAATCTCGGAAGCGACTCGGCATCGGGAGGGCGTCGTGGTTCCTCGCCAGGGTCTCGGCAATTACCCGGCCGCGGGCTGGTCCTGGGTACCCGGATCGAGGACGAAGCGGACGACCGAGCGGGTGAACTCCTCGTCGTCGACCAGCGCCATGATCGTCAGCGCCTCGCGGGCATCGACGACCACCCCGCCGGACTCCGGATCCTCGCCGGCCGGCAGCACGTCGTTCGTCAGCTCGGCGACCATCTCGGCCAGGCGCTCCCGCACCCGCGCCCACTCCTCCGGCGTGCCCTGCACCACGATGCCGCCCTCGATCCCCGGCTCGACCCGCATCGCGTCCTCCTCGCCCGACGACTCGACCGACGACCCGACCGACGGGGCGGATCATCGCCGACCCGACCCGGAGTCGCCAGACGGGCGAGCCGGCAACCGGGGCCGTGGCCGCCTGTGCCGCAGCGCACTCCACCCCCGTGCCCGCCCGCACCGGCCCGGCCGCCGGCCCGTCCTACCGTCAAAGCAACGGTCCGGGGGCGACCCGGGCGGGCGGACGACCAGGACGGGAGACGGAGATGGAGCGCACGACGTTCGATGCGATGACGCGGATGCTGGGGGGAGGGCTCTCCCGGCGGGGGACACTCCGCGGGCTGGCGGCGGGTGCCGTTGCCGCGGTGACCGGTGGGGTAGCGCTCGGCGCCGCCTCGGCCGGCAGCGGCGATCGGAAGGCCAAGCGATGCAAGAAGAGCGGGGCCGCCTGCTCGTCCAACAACCAGTGTTGCCCGAAGCAGACGAAGCGGCTCTGCAAGGTGCCGACCGGCGGCAGCAGCTGCGACACCTTCTGCTGCAGCGGCATCGGCACCACGTACGGTCCCGCCAACGTCAACGCCGGCGCGGTCGGCCTCCTGCGCTGCGCCAATATCCGGTGCCGCACCGGCGACCCCGACGATCCGAACTTGGAGCCGGGGACCCCCGGCGCCTGCTAGCGCTGAGACCGGGAGCGGCCGGCGGGCGGGGACGGTTTCCGCCCGCCGGCCGCGGACCGCCCAAAGGGCAAGCGAGGCATGCCCGGGACCGGCGCCGGCCGGACCCGCCACCGACCGAGGCGGCTCGGTGCGGCCCGTGTAGAGGGCGACGTGGACGATCGACGATTCGACGGCGTCGCCCGGCGGATGGTCACGGCAATTTTGCGGCGGGTGGCGGGTAGTTAATTTTCGTCATAGACGGGGTTCTTGACGCGCCCTACGCTCCTTCCACTGGGCTGCCGCGCTCGTCGCTCCGAGCCCTCCGGGAGGACCCCATGGACCCGACCCGTTTCGACGCCCTCGCCCGCGCCCTCGGCGGGGCAGCCCCCCGCCGCGCCGCGCTGCGGGTGCTCGGATCTGCCGCCCTCACCGCCGTCGGCCTCGGCGGCCCGGGCGCGGAGGCGGCCGAGGCCCCCAAGTGCTCCAAGACCAGGCCCTGTCCCCCCTGCAAGCGGTGCACCAAGCAGGGGCGGTGCAAGAACAAACGGGACGGGGTGCGGTGCGCCGGGGGCACCTGCCGCGACGGCAGATGCGCCAAGGGCGGCGGGAGCTGCACCGCCGCGGCCGAGGGGGGGCAGGGCTACGCTGTCACCCAGGCCACCAAGGCGAGCTCCGGCGGGGAACCTCTCCTCCTGAAGCAGACCGCGCAGCCGTTCGGGTCGGAAGGCCAGTCCGCGAGCCGCATCGACCTAACGCTGGACGGCGCCCCGCTCCTGGCGATCGCGACCGAGGGGGCAGCCGGTTCCGTCACGGTGACGCTCACCTACGGCGATGCCTTCCGTGGCATCAACCGGGCCCGCTTCACCAACGACGGCTCGACGATCCGGGGCGAGATCGACGGCCGCGTTATCAAGCCGCTGCAAGCCGACGGCGACCCGCGGCAGGTCCGGTTCGAGGACGGCACCGCGCCCCCAGACGTGCGGGTCGATCCAGATCTGGCCGAGGCGATCGAGGCGATCCTGAAGCAGGCCAAGCAGGAGGCCGCGGCCTGCGAGCCGACCCCCGAGGCCGCCGGGGGGCGCGCCAACCCGCAGGACTCCGCCGGGTGCCTGGCCACCTACATCCCGTGCACGGTCGGCTACTCCTCGTGCATCTACGGCGTCGCGGGCGGGTGCGCCGCCTCCCTCTTCTTCTACGGCGTCTGCGTCGCGATCGGGCTCGGGGTCTGCTTCCTAGCGGCGGAGCGGTGCCGCCGCGCCATCCGCCACAACGCGCCCTGCTGCCCCGTCCGATGCGGGGGGTCCCCGGAGAACGCGCTGTTCTTCCCCGATCCCGGCTGCTGCGAGCGGGGGGAGACCTGCCTCGACCCGGACGAGGCCGTCAACCGCTGCTGCCCGTCGGGGACGCGCTCCTGCCACGCCCTGGGCTGCTGCGCCGAGGACGAGACATGCCAGCCAAACGGGCAGTGCTGCCGCCCCAACGCCAGCCTCTGCGGGGAGGTTTGCTGCCCGAACGGCAGCTGCCAGAACGGCGAATGCTGCAACTCCCCGGACAAGCCCTGCGGCACGACCTGCTGCCCATCCCTATCCACCTGCTGCGCCGGGCAGTGCTGCGACGGGATCTGCACCAACGGCGTCTGCTGCAACGAACCCGAGCGGTACTGCAACGGGTCCTGCTGCGCCAACAACTGCTGCAACGGCGTCTGCTGCGCGGCCGGCGAGTCATGCGATCCCCAGACCGGCAGCTGCGCCGTGGTCTGCAACACCGGGCCGCTCGGCGACCAACACGCCTGCCCGAACGTGCCGGGCAATCCGGCCTGCTGCCGGAACGGCCGGGAGTGCTGCCCCGGGGTGGGCTGCTGCAGCTTTGGCCTGGAGTGCTGCTCCATCGGCGGGGGCCGGAACGCCTGCCGCGATACGTGCATCGCCTGAGCGGCGCGGCTCGGGGAGTCGAGCTGGCCCTGCGAGCGCGACCGACGACCTCAGCACCTGCAATTCTCTGTAGGTGTTGGGGGGTGCAGGGACCATGCTGGCGGGGCTACCTGCTCCGTGCCATCGACGAGGAGTGCCCCATGTGCATCCGACCCCGGCTCGGCCTGCTCGCCCTCGTCGCCTTGTTGGCCCTGCCGCTCGCCCTGACCTCGGACCCCGCCGCGGCCGCCCGGTTCCGGACCATCCGGAAGACGTTCGCCAACACCGGCGCGATCACGATCAACACCTCCGGCAGCGCCGCCCCCTTCCCCTCGCGCCTCCTGGTGCGCGGGTTCAAGGACGCAACGCTCACCGACGTCGACCTGGTCCTCGTCGGGTTCGACCACGAGTTCCCCGACGAGGTCGACGTCCTGCTGGTGCCCCCGACCAAGCGCGCCAGCCGCAACGCCCTGGTCATGAGCGACGTCAGGGCGTCGACCGTGGTGAAGGAGACGACCCTGCGCCTGGACGACGAAGCGGCATGGCCGCCGGGGGGCGAGGCGCTCACCAGCGGCACCTACCGGCCCACAAACGACTTCGACAACAACGGGCCGGACAACTTCGACACCCCGGCCCCCGTCCCGACGGGGAACACGCCCTTGAAGATCTTCGACGGGATGGACCCGAACGGGGAGTGGCGGCTCTTCATCCGCGACGACACCGCGGACAGCGGGGGGGGCGTGCTGCACGGCGGGGACGTGTCGGGGGGCTGGAAGCTGGAGATCACGGCGCGGGTCCCGCGGTAGCGGGGAGCGCCCTCGCGACGCCGCCCACGGTGAAGACCGCAGCGCCGTCCCTGGCTGCGACCCCAACGACCCCGCGGCCCGGCGCTACGTCGCCGAGGTCGCGGTTGCGCTGCCAGGCGGTGGGGGTGGACACGACGATCCCATCTCCGGCAAGCGCGAGTTCGTCAGCGTAGCGACGGGGCAGGGCCACGCCCACTACCCGGCGCTCGGCCCCGGCATACCGCCAGCGAAAGCCGCCACCTCCAATCCAATTCGGAACCGGCGCCCGAGCGCGGTGGCCTGCGCCCAACCGGTGCTCTGATCGGGCAGAATAGCGGGACCATGGCGGACGGCGGTCGGCCGGCGCGGCGACCGCACCGCGAGGAGGAGCGAGCGATGGCGAAGACCGCGGCGGAGCTGGTGGCCGAGGCCAAGGGGCGCATCGAGAACCTGACGGTCGACCAGGCGGCCGGCGAGCTGGACCGGGAGGAGGCGCTCCTCGTCGACCTCCGCGAGCCGGGCGAGCGCGCCCAGCACGGCGCCATCCCCGGGGCCGTCCACGCCCCGCGCGGCATGCTCGAGTTCTACGCCGACCCGACCAGCCCCTACCACCGCCCCGAGTTCGACCCCGGCCGGCGCGTCGTTCTCCACTGCGGCTCCGGCGGGCGCTCGGCCCTGGCCGCCGACACCCTGCAGCAGATGGGCTACGCGAACGTGGCCCACCTCGACGGCGGCTTCAACGCCTGGAAGGAAGCGGGCCGGCCGGTGGAGGACGTGCCTCCGGCGTAGCGTGTCGACGGCGCGCCGCCGTCCCTGTCGCCGCCAGGGCCCACGCCGCTCGCCGTCGCAGGAGGAACGCCGACGGCAGGTGGCCCCGATCTCCCCGCAACACAGGAGGTTGACCGCCCGGCTCGATCCGTCTCGTTGCGCCTAGCGGTCACCGAGCGGCCCTGGCGGCGGCCGCTCGCGCCGTCGGGACGCGTGCTATCGTCCGCGTTATGGCGACGATTGTCCGCATCCCTCCCCTCCCCTCCACCCGGCCGTCCCGTGACCGCGGGGCACGGGGTTGGGCGGACATCGGAGGATGGGCGTGAGCGTCGGCGCGGCCACCGAAGCCGCCGGATTCCCGCTGCCGCCGCCTTCCCTCGATCGTCCGCCGATCAAGGTGCTGCCGGTTGGCGTCTCGGCCCGGATCGCCGCCGGGGAGACGATCGAGCGGCCCGCCTCGGTCGTCAAGGAGCTGGTCGAGAACGCGATCGACGCCGGGGCGAAGGGCGTCCGGGTCGACGTCCGCGGCGGCGGCCTGGGGCTGATCCGGGTCGGCGACGACGGCTGCGGGATGCGCGCCGCCGACCTCTGGCTCGCCTGCCAGCGCCACGCCACCTCCAAGTTCCCGGTCGGGGGCCTCGCCGCCGTCCGCACCCTCGGCTTCCGGGGGGAGGCGCTTCCGAGCATCGCCGCCGTCGCCGAACTGGCGATCGTCAGCGCGCCGGACGAGCGCGGGCTCGGCTGGAAGCTGACGCTGCGCGACGGCGCCGTCGTCGCCGACGACCCCGCCCCCCGGCCCCGCGGCACCACCGTCACCGTCCGCCACCTGTTCGAGCGGGTGCCGGCCCGCCTCGCCGCGATCAGGCCGCAGACCGAGCTGGCCCAGATCGCCCAGGCGGTGCGACGGCTGGCCCTCGCCGCGCCGGGGGTCCGCCTCACCCTCGTCGTCGACGACCGGCCGGTAATGACATCATCCGGCTCCGGCGACCTGGCGACCTGCTTGGCCGAGACCCTCGGCGGCGGCCTGGCCGGCGCCTTGCTGCCGCTCGGGCCGATCGAGGTCGGCGGCGTCCGCGCCTGGGGCGTCGTCGCCGGGCCGGAGGCGACGCGGGCCGGCCGCACCGGCGTCCACCTCGCCGTCAACGGCCGGGCTGCCAGCGCCCGCGGGCTGCTGGCCGGGGTCGAGGCGGCCTACCGGCCGGTGCTGCCGCGCGGCCGCCACCCGATCCTGGCGCTGGCGGTCGAGGCGCCGCCGGAGCGGGTCGACGTCAACATCCACCCGGCCAAGGAGGAGGTCCGCCTGCGCGACGAGCGGGCCCTCGGTGCCGCCCTTGGGGACCGGGTGCGGGACGCGCTCGGGCGACGGCCGATTCCCCTGCAGGCCCGCCCCCTGATCGGTGCCGCCGCGCTCGACCGCGAGGCCGAGCTGGCCGAGGAGCGCGCCGGCTACGACCCGGACGGTCCGATCCGCTCGCCGGGGTTGCCGCCGCTGCGGCTCGTCGGCCAACTCCAGGACCGGCTGCTGCTGCTGGAGGGGGAGGCCGGGCTCTTCCTGGTCGACCAGCACCGCGCCCACGAGCGGATCCTCTACCAGCGGCTGCGCGACGCCGCCGCTCCCGTGCCCGGGCCTCTGCCGCAACCGCTGGCCGACCCGATGCTGCTGGAACTGCGGTCCCACCAGGCCGCCCGCTTCGCGGCCCGCCTCGGGGATCTGGCGGCGGTCGGCTTCGAGGTGGAGACCTTCGGCGGCCGCACCTTCCTCCTGCGGGGGGCGCCCGCCCTGCCCGGCGTGCTCGGCGACGGCGCCGAGGGCGCGCTGGCGGGGCTTGGCGACCCGGAGGCGCTGTTGCGCACGCTGCTGGACCTGGCGGACGACCCGGCCGGCGACGGCGAGGGCTGGCACGAGCGGCTGCTCGTCTCCCTCTCCTGCCGGAGCGCCGTCCGCCGCGGCCGGGGCCTGGGCCGCCCGGCGATGCGCGCCCTGGTCGAGGGGCTCGGCGGGACCGACGCACCCGCCGTCTGCCCCCACGGCTCGCCGCTGCTGATGCGCTTCGACGCCGCCCTCTTCGCCCGCCAGTTCGGCTGGTAGCCCGCGACCGACTCGCTCGGCGCCGACTGCGACGCGCCTCGCTCTGATCAGAGCGGCCGTCGTACCGCCGGGACCGAAGCCCAAGCCGCTCGGCCGAAGCCACAAAGGGCCGTCGCGACTCGAGGGCCCCGCGGACGACGCTGCCGGACAGTCCACACAGCGGTCTCCAGAAAAGCAGCCCTCTTCGTCGTCCCGAGCGGGATCTCGTCGTCTCGGCGTCCCGGACGAGATTCCTCGACCTCGCTCGGGACGACGGACAGGCGGCGCGGCCACCTGTTCCGCAACTCGATGAGAGGATGGCCGGTCGCCGGGCTCTCCGAGCGGCAGCTCGATCGCCACGGTCGGGGTGGAGCGTCCCTACCCCGGTCGGACCTCGAACGAGACCGGGCCGAGGACGGTGCCGTCCGGCAGCGTCGCCGGCGCCTGGTCGAAGTTCATCCAGGTAACCAGCCCGCCGCGGCGAGAACGCCGCACCCCCTCCGGCAGGTCGAGCGTCTCGACGCCGGCCTCGGCCAGGACGCTTGCCAGGACTTCGCGGACCAGCCCCGAGCTCCACGCTCCGACCGTCGTCGCGTTGCCGTGGCGGACGACCGCCGCCTCGCCGGCGAGCGGGCCGTCCTCGTAGCGGTGCGTCGCCGCGCCCTCGCGGAGGACGTAGCTCTCGGTCCAGACCGTCACCTCGTGACCGCCGACGCGGGTGGCGAGGCCGGGGCGCATGCCGTCGAAATTGCGGAGCACGCAGCCAAGGAGTGGCGCCAGCGGTCCCGGCTGCCCCGCCTCGTGGACCCGCCCGGTGGGGGTCCGGTAGCCGACCCGCGGCCCGACCACCAGCCGCGCCCCGGCCGCGACGGCGGCCTCTAGATGCGCCGCCCGTTCCACCCCGACGAGTTGGACGGCCGGGGCGACGACGACGGCGTAGCCCGCGAGGTCCTGCTCCGGGTGGCGGATGTCGACGTCGACGCCGAGCGACCGCAGCGCCGTGTAGAAGAGCAGCAGCTGCGCCCAGTAGGAGGCGCCGGCGCTGTGGGACTGCTCGTCGTAGGCCCAGAGGCTCTCGTAGTCGTGCAGCAGGACGACCGGCGTCGCCACCTCGGCGTTGGGCCGTCCGGAAAGCTCCAGCCCTGCGACCTCCTCGCCGCCGCGGTCGAGCGTCTCGTCGTGGCGGAGGAGGCCCGAGTGCATCAGCTCCTGGGCGACGGTGGCCGCCCGCCAGCGGAAGTAGGAGACGATGTCGCAGCCGTGGGCGTAGGCCTGGGCGGTCCAGAGGGCGACCGCGCCCGCCGCCGGCAGCGGGTTGCTGGACGCCCAGTTGACCTGCCCGGCCTGCTGCTCCATCACCCAGCAGCCGCGCTTCCGGCCGAGCAGGCCCCGGTACAGGTCGTGGTTAAACCCGATCAGGTCCGGGTGGCCGGTGCGGACCCAGCGGATCTTCTCCGCCTCCGGCAGCTCGGACCGCTCGACGACGCCGACCGGGTAGGAGTCCCAGGAGGCGAAGTCGAGCCCCTCGGCCGCCCTGTAGTGGTCGAAGTCGGGGAACCACTGCATGAAGTTGTGGGTGATCCAGCGCCCCGGCGACAGCCGCCGCAGGATGGCGACCTGCTCGGCCTGGAACTCGACCACCATGTCGGAGGCGAAGCGGGCGAAGTCCAGGACGTGGGAGGGGTTCGGCTCGGTGACCGTCAGGTTCGGCGGCAGGATCTGGTCCCAGGCCGAGTACTCCTGGCTCCAGAAGACGGCTCCCCAGGCGTCGTTGAGCGCGGCGAGGGTGCCGTAGCGCGCTTCCAGCCAGCCGCGGAAGGCGTCTTGGGCGGCTGGGCCGTAGGAGCGGGTGGTGCCGTGGCAGCCGAACTCGTTGTCGGTCTGCCAGCCGACGACGGCCGGATGCCCGCCGTAGCGGCCGGCGATCGCCTCGGTGATCCGGCGGGAGTGCCGGCGGTAGACGGGGCTGGCGTGGTCGTAGTGCTTGCGGGAGCCGAACTCGCGGACGCGCCCCTCCGCGTCCACCGGCAGGATCTCGGGGTGGGCACGGACGAGCCAGGCCGGCGGGGTGGCGGTCGGGGTGCAGAGGACGACCTTCAGTCCCTCGGCGGCGAGGGTCTCGATCGCGTCGTCGAGCCAGCCCCAGTCGTAGCGGCCTGGTTCCGGCTCCATCCGGCTCCAGGCGAACTCGGCGATCCGGACGTAGTCCAGGCCGAGCTCCTTCATCCGCCGGGCGTAGCCCTCCCAGCGGTCGCGCGGCCAGTGCTCGGGGTAGTAGCAGACGCCGAGGGCGAACGCCTGGCGTTGGTCGATCACCCCCTGGTCGTGCTCCGTCCGGTCCGTCACGTCGTCGCTCTCCCAGTCGTCACCGCGTTCCCGTCGTGCCTCCGCCGGAGGCATGCAGTCGGGGGATGCTAGCGCACGCCGCGCGGCCGCCGTCCCCGCCACCTCAGCCCGGCGGGGCGACCTCGTCGGCGCAGTTCGGGCAGCGCCCGTACAGGCTGATCCTGTGTCCCTCGACGAGGTAGCCGCCGGGGAGGATGCTGCCGTCGAGCCACGGCACGATGCAGCCGCGCTCCCCCATCTCCATCCAGCGGTTGCACGACAGGCACCGGAAGTGGTGGTGGTGGCCGCGGCCGGCGGGCTCGTAGTGCGGCGGCTCGCCGGGGAACTCGACGACCGCGATGCGTTCCTGCGCCAGGAGCAGCTTGAGCGTCCGGTAGACGGTCGCGATGCCCAGCCCGGGGAGCTCCCCGGCGGCACGGGCGTGGATCTCCTCGACCGCCACCGGCCCCTCGGCGCGCTCGATCGTTTTGATAATGATTTCTCTCGGCTTGGTTTGCCGGATCATCGGGACACGCCTTTCCTGGCGACAAACTCATCCTACGGGAGATGATTTGCGGGATATCACACCGCGATCGCACCCCGTCGACCTTGACCGGAGGCTCCTGATAATGATACTACGTTATCTGTTGGCGCTGCGGGGCGGACGGTGTCCCGAGTACGGAAGGAGCCAGGCATGGTCTTGAGCGAAGCAATCCCCCTGTTCTGCAACGAGAACCCGAACATGGTCCTCTACCGAGAAGATGCCGCCGAACCATCGGCCGCCGTCAGCTTTTGGCGCAGCTTCTTCTCACCGGTCGGTGCCGGCGCCGTCCTGGCGCTCCGGCGCCGCGCCGGGAGCGAAGCCCCGGCCGTCGAACTCTACGCCGACAACCCCGACCTCGGTCGATTGATCGCCGGGACGTTCGTCCGCCACTGGCCCCCGTTTCGGCGGACCCAGATCGCCGCGGTCGCGCCGCGGCCCGCCCGGATCGCCGTTGAGACCGATGGCCGACGCTTCTATCGGGTCACCTGCATCGCGGCCACCGACGTCGTCGTCGAATGGCGGGGGTTCGGCGGCACCGTCCGTCACGCCCGGCACGCCCCACCCGGCGTCGTCCACCAGGGGGAGCAGCTTGCGGTCGAGAACGTCGTCGTGCCGGCGGGGCGTATCCGGTTGGCCATCGACGGCGAAGAGGTGGCCGGCGACCTCCGGGCCGACGGCGACCCGTTCACCTTCGTGACGCTGTGCGAGACCTGGTCGCCCGTCGACGACCACTGCCCCGCCGGGTCAGGACACGCCCCGGCCCCACGGCAAGCGGCGTAACCGACGATCGGCGGCTCTTCACCGAACGGCAGGAATCACGACAGGAGAATGGACATGACCTTCGACGCAATCGTCATCGGCGGCGGCCCGGCCGGGTTGAGCGCGGCTCTGGTCCTGGGGCGGGCGCGGCGACGGACCCTGGTGGTCGACGCCGGCGAGCCGCGCAACGCCCCAGCCGCCGCCGCCCACGGGATGTTCACCCGGGACGGGACGCCGCCGGCGGAATTGCTGGAGATCGGCCGCGCCCAACTGCGGCCGTACGGGTCCGTGGAGCTGCGGCCGGGCAAGGCGGAGGCGGCGCGGGTCGTCGAGGGCGGGTTCGCCTTCGATCTGACCGACGGCGAGACGGTGCGGGCGCGGACCGCCGTGCTGGCGACCGGCGTCCGGGACGACCTCGCCGGCGTCCCCGGCCTGCGCGAGCTGTGGGGTCGCGGCGTCTACCACTGCCCCTACTGCCACGGCTGGGAGGTCCGCGACGAACCCCTCGCCGTCCTCGCCAACGGCGAGACCGCGATGCACCTGGCGCCGCTGATCCGGCAGTGGAGCGCCGACCTCGTGCTGCTGACCGACGGCCCGGCCGACTTGACCGCGGCCGACCGCGCCATCCTCACCGGGCTGGGCATCCCCGTCCGCGAGGAGCCGATCGTCCGGCTGGACGGAGCACCCGACCGGGGGCTGGGGGTCGTCTTCGCGGACGGGGAGGTCCTGGCCCGGCGCGCCGTGTTCGCCCGCGTCCCAGTCATGCCGCGGACGGGGCTTGCCGAGGGGCTCGGCTGCGCCCTGGTCGCGGAGGGGATGGTGCCCGGCCTGATCGAGGTCGACGCGGTCGGGCGGACGACCGTGCCAGGGGTCTACGCCGCCGGCGACGTGACGACACCCATGGCGCAGGTGGTCGCGGCGGCGGCGGCCGGCGCGCTGGCGGCGGCGATGCTCAACGGCGACCTGGTGCGCGCGGACCTGCCGGTGTTGGAGCCGGTGCCGGCGGGCGGCTGAGCGGACTCGGCCACGCGCCGTACCTCAGCCAAGCTGGTAGAGCTTCACGTCGGGGATGCGCTCGAAGTGGCGGCGGTTGCGGGACACGAGGGTGAGACCGTGGTGGACGGCAGTCGCGCCGATCAAGCGGTCCAGATCGGGGATAAGCAGACCCGACGCTCGAAGCAGCGCCCTGGTGCGAGCGAATCGTTTCATGATCGGATCGGAGAGGGGCAGCGCGGCGAAACGGTCGAGGAAGGCGCGATGCCGGATGACGCTCTCACCCGGGTCCGGGGCACCGACCGCACCCTCGAAGAGTTCGCCGTAGGAGACGATGCTGACGCCGGTGCCCTCGGCGCTCAGATGGTCGAGCAGGTCGACCGCGGCCGGGATTCCGATGAGGGCATCGACGAGCCAGTCCGAATCGACGAGATACCTCACGGCCGATCCGGCGGCCTAGTGCCTTCCTCTCTCCCTCGGTAGATGAGTTCCTTCATCCGCTCGCCTTCCTCGGGGGTGATCGTGCCGGCGAACCGACGCAGCCCCTCGCGGACCCGCTCCGGGTTGTAGTCCGCCCACGGGTCGGCGGAGTCGCCCTCGTCCCGGCTGAGGCGGAAGCGATCGCCGCCGCGCTCGAGGATGAGCGGCCCCGCGGCTGCGTCGTCGAGCAGCGCCGGGAGGTCGGTCTCCGCCGTCACCCGGATCGTCTTGGGTTCGGCCGTCATCGTCTGCGTCCTCCCGGCCCTCGTAACGCGTGGTCTTCCTGGCGCGGGTCCGCCTGAACGGCTAAGTGTACGTCAGTCCGGACTCTGCCCCCCGCCCACCGAAGGTGTGCGGATGGGTACAGCGGGGGCACGACTCCGACATTCTCGCCGTCATCGACGATCCGATGGCGAAGCGGCCCTTCTCCACCCTCCCGACCTGGAGCGCCCGGACGCCCGAACGGACCCGGCCTCCGTCCGCCGGCTGTACCCGGTCGCAGGGGAACTTCGCCGCCTGACCCCGTAATCCCCGGCTCAGGCCGTCGCCGGGTCGAAGACGACCAAACCCATCGGCTCCTCCCCCGTCCCGACCCGGCCGACCACCGCCAGCTCCGCCATGTCGATCGCCACCACCTCGGCCCAGCTCGGCACCGTCACGAACGCCGTCGCGCCGTCGGGGGTGAAGCTCGCGTTCGCCTGCGGAGCACCGACCTCGATCCGCCCCGCCTCCCGCCCGGTCTCCCGGTCGAGCACAAGGACGAACGTCTCCTCCAGGTGGGTGACCAGGCCGTAGCGTCCACCGGCGGGACCGAAGGCGGACTGGACCGGACCCCGACCGGTCGGCTCGGTGTGCAGCGTCTCCATGCGGTCCGTGTCGAGCACGGCGTTGGTAGCGGCACCGGCGGTCTGGACCCAGAGCTCCTTGCCGTCGGGGGTGACCCGCAGCATGTACGGCTTGCTGCCCTCCGGGAACGCGACGGTGCGGACGACCTTGCGCGTCGCCAGGTCGATCTTCGAAACGGTGTCCTGGTCGCGCTCCGGGACGAAGCCGAACCGACCGTCCGGCGTGACGTGGAAGTCTCAGGGGAAGGCGCCCGTTTTCACCTCCGCTGCCACCTCGCCGGAGACAAGGTCGAGGACCGTCAGCACGTCGTCGCCGGCAACGTTCACCCAGGCCTCCGTGCGGTCCGCGGTCAGCACCAGGCTGTGGGCCGGGCCGGCGCCGCCCGTCGGCAGGGTGCGGACGACGGCGGGCGCCCGCGGATCGATGGCGATGGCCCGCACAAGGTCGTCCGGGAAGTCGTAGGTCCAGACGTAGCGGCCGTCCCAGAAGCGCTGCTCGTTCGACAGCCAGCGGACGACCACCCCCAACGGCTCGGTCGCGACCACCCGGAGCGTCGCCGGGTCGAACAGGGTGACGTCCTTGGTCTTCGCGTTGAAGGCGTAGCCGACAAGGCCGCCGGGGACCGGGGAAGCGGCTGCCGCCCCGGCCGTGGCCGCCGGGGACGCGGCGGCAGGCTCGGGTAGCGGCGACGGGACAGGGGTCGCTTTGGCGGCCGCTCGTGTCGACGCGGCCGGGCCAAACGCGGAGAACACCAGCGACGCCGCGCCTGCGGTCGCCCGCTTCAGCAGGTCGCGGCGGCGGATCGGCGCTCCGCCGTTGCTCGTCTCCTCAATCGCGAGCAGACCGCCCGCACAATCGTGGGGCGTTCAGTGGGGGCGAGGCGCGGCGGCAGCCAGGGGAGAGCGCGGGTCGGTCATGGAACCACCTTCCGTGACGTGCGAGCGAGCACAATTAATTGACAGTTGCACCCCTGTCCCCTCGTTCCCGCTCCCCAATGCCAGCCTCTGGCTGAAGGAGCGGTGGAGTACGACAAAGCCCACCACCGTGGGCACTGCCGCGATCGGGCCGCCGGCAGAGAATGTGCGGGAAGCGCTGGTCGCGCTGCCAGCCCCGTCGTGACCGGTTCCAGCACGTCCTGCTGGAGCCGGATCGGCTTTCGCCGGGAAGCGCGGTGGCTGCGCCGGGGTTGGAGCGCTGCGCCCTCCTCTGCCGTTCCGGTCGGAGGCGCCGCGGCCAACCCGTCAGCCCTTTTCGGCGCCGATCGTCAACCCGGCGATGAAGTAGCGCTGGAGCGCGAAGTAGACGAGCAGCGTCGGCAGCGCGACGTACATCGACGCCGCGGCGATCAGGTTGTCGTCGGTGAAGAACTCGCCGCCGAGGTTGGCGAGCGACGAGGTGATCGGTCGGTCCGCCCCCTGCTGCTCCAGCACCACCGCCCAGAAGAAGTCGTTGTAGATCCAGGTGAACTCCAGGGTGGCCAGCGCCGCGATCGCCGGCAACGTCAGCGGCATGATGATCTGCCAGTACTGCTTCCAGGCGCTCGCGCCGTCCATCCTCGCGGCTTCGTTCAGCGACTTCGGCAGCAGCTTCATGTAGTTGCTGAGGACGAACGTGCAGAAGCCGCTCTGGAACGCGACGTGGATCAGGATCAGGCCCAACGCGCTGCCGTTGAGCCGGCCCGAGTTCGACAGCCACTCCGGCAGCTCGACCCGGTTGTAGAACTGGAAGAGCGGCTGGATGATGATCTGCTGCGGCAGCAGGTTGCCGGCCGT
>CADCWF010000131.1:0-7435 GCA_902806345.1 uncultured Thermomicrobiales bacterium
CCTGGTCTTCATCCAGCAGCTCGGGTTCGGCCTCGGCGTCGCCATCCTCCTCGACGCCACCGTCGTCCGCTCGATCCTCGTCCCGTCGGCGATGGCGCTCCTCGGCGACCGCAACTGGTACCTGCCCGCCTGGCTGCGCTGGCTGCCGGACCTGCGCGTCGAGGGCTCGCCGGCGCCCGCCGCGCCGTCGGCCGGGGTGCCGGTCCCGGATGCCGTCAAGTTTTGAAGTCCGGCTTTCGCCAAGGGCACGAGCCGACCTCCGGGCCTGCTCAGTTCGTCGTTCGCCGGATGGGGTCCCGAGCAACAGCGTCGGTATGCGGCGGCACTCAACCGTGCGTTCGACACGCTGACCGAGTTTCCTAACCTGGGAATCAGCCGTGACGACCTCTTCCCAGGTTGCCGTGCTCTACGTGTTGATCAGCACACCGTCTTCTATGGAGTGGGCAACGACTTCGTCGAGGTAGTCAGAATCCTCCACGTCCGGATGGACGCGAGACGGAACCTCGGGCGAAAGCCCGCGACGAATTGTCGCTATCCGCGCCCGATCCGGTCGAGCGTAGCCGCCAGTTCCTCCGGCGCCGACAGCATCGGCCAGTGCCCGGTCGCGATCTCCTCGTAGCGCCACGGCGCCTGGGTCATCGCCACGATCGGTGGGATCCCTGCCGCGACCATCGAGCGGACGTCGTCGCAGGCGACGACGGCGCGCCGGTAGGTCGGCTCGCCCTGCCGGGAGAGCCGGAGCGGCCGGGTGTAGGTAGCCCATGGTTGCGGCGTCGCCTTCGCCTCCAGCAGCGCCAACGCCTCGGGGTCGAGCCCGGCGGTGCTGGCGGCGTCGGCGAGATGGGCGGTCCCCGGGAAGGGGAGTTTCCAGCCGTCGCCGTCGGCATCGACCGCCTCCCGCAGCGCCCGCAGCGCGTCCGGCGGGAAGAGGTCGACAAAGGCCTGGCCGTCCTCCAGCGGCGCCGAGTCGACGTAGACGACCTGGTTCAGGCGCTCCGGGATGCGGTCGGCAACGCCGGGGATGACGACGCCGGCGTAGCTGTGGCCGCACAGGACGACGTCATCGAGACGTTCGTACGCGATCAGGTTGACGACGTCGGCGATGTGCGTCTCCAGGTCGACCTCCGGCCCGGCCAGGTGGACCCGCTCGCCCAACCCCGTCAGGCTGAGCGGGTAGGCGACGTGCCCCGCCGCCCGCAGCCGGGTCGCGACGTCCTTCCACGCCCACGCCCCGATCCACGCCCCGCCGACCAACACGAACGTCGCCACCGATCCCTCCTTCGCGTGCAGCTCCGAACCCGAACCCGATGGTACGCTCTCCTACCTGACAGGTTCCGTCAGGTAGCGACCCGCTTCGGGCGACGGACGGACTGTGCCATGCGCGCTCCCCGACTAGTCCGGCTCCTGCTCCTGCTCCAGTCGCGGGGGCGGCTGACCGCCGCCCAGCTCGCCGCCGAGCTGGAGGTCTCGGAGCGGACCGTCTACCGCGACCTCGCGGACCTCGGCGGCGCCGGCGTCCCGGTCGTGGGGGAGCGCGGCGCCGGCGGCGGTTACCACCTGCTCGACGGCTACCGGACCAACCTGACCGGGCTGACCCCCGACGAGGCCGAGGCACTCCTCCTGACCGGCGCCGCGGCGCCGCTGGCCGCGGTCGGCCTGGGGGCGCAGCTCGCCGCCGCCCGCCTCAAGCTGCTAGCGGCGGTGCCGACGCCCCTGCGCGAGATCGCGGTCCGCGCCGAGCAGCGGTTCCACCTCGACCCCTCGGGCTGGGCCCACGCCATGGCGGCCGACGAGGGCCGGCTGGCGGAGGTCGCCGCCGCGGTCTGGCACGACCGCCGGCTGCGCATCGTCCACCGGGCGAGCGACGGCCGCGTCTCGGAGCGGACCCTCGACCCGCTCGGCCTCGTCCACAAGACCGGGAACTGGTACCTCGTGGCCGCCCGCGCCGGCGAGCCCCGCGTCTACCGGGTGGACCGGATCCGCTCGGCGCGGCCGTTGGCAGAACCGGCCGCGCGCCCCGCCGGGTTCGACCTCGCCGCCTTCTGGGCGCGCTGGGAGGCGGCATACGCCGCGACGCTGCCGGTCTACCGGGTCCGGGCCAAACTTGGCCCCCTGGCCCGGCGCTACCGCGATGCGCTGGGCGCCCTCTCGCCCCGCGCGGTCGTGGAGGATGCCCCGGACGGCGACGGCTGGGCGTACCAGGAGCTGGTCTTCGACGACCTCCGGACGGCGGTCGCGGCGCTGCTCGCGCTGTCGCCGGAGGTCGAGGTGCTGGCGCCGGTTGCGCTGCGGGCCGAGCTGGCGGCGATCGCGGGGCGGGTGGCGGCGCGGCACGGCGAGTGAGGAACCCGCCGGAGGGGCGCCGTTTTGCCGCTCCGACCGCCGGTCCCGGACCGTCGGAGCACAACGGGAAGGGGCCGGAAGGTGGACCGCCTGCGAAGGGCGGTCGGTAAGAACCCGCGCCGGGCCCCCCTCGCTTACTCGCCGATCTCCCGTAGCAGCTCGTCGGCGGCGTTCCGTCGGAGATAGAGACCGGCGGCCAGCAGATCGAGGAGGTGGGGCCGGACGGCCGCGACAACCCCGCGGGTGCGTGCCAAGAGCAGGATGCCGACGCATCCGACGACCTCCAGGCCGGCGACCTTGGCAGCGCGGCAGTCCGGACCATCATCGAGCAGGATCGGGAGATTCGGGTGTCGTGCCAGCGCCAGCGCGATCGCCTCGGCCTCGCCGGCGCCCAATGGCGCCAGCATCGCCGATGGCGGCGGCGACGCCTCACGCCGAATCCATCCAGCGGCGCGAACCTCGGCGGCACCGGCTCGGCCCGGCACCGCCTCGACGACCTCGCGCCACACGGCCGGCGGCACGATGACCCGCTCGAACACCCGTTGCAGAAGGTCGAGCTGATTGATCCGGGCAAAGAGGATGAGCGGGCTGCTATCGCTGACTGCCGGCACCGACGACCCCCGGCTCGGTGAGCCGGCGGACCGTCTCGATCTCTTCCCGCATCTCCTCCGCCGTCAGCGGACCAGAAGGGATCTCGTACTCGGCCATCAGGTCGAGGATGTCGTAGCGGGTGAGGCCGAGCAGCCGCGCCGCCGTGCCCTGGCTCACCCGGCCCTGGCGGAGGAGATCGAGGACGAGGGCGCGGCGGGCCTGGACCGCCAGCGACTCGGCGGAACCGAGTAGATCGACCAGGTCATCAGGGAGTTCGACGATCACCGTCGTCATGGTTGGGGTTCCTCGGTCGAGGGCTGGCGGCGCTGGCCGGAGCGGATCGTGGGTTTCGAGCGTACCAGGCCGGTGCCGACCGCCGACCCGCGCCGGCCTCATCGGCGCGGGTTCGCCTCCAGCCGGGACGGCAGCCCCCGACCAAGGTCGTCCCCGGTGGCCGGAGCGGTCCGGGGCGGCAGGAGCTACCCGGCCGGCAGATCGGGGCAGGCGGAGCCGGCTCGCTCATCGCCCAGATACTTTTGCCGCTCCTCGGCGTCGAGATTCCGGCCGGCGAGCCGGCAAGCGTGGGTTTTCCACGATGCGAGGTCCAGGTCCCAGAGGACGATCGTGCCCCGCTCGCCGGCCACCGCCAGGAATCTGCCGCCTGCGCCGAAGGCCACGTCGGTCACTCCACCGTCGGCCGGGCCAAGGCCGTCGTCGAGCCACCGGCGGCCGTCCGCATCCCAGAGCAGGACGCGTTGGTCGGTCGCGCCACTGGCGAGTCTTCGGCCGTCGGCGCTGAAGGCGAGGCTGGTCACCCAAATCGGCTCCTCGGCGTGGAGGTCTGCGCCGGAGGGTTCGCCCGTCGCGATGTCCCACCGGGAGACCCGGCCGCCCTGGGTGGCAACTGCGAGCGTCGTGCCATCGGGACTGAAGGCGACGCGGGTGACCCGGTGGGGATGCCGGGGGCGCGCGAGCTGGGTGGCGCTAGGCTCGCCGCTGGCCGCGTCCCAGAGGCGAACCATGTAGTCATCGCCCCCCGAAGCGACCAACTGGCCGTCGAGGCTGAACGCCACGCTGGTCACTCCGTCCGTGTGCGGGGTGAGGCGTTGCGGGATCGCGTCCTCGGGGGTGATCCGCCAGAGGACGACGGAGCCGTCCCTACTGCCCGAGGCGAGCAACTGGCCGTCGAAGCCGGGGTCCGGGCTGAAGTCGAGGGTGGTGACGGCCCCGCCCTGGTCCGCGATCCGGCGGGGCTGGCCGCCGTCGACATCCCACAGCGTGATGGCGCCGTCTCGCCCACCCGAGGCGATCACCCGGCCTTTGGATCCGAACGCCACGCTCAGGACCTCGGCGCCATGGTCGCCGACGACGCCGTCGCGGCGGCCGGTGGCCGCATCCCAGAGCACGACACTGGCGCCCTCGGCCGCGACGAGTTGCCGCCCATCCGGGCTGGGCGCGATATCGGAGGCCGCGCCGGGGGAACCGGCGAGGGGCCGCGCCAGCGGCGGGTTGCCGGCCGCGTCCCACAGCCGGACCGTGCCGTCCGTGCCGCCAGAGGCGAGCAGCGCGCCGTCCGGGCCGTAGGCAATGGCGGTCACCCACTGGCCGTGGCCGGCGAGCGGGTCGCCGCGCCGGTCGCCGGTGGCGACATCCCACACGGCGACCGTTTCGTCGTAGCTGGCGGAGGCCAGGGTCTCGCCGTCGGGGCTGAACGCGACGCCGGTCACGACGCCCCGATGGCCCTCGATCGCCACCGGGTCCGGCTGCAGCGTGGCAGCGTTCCAAAGCCGGACCGCGCCATCCGCCTCGCCAGACGCGAGCTTCTCGCCGACGAGGCTCATGGCGATGCTCGTCACCTCGCTCGCGTGGCTTGGTGACGTGGCAACCACCACCGGCGCTCGGCGGCTGAGATCCCAGACGACGACCGTGCGGTCCTCGCCGTTGGTGGCGAGACGGCTGCCGTTCGGGCTGAAGGCCACGGCGGTGACCCCGCCCGCGGCGCCCGCCAAGGCGAGCTTCTGGGTCCACGTCGCCACGTCCCACAAGAGGATGGCGCCGCCCGCATCGCCCGAGGCCAACGTCGTGCCGTCGCGGCTGAAAGCAACGGCGGTGATTTCCCGGTCGTGACCAGGAAGCGGTTCGCCGAGTGGGTGCCCGGCCGTGACGTCCCACCGCTGAAGCTTGGCGTCCGACCCGCCCGAGACGAGCAGGTTGGCGTCCGTCGGGGCGAATGCGACGCTTGTCACCGCCTGGGTGTGGCCGCCGATTGGGGGCTCCGGCCGCCGTCTCCCGGTGGCGACATCCCAGAAGGCGACCGCGCCGTCGGCGCCGCCGGCGGCCACCGTCGCGCCGTCGAACGCGACACTGGCCACCTCGCTCTGGCCGCGGAACGTGGCGAGGAGGCCGTTGGTGGCCAATCGCTCGAAGAGGCTGCTCCTCGCCTCCAAGGTCTCCACGTCGCGGACGGCCTCCAGGCTCAGCAGCAGGGCCAGGTCCGGATCGATCGGGGCAAGTTGGTCCGACAGCGAGGCGAGCAGGCGCGATCCCCGGGCGACGGCGGTGGCGTTGGCATCCGTCGCCACGACGCGCTGGTCATAGGCTTCGTCGGCGTTTCGCCACGCGAGGACGGCCGCCACCGCCGCCGTCACGGCCAAGACGGATGCGACGACAAACCACCGGCGCACCCGTCGGCGGGCCGCGTCCTGCTCTTCGGCTCGCCGCTCCGCCTCCCGCCGCGCCGCCTCCGTGAGCTCCAGCTCCCGCCGCCGCTGCGCCTCCCGCTCGTCCTCCTCCCGATCCCGCAGCGCCACGGAAGCCGCCACGTAGGCATGCTCCGCCTCGCCCAGGTCGGCCCCCCGCCGTTCGAGCCACCCCGCAGCCTCGGCCAGCGGCGCCCCACGCAGCAGCGCCCCCTCGTCCTGCCGGCTCGCCACCCACTGCCGCAGCGCCGCCCGCAGCCGCTCCTGCCACGTCCGGAAGTCGCGATCCCGGGCCATCCAGCCCCGCAATGCCGGCCACCCCCCGATCAGCGCCTCGTGGACGACCTCGACGGTCTCCTCCCCCGTCGCCTCGTCCCGCCCCGTCACCACCAGCCGCTCGCTCGCCAGGCGGTTCACCAGCGCCCACGCCGCCTCCCCCAGCTCGCCCCGCGTCGCCCGCCGCCGGGTGTCGGTGACCCCCTCCCCCGGCCGGACCAGCTGGGTGAAGACCCGCTGGATGCGCGCCTCCTCCCCGGCGAACGCCCCGCAGACCGCCTCGGCGTGGCGGGCCAGCGCCTGCTTGACGCCGCCGATCGCGTCGTAGGCGGCGTGGGTCAGCTCCCTCGCCTCCTGCTCCTCCCACAGCTGGGTCAGCGCGAACTCAAGTAGGGGCAGGCTCCCAGGCTCCGCGCTGACGTCCTCCAGGATGCGGTCGGCCAGCCCCGCCTCCAGCCCAACTTCCCGCAACCCGGCTGGCCGCTCGATGGCCGACCGCAACTCCGCCTCGGTCATCGGCCCCAGCTTCAAGTCGGCGTCCTGCAGGGCGTCGGCCATCGGCCGGTAGGTCAGCGCCTGGCCGAGGAAGTCGGCCCGCATCGTCAGGACCGCGACAGCGGCGGGCCGCCCCGCCTCCGGCGCCTCGGCGAACGCCGCCAAGAACGCATCGAGGAAGGCCCACTGGTCCTCCGTGTCCCGGCCCAGCGCGTAGAGCTCCTCGAACTGGTCGGCGACCAGGAGCAGCCGTCCCCCCGGATTCTTCTCCCGGATCCGGCCGAGCACGGCGCCGAGCTCGATGCCCCCAGACCGCAGCGCGCCGGCCAGCTTCGGGGTTTCCACCAGCCGGTCGGTCTCGCTCAACCCCTCCTCCAGCAGGGGCACGAGGGCGGCGGCCAGGGCGTCGAACGGGTGGGCGCCGGGCCGGAACGAGGCGACGAGCCACCCCCCCTCGAGCCGCAGCCGCGGTACGAGGCCGGCGAAGACGACCGAGGACTTGCCGCTGCCCGACGACCCGACCACCGCCACCAGGGGGCGCTCCGCGACCGCCGCGGCCAACCGGTCGGTGAACTCCTCGCGGCCGAAGAACAGGGCCGCGTCCTCCGCGCGGAAGGCGAACAGCCCCCGGTACGGGCACGGGGGGATGGATCGGTCGCCCGGCTCCGCCCAGTCCCGGAGTCGGGCATTCCCGGGGTTCTCCGCGAGGGCCCCGAGGTAGAGCTCCGGCAGGCGGTCATGGGCCTCGGCCCAGCACACGAGCTCGTACGCGGTGTCGCGCAGGTTCGCCTCGCGGGCGATCGCGTCGAGGTTCACATTCAGCTGGAAGCTGACCAATCGCTCCAGGCCGCCCCGGTCCCCGAAGGCGTCGACGAGCGCCTCGACCAGCCGCTTCCGTCGGCCGCCCCCCAGCCGCCGCGGCACCGCGACCTCCGCCCCTGGCGGCGGGGACGTCGGCGGCGTCGCGGCCGATCGGGAGGAAGGGTCAGGAGCAGGCATGGCGACCCTCTGGATTCGGCCCGGGCGGACGC
>CADCWF010000131.1:7445-31043 GCA_902806345.1 uncultured Thermomicrobiales bacterium
GCGTCCCGGCGGGAGCCATCCCGCTCCCTCACCGGCGACGATCGACGCCCGTTCGGCCCCACCTTGCCTCGACCGAACCGGGGCCCGGGTGTCGTCCGGCCGGGAGACGGAGGGCCGCCGGGGCGCCGGCCGGCGTCGCCGCGCCGAGGCGAATGCCCTGGACCCAGGCGCGGTCGGCAGCCGCGGTGGGGAAGGGCAGGCCGTGGGCGGACGAGCCGGCCACCGGGATGCCCTCGATTGAGGCGGAAGGCGGAACCCGACCCGCCGACCCGATGGTGGTCGATCGCGTCCCGCGTGACCGCGTATGAAGTTGATGTTAACGTTGTAGCAACCGCGACGGTTCTTGGCAAGCCCCCGGATGGGTAGACCGGGGAGGCCCGGACCGAGCCGGCCGAGCCGGGCGGATTCGCGACCGCGCGCCTGGCGGCGCGATCCCGCCAGGGCCCCGCGGCCGCCCTCGGTTCGGCCGCCTCGCCGAATCGCCGCTCGCTCCGGCGGCGGCGGCGGCCACGGAGCGAATCGACCGAGCGAAAGGAGTCCGCTGTGCACGGGTGTCGATCCAGATTCCTCCGCTGGGGCGCGTTCATCCTGGCGGCGAGCCTCCTCGGACCAAGCGTGGCGGGGCTCGCCCAGGATGCCTCTCCACCCAGCGGCGAGACGGCCGCGTCAATCGGCCGCGACGAGTTCCGGGAACAACTCCGGGACTACTTCGGCTTCGAAGACCCCCAAGCCCGGGGCGGCCGGGTCGTCATCGGCGAGCCGGCCGAGATCGGCACCGTCAACGGCCTCCTGGCCAATGGCTACCCGACCCACTTTGTCACCAGTTTCCTGTTCGACAAGCTGGTCGGGATCAGCCCCATCGACGGCAAGCCGGTGCCGCAACTGGCCGACTCGTGGGAGGTCGGCGCCGACGGCCGGACCTTCACCTTCCGCCTCAACCGATCGGCCCGGTGGCACGACGGGGCCGACGTCACCGCCGAGGATGTCGTGTTCTCCTTCGATGTCGCGCTCGGCGGCGAGCTTCCGACGAACCGCTGGTCTGGGCTCCGCGGTGCGCTTGCGTCCTATCGGGTCGTCGACGCCGACACCGTCGAGATGACGGCTACGGACCGGCTCGCCACGTTCCTCTACGAAGTGCCTGCCTTCGTCCCGATCGTGCCCAGACACGTCTGGGAACCGGTGCCGCCCGCGGCCTGGCAGGACGACCCCGGCAGCACGGGAGAGGACCCCGCCCGGGTGGTCGGGTCCGGCCCCTTCCGGTTCGTGGCGTGGCAGCAGTTCGAACGCGTCACGCTGGCCCGCAACGACGCCTACTACGACGCCGTGCCGGCGACCGACGAGCTGGTCTTCCGTCTCCTGCCGAACAAGGATCGGGCCATCGAGGCGCTCCGGGCCGGTGAGGTCGACGCGGTCGAGGGCGTGGGACCGACGGCGGTCGAGGCGGAAACCGACGCCGGAACCCTGCGCGTCGACGTCTTCGAGGTGGCCCGTATGCAGTACTACGCCCACAACCTCGACCCGGCCCGAACCCCGCTTTTCCAGGACAAGCGGGTGCGCCAGGCGCTCTTCGTCGCCCTCGACCGGCCGCGGATCATCAACACGGTCCTCGAGGCCTCCGGCGAGCTCGCGCTCGGCACCCAGCCGCGGAGGTCGGACGCCTACGCCCCCAAACTCGTCCCGGAAACCTACGCGTACGACCCCGAGCGGGCCAGGGCCTTGCTGGCCGAGGCGGGGTGGGTCGACAGCAACGGCGACGGCACCGTCGACCGGGACGGGCGGGAGTTCCGGTTCGAGATCCTGGCCAACACGGAAGCCTCCGGCATCCTGAAGCTCCTGCCCGAGCTCGAGCAGCGCTGGCGGGAAATCGGCGTCGCGGTGACGCCGAAGCTCGTCGGGTTCCAGGAGCTGCAGGAGCGGATTCGCCGCCACGATTTCGACATGTTCGTCGGGTTCCAGAACTGGGACTCGAGCGGCAACCAGGGAATGCTCTTTCGCTGCGACGCCTACCCCGACGGGGACAACGCGATGGCGTATTGCAACCCGGAGTACGACCGGTTGGACGACCTGCAGCGGCGCGAGTTCGACCCCGAACGGCGGCTCGCGCTCTTGATCCAGCTCTCCAACCTTGCCTGGGACGACCTGCCGCTGGGCATCCTCCGCTTCCTCCAGTCCTCGGCGGGGTACAGCACGCGGCTGCACAACTTCCGTCCCGACGAATTCGGCCGGATGCGCACGTTCTGGAGCCTGCAGTACGTCTGGGTCGAGCCCTAGCGGGCTGGCGTCCAACCCCTCCTCGGCGCACCAGCCGAGGCGGCCCGCCTCGATCTCCGCGGCCCGGACCGAGACGTCGATCCGGCCGGAGGTGTAGCGGCCCTCGGCCAGGCTCGCCTTGCCGAACACGTCGCCCCGGCGATCAGCGCTCCCCGGCCAGGGTCAACGACCGGGCCATCACACCATCGCTCAGGCGGAGTCCGGCGGCGCGCAACGCATCGATCAGAGGTCGAACCGCCGGGACAAAGCCCACTCCCTTGGCGAAGACAAGGACCCCGACCGATCCGGTCACTTGGAGTCCGATATGCTTGGCGAGCCTCCGCGCGGGCAGACCATCGGGGATGATCGGTGGGGTGGACGGGTACGACTGCGCCAGGACGATGACCTCCGCCTCGCCACGATCGAGGGAGGGGAACCGGGTTCGGCCGGCGGCTGGGGCCGGCAGCGGCTGTTGGATGATCCAGCCGCTCGTCGCCAGGTCCTCGGCGCCGGCTCGGCGGCGGCTTCGGGCCGGGGAGCAGGAGTCTCGGCCTGGTGGGTGCTCGTGGCGCCGGTCGACCGCGCGTCCCGCTCGGCTACCGCCGCGGGTTCGCCTCCAGCCCCTGGGCGGCGCACCAGGCGAGGTAATCGGCCTCGATCTCCTCCGCCCAAACCGAGACATCGATCTGGCCGGAGGTGTAGCGGCCCTCGGCCAGCCGCCCTTTGCCGAAGACGTCGCGCTGGCGGACGTCCTCGGAGCGGGTGACGACCTCCTCGGCGAGGTGGGGCGGCACGAAGGTGACGCCTTCCCGGGTGCCGAGCACGACGTCGCCCGGCAGCACCGTCGCGCCGCCGATCCGGACCGGGCCGTTGACCTCGACCAGCGTCACGTCGAGGATCGCGGTCGGGTGGACGCCGCGGCAGTAGACGTTGAAATCCGGAAGCTGGAAGACCCGCTCCAGGTCGCGGATGCCGCCGTCGACGACGAGGCCGGTCCCGGCCCGGGCCTGGATCGTGGTCGCCAGGTTGTCGCCGATGAAGGTGCCGTCCTCGATCTTGCCGAAGAGGTCGACGACCAGCACGTCGCCCTCCTCCAGGGTGTCGATCACCCAGGTGTTCTGGCCGCCGCTGCGTCCCTCGCCGGCGCCGACGCCCTGGACCACCTCCTGCAGGTCGGGCCGCAGGGGGACCATCCGGACCGTCACCGCCCGCCCGACCAGGATCCGCTCCGGGTGGAGGTTGGTCCAGCCGCCCTCGAACTGGAACTGGTAGCCGTGCCCCCGCTCCAGCACGCCCCAGGCCTCGTCGTTGGTGACCCGGCGCATCCGCTCGAGGATGTCGTCGGGCACCCGCGGCCGGCCGTCGGCGCTCCGCTCGAGCGGGTAGGCCGGGGTCAGCGCCGCGACGCGCTCCGGGGTCTGGAAGATCATCGGTGCCCTCCGTGCGGTCCTCGCCGTACCTGATGCCGTGGCCGACAGGATCGCACAGGGGGTCATGGGCCACGGGCCGGCCTCAGCCCCGGGCGAGCGCCTCCGGTACCTGCCGGAAGACGCGCACCCCGGTCGGGACGGCTCGCTCCGGTCAGACCTGGACGTGGCCGAACCCGAGCGCGGTGTGCGCCCCAAGCTTGCCGCCAGCTCCTCCGCGGCGGCGGCGATGGGCGACGACGACCTGCTCGACGGGCCGTGGGGGACGACCTCGATCACGACTGCCGCCGCCCGCCCCGGCGCCGCCGGGGCGGGCCCGACCACCGCGCAGGCCCGATCGACCGCGGCTGTACCCCGGGGAGAAGGCGGGGATCCCGCATCCCCGGCTCCTACGCCGCAGCCGCCGGCACCTCGCCCCGCTTCGCCAGCAGCCGGCTCAGCCCCGCCGCCGCCAGGAAGGAGGGGGTGGCCCACTCCAGGTTCGCCAGCACCCCCGGCTCGACCGGGCCGAGTTTCTCCGCGACGTGGGCGTGGACGCGCTCCGTCAGCGCCGCTCGGTCCTCCCCGCCCAGCAGCGCCGCCTTGACGATGCTCCGCAGCTCGTCCAGGTTCGGCATCAACTGGTCCAGGTGCGCCGACACGTCCTCGAAGCCGCCGCCGTGGGTCAGGAAGAGCCGCCGCGCGCCGAGTCCGCGCAGCCGTTCGACGCTGCCCGCCCACGCCTCGGGGTCCAGCTCCGGCGGCGGCGCCGGTGGCACGGCGTAGCCCGTGCCGGCCATCCGCACCCCGCCAACGTCGCCGGTGAAGGCGACGCCGCGGAACGGGTCCCAGAGCGTCACGTGGTGGGCGGCGTGGCCGGGGGTGTAGAGGCCGGTCAGCGGCCTGCCGCCGGTCTCGACCGAGTCGCCGTCGCTCCAGGCGACGACCCGCTTGGCCGGGATCGGCGCCACCTCGCCCCAGAGGTCGTCCATCCGCCCGGTGTAGAGGCGGCCCGCGCTCGCCAGCAGCCTGTCCGGGTCGGTCAGGTGGGGGGCCCCCAGCGGGTGGACGTGGACGACGGCTTCTGGGGCGTGGTCGCGCAGCAGCACCCCGGCGCCGCCGGAGTGGTCGAGGTGGATGTGGCTGACGAAGACCCGGCCGAGCGCCGCCGGCTCGAACCCGGCTGCCCGGATCCCGGCCAGCAGCGCCGGCAGGGTCGTCGTCGGGCCGGTCTCGACCAGGGCCAGTTCGTCGGCGCCCGCCAGCAGGTAGGCGGCGATGACGCCTTCCCGGCCGCGGAAGCCGAGGTCAATCTGCCAGAGGCCGTTGCCGTGCGCCGTCACCCGCCCCGGCTCGCCCCACGTCCCGTCGGCCATCGCGCTCCACCCCTCCCGCCAAGCCGCTCGCCGGCGGGCGTCGAGATCACGCCCTGGACGGGTGAGACGGCAGGCACCGCCCGCCCTCCGGCGGCCGTCGAGTATCGCACCGCCCCGCCGGAAGCGAGCCGAAGCGGGAGGGTCGTCCCGGTTCCCGGGCAGCGACTCGGGCACCGGCCAGGGCCGCCCGAGATCCAGCCGCCGCGCCACGGTGGCGGTTGTCCGCTCGGCGGCGAATGGCAGAACGGCCGTCGCCGGCTGCTCGCCGCCCGGTCGTCTAATCGGGCCGGTCGAGACGTGGCGAACCGGAGCTTGGGGCTCCCGCCACGGCTGCACCCGTGTCCGACCGGTCGCCCGCCTCCAGCTCCTGCCGCGCCCGCGCCAGCAGGCGCAGACTCCGCTCCCGCGCCAGATCGAGCGAGACCAGGAACTCCGCCTCCCGCTCGGCCGTGTCCGGGTGCCCACGCCCCAGCTCGGCCTCGACCGTGTACTCCAGCGCGTGCAGCCGGACCTCCGCCAGCAGCCGCCGCTGCCCTTCGACCCAGTCCCCGTCCTCGCCGCCGAGGAACCCGCGGGCCGCGATCTCGGTCGCGACCCGCGCTTCGCCGAGGGCGGCCCCCAACTCGCCCCGCCGCATCAGGACGTCGGCCCGGTGCAGCGCCTCCCGCGCCCGCTCGTAGTCGACGAAGGTGTCCGGGGGAACGACGAGGGCGTACCGCCCCTCCTCGCCGCGCAGGGCCAGCCGGGGGCACGGGTCCGCAAGGGGCCGCAGCGAGCGGCGGAGGCGGCTGGCGAGCGCGTTCAGGCCGACGTCCCAGGCGTCGGGGACCGCGTCGCCCCAGACCGCCTCGGCCAGGTCGGCGCGGCCGACCGGCTGCTGCCGGTGCAGCACCAGGAAGGCCCAGAGGCGGCGCCCCTGGCGGGCGGGGAAGGCCGCCTCGGGCACGACGACGGGGCCGAACTCGACGGCGAGGCGGCCGCAGACGTAGACGCGGAGGCGCGGCGGTAGACGGCGCATGGCTGCAATCGTAGCGCAAGGGCGGTGCAATCGGGCTGGGCTAGGCTGAGGTTGGCGATCGGCGCCGAAGCGAGGAGAGGAGACCGGGCGATGGGCAAGCTGGTGCGGTGCACGTGCGGGGTCGAACTGCGCGGGCGGGACGAGGCGGACCTCCTGCCGCGGGTGCGCCAGCACGCCAAGGAGGCGCACGACCTGGAGCTGAGCGACGACCAGATCCGCGACATGATGGAGGTCGAACAGTAGCGCCAGGCCACCCGGGAATCGCGGCGCGGAGCGGGCCGAGCAGGCCCGCGGCGTCGGCGTGGGCCGAACGCGCCGGCCGGTGGAGGCCAACCGACGAATCGAGGAGGACCGTCGGGGATGGGACGAACTTCGATACCCTGGTGCGGTCCCTGGCGATGACGGCACCCGCCGCGGGGTGCTCCGGCGCGGGGCGCTCGGAGCGGCGGGTGCGGCGCTGTTCGGGCTCGGCACCCGGGGCCGGGTCGCGGCCGCCGCCTGCCGCGGGCGAGATGCGCCGTGCCGCCGCGACGGCCAGTGCTGCAGCGGCACATGCCGCCCGAACCGCACTTGCGTCCCGGCCGGGGTGGGCGACCCGTGCGACCCGGACACGCCCTCCGACTGCCGGAGCGGCGAGTGCCGCTGTCTCAACCGCGACCCTGCCGGCCGCTGCACCTGCCGCCTCGCCACCTGCGCCGAGCAGGGCGGGGACTGCGACGCGACCGCCGAATGCTGCAACGGGCTCAGCCTGCGGAGGTCGGACGGGGACCGGTGCTTCCCACCAGTCAAGCTGCGACCTCCCGAATAGGGGCGCGGGGAGGACGCCCGGCGGCCCCACCGGCCCGCGGCGGCCAACGGTGTCGGTTACGGCGCGAGCCGCGTCTCGGCTCGGCCCAGGTGGGACGTTTCATCGAGGCTCACAATGCCGCGATTGTGGAACACGTCGTCCTCGAACAGGTGCGTGATCCCGCCGCTCGTCGACGCCACCCCGATGTGGCCGGCGGAGTCCAGCGGCAGCTTTATCCAGGCGGCGACCACGAACGTCAGGGCGAACCCGTGGGTGACGATGATCTGGTGCGGACACGGGCTGGCCAGGATCCGATCCATGGCGCGATAGATCCTCTGGCCGAACTCCCGCTTGCGTTCGGCGCCGGGGATCCCGTTTCGGTGGTCCATCCGATCGCCCGTCTCCGGGGCATGGACGAAGCGCGCGTCAAGCCAGGCCTGGGCCTTGCCTTCGGCGTCGCCGTACGAGATCTCCCGGAGGTCGGCGGTGGTCTGGATCGGCGCTCGCAGGAGCCGCGCGATCGCCTCGGCCGTCTGGTACGCCCGCCGCAGATCCGACGCGTAGAGCTCGGCCGGCGCCTCCTCGGGGATGAGCTCGCGGACGCGCCGCCCGACGCTCGCGGCCTGACTCAGCCCGAACTCGGTGAGCCCGCTGTCGTACCAGCCGCCGACGAGCCCTTCGGTGTGGTGGGTCGATTGCGTATGCGTCACGACGTAGAGGTGCTTCACCACACGCTCCTGGGCATCCGGGGAGCTGGCACGCGCGGCGTTGCTCCTGGACGATGGAGCGGCGGCACCGCAATCCGGCGCCCGGGCAACGACCTCCCGTGGCCAGAGGATAGCTTTGGATCGGTCCACGCGGTGGGCCTCCACCGAGGACGGCGGTTGGTTGCCCGGGCGGGCCAGCCGGCCCGCCTCGCCCGGGCCGCGGCCGGCGGTGCGACAATCGGCGGCGGAGGACCGCCGTGCCCGACCCCGTCCACCGCCTCGGCCCCGAGCACGCCCAGGCCGCCTTCCGACCGGAGACGCCGCCGGCGCTGACGGTGGCGCCGGGCGAGACGGTCGTCTTCGAGACGAGCAGCGACCCGATCGAGGCGCTGTTCGATGCCGGCGAGCGGTGGCTGGATGTCCACGACGTGACCGCGCTCAACGTGGTCACCGGGCCGGTCGCCATCACCGGGGTCGAGCCGGGCGACGCGGTCGCGGTCGAGATCCTGGCCGTCGAGCCCGGCGCCTGGGGGTGGAGCGCGTCGGTGCCCGGGTTCGGCCCCGTCTCCGATCGGCTGCAGCCGCTGCTCCGTCGCCTCCCGATCCGGGACGGCCACATCGAGCTGTCGCCGCGGCTGCGGGTGGAGGTGGCGCCGATGGTCGGCTGCCTCGGGCTGGCGCCGGCCCGCGGCAAAACCTCGACCCTTGCGCCGCCGGCGCCGTGGGGCGGCAACTACGACCTCGTCCAGGCCCGGCCCGGCAGCACCCTCCTCTTCCCGGCCCAGGTCCCCGGCGGCCTCTTCTCCCTGGGCGACCTCCACGCCGCGATGGGCGCCAACGAGGGGACCAGCGTCGCCATCGAGTGCCCGGGCTCGGCGACCGTCCGGTTCGGCGTCCGCAAGGGGCTGCGGCTCGCGACGCCGCGGATCGAGACGGCCGACCGATTGACCACCGTCGGGCTGCAGCCCCGAGGCCGTTTCCTGGACGCCCGGCAGCAGGCCCTAGGGGCGATGTGGGACATCCTCCTCGTCGAGGCGGGATGCACCCCGGAGGAGGCCTACGGCCTGCTCTCGGCGGCCGTCGACGTGGAGCTCGGCGGCCCGGCCGGGATGGTCGTCCTGGCGAGCGTGCCGCGATCGTTGCTGCCGGCCCTCGTGTAAGGTCGGCGGCGGCGAGCGGGGGCAATCGTGGCAGGCGGAGCCGCCCGACCGTGTTGGCAAGGTCGGCGTTGCCGGCGCTGGCGGCAACCGGGCGTGGTCACAGGCGGCTGCACCACGGCCGGGCGCCGCGGAACGGGAGGCGGGGCATGGCGGAGCGTTTCGCCGGCAAGGTCGCGATCGTCACCGGCGGCGCCAACGGGATCGGTGCGGCGACGGCGCGGCGGCTGGCGGCGGAGGGGGCGGCGGTCGTCGTCGCCGACCTCGACGGGGTGGCCGGCGAGGCGCTGGCGCAGGAGCTCGGTCCGACGGCCACCTTCGTCCGGGCCGACGTGGCGGACCCGGCCGCCTGGGACGGGCTGGTGGCGGCGGCGCTGGGGCGGGGCCTGGGGGGCCTCGACGTCGTCGTCGCCAACGCTTTTTTCGTCCACCACGCCCCGGCCGCCGAGCTGGCGCCGGCCTCGTGGAGCCGCCAGATCGAGGTCTGCCTCGGCCACGTCTTCCTGGCCGCCCGCGCCTGCATGGGGGAGCTGCGGGCGCGGCGGGGCGCCTTCGTCGCGACCTCCTCCGTCCACGCCCGGGTCGGCTTCCCGAGCCACCCCGCCTACGCCGCGGCGAAGGGGGGCATCTGCGCCCTGGTCCGCCAGTTGGCGGTCGAGTACGGGCCGGAGGTGCGGGTCAACGTCGTGCTGCCGGGGTCGATCGAGACCAGGATCTGGGACGGCCAGTCCGCCGCCGAGCGGGCAGCGGCGATCGCACGGGCGCCCCTCGGCCGGATGGGCCGGCCGGAGGAGGTGGCCGCGGCGATCGCCTTCCTCGCCTCCGAGGACGCCTCGTTCGTCACCGGCGCCGAACTGGTGGTGGACGGCGGCTGGCTCGTCTCGCCCGTCCCCCAGGGGGGCGGCTAGGCCGGGCTCGGTGCCGCCGCCGCCACCGCCGGGGCCGGGGCCGGGGCCGCGTCCGAGGCGGCGATCCGCTCCAGGAGGACGACCGGGATCTGGCGGTCGGTGTTCTTCTGGTACTCGCCGAAGTTCGGCATCAGCGCGACCACCCCGGCGAAGATGCGGTCCCGCTCCGCCCCCTGGGCGACGCTGGCGCGGGCCGGGTAGGTCTCCTCGCCGATCTCGACGGTGACCTCCGGGTTGGCGACCAGGTTGTGGTACCAGTCGGGGTGGGTCGGGGCGCCGCCCTTGGAGGCGATGATGACGACGCGGTCGCCGTCGGTCGTGTAGACGAGGGGGGAGGTCCGCGGCTGGCCGCTCCTGGCCCCGGTCGTCGTCAGCAGCACCATCGGGGCGCCCGCGAACTGGCCGCCGACCTTGCCGCCGTTGGCCCGGAACTCCTCGACCACCCCCCGGTTGAACTCGTTGAAATCGAACGTCGTGGACATCGGCGCTCCCTTCGTGGCTCGGCCGCCGCCCGCCGCGGCGGCCCGACCAACACGATAGCATAGAAGGTTCCCTCTGGGAAGCGACTATCCATTCGTAATCTCCTGGCCGATCCGTCAGGTCGGTACCAGGGAAAACGGGTAGGATCGGTGAGCGGGTAGGCAACCCCCGGTCGGCGCGGAATCAGCGACGGCCCGATCGATCCGTAGCCGCTCCGGTCCAGCCCGGATTGGCGCCGCGTTCGTCGGTTCGGCGAACGCTCCCGGTCGGTGCTAGGCTCCTCGCCTGAACCGTATCCACGGGGCGTGCCGCGCGAGGTGGCCGAGGGCATGGAGCCGCGCACCAGATACGCCCGCAGCGGCGACCTCAGCATCGCCTACCAGGTCGTCGGCGACGGCCCGGTCGACCTCGTCCACGCGCCGCCCTTCGTCTCCCACCTGGAGCACGCCTGGGAGGAGCCCGGGTACGCCCGCTACCTGCGGCGGCTGGCTGGCTTCTCCCGCCTGATCGTCTTCGACAAGCGCGGCACCGGCCTCTCCGACCGCGCCGCCGGGATCGCTCCGCTCGAAGAGCGGATGGACGACGTGCGGGCGGTGATGGACGCCGCGGGCTCGGGGCGTGCCGTCATCCTTGGCGTCTCCGAGAGCGCGCCGCTCGCCGCCCTCTTCGCCGCCACCTACCCGGAACGGACGGTTGCCCTCGTCCTGCTGGGTGCCTACGCCTCGGAGGTTCGTGCCCCCGACTACCCCTGGTCGCAGACGGCGGAGGAGCGCGCGAAGGACCTCGACGAGCTCGCCGCCACGATCCACGAGACCTGGGGCGCCGAGGGGGTTTCCGGGGAAGGAGCCGTCGCCGACGTGCTCGCCGCGATGGCCCCGAGCGCCGCCGGCGACCCCGCTTTCCGCGCCTGGTTCGGCGCCTTCCTGCGGCTGGGGGCGAGCCCCGGCGCCGTCATCGCCCTCGAGCGGATGAACGCGGCGATCGACATCCGCCACGTCCTGCCGGCGATCCGGGTGCCGACCCTGGTCATCCACCGGGCCGAGGAGCGGCACCACCGGATCGAAGAGAGCCGCTACGTCGCGGACCGCATCCCCGGCGCCCGCTTGGTCCGCCCGCCCGGCGTCGACTACCTCCAGTTCGTCGGCGAGGTGGACGCCCTCGTCGACGAGATCGAAGCGTTCGTCACCGGGGCGCCCCCGATCGGCCTGCCCGACAGCGTCCTGGCGACGGTGCTCGTGAGCGAGGTCACCGATCAGGCCGGTCGGGCGGTCGCGCACGGGGATCTCCGGTGGGGCGACCTCCAAGACCGGTTCCGGGCGGCAGTGGCGCGAGAGCTCGGTCGCTTCCGGGGCCGCCCGCGCGACCTGACCGGCGACCAGGTCGTGGCCACGTTCGATGGCCCGGCCCGGGCGATCCGCTGTGCCGAGGCAATCGGCGCTGCCGGTCGTGCCCTCGGACTGACCACCCGCGCCGGCGTTCACACCGGCGAGTGCGAGATCCGCGGCGGGCAGGTCGGCGGGGTGGCGGTGCCCCTTGCGGCCTGGGTCGCCGGACAGGCCGGGCCGGGGGAGGTGCTTGTGTCGAGCACCGTCAAGGATCTGGTGGCGGGGGCGGGGCTGCGCTTCGCGGACCGGGGGCGGCGCCCGCTCGCCGGCGCGGCGGGCGAGTGGCGCCTCTTCGCCGCGCTTCCGGAGGCGGTCGGCGCGGTCGCCGGGCCGCCTCTGCCGGCATCGGGGGCGGCATTCACCACAGCGCTGACGCGGCGCGAACGGGAGGTCCTGCCGCTGGTTGTTCAGGGCTGGTCGAACCGCCAGATCGCCGACGCGTTGAGCATCGGCGAGCGCACCGTCGAGAGCCACGTCGCCAACCTGCTTGCCAAGTCGGGTTTGGGGAACCGCGCCCAGCTCGCCGCCGCCATCGCCGGTCCCCCTTCCAACGCCCCTCCGCCGGGCATCTGAGCGGACCTCCACCGCTCCCGGATCTCCCGACCGGAAATTCCGTACCGACCTCCGTACTGGCTCCGTACTGCCACGGATGTTCGCTGCCGCGTCACCCCCTAGAGTCGCAACCAGGGCGGCTTCGCCCAAGGCGGCGGCGATGTTCGGGGAACGACGCCACCCGCCCCCCATCTACCCCGGAGGGAGCCGCGGCGATGGTTCCGAACCCGTACTCCTTTGCGCTGTACCAGCGGGACTTGCTCGATGAGGCGGCCCGCCGCCGCCGATCGGAGGCTCCTCGATCCTTGCCTGGGTCCCGGCACCCCGCGCGGTCGTGGCGAGCGGGCACCCGCGCTCCAGGAGGCGTCGCCTCGATGGTCGTAGCTGGCCTCCGCCGGGTCCTCGCGACCGGCTGGGGGACGATCGCCGCGGCCGTGGCCGGGAGCTGGCGGTGACCGGCATGGCGCCTTCCGCGACGGAGGTCTCGGGCTCTGGTACGGAGGACGCCGGCGGCCGGTGCCGCGTCATCGTCCGAGGCCCCTGGGAGGGCCGCCGCATCGCGCTCGGCGACGCCGCCGAGGTGGTCCTCAAGGCGGTTGGCGCCGAGACCGGCGGCACGCTTTCGGCCTACGAGTGCGTCGTGCCGCCCGCCACCGGCGGGCCTCCGCTCCACCTGCACCGCGGCTGGGAGAGGCGTTCTCCGTCCTCGAGGGGGAGATGACCTTCCTCATCGACGGGTGCGAGCACGTCGCGCGGGCCGGCTCGTTCGTCTTCGTCCCGCGCGGCGTCGCGCACACCTTCTGGAACGCGGGCGCCGCGCCCGCCCGCCAGTTGACCGTGTTCACCCCGGCGGGCATCGAGGACTACTTCGCGGAGGTGTCCCTGGTGCTGGCTTCGGGCGCCACGGAGACAACCGAGGCCGCGACCGCGCTGATGGAGAAGCACAACATGGTGGTTTCGCCCAGCACCCGTCCGGTCTACGGCGCCCTGGCGCCACCCGACGCGACGGGCCGCCGATAGGGAATCCGGACGATGGGTCCGAGTTCGCGACGGACCGCCCTCGCCCCGCGGCCCCCGCTCCTGAGGCATGGGAGCGGGAGAGCACCCGCTCGCGAAAGCGATCAGATCGGCCAGATTCCGGTTGCCCGGCGAGCACGCTCCCCACGACATGCTGGTTGGGGCACGCCGCGGGGAGGGCCAGGGACCGCCTCATCGGAGGCCAGGCGCTCGGACGTAGGCCCGACCGTCCCCGGTCCCGTCGTTCCCGGATGCTTGGCGTCAGGAGAGGAGCACCGCGATGCGCCAGGTGATCTACGCGATGCGGTTCACGGGCCGGGCGGAGCCGGTCGACGAGGCGGGAACCATCCTGCGGGCGGCGACCCGTGCCCCCTGCAGCACCCTGACCGCCTCCGTCGGGCCAGACGGGCTGGAGGCGACGATCGAGTCGGCTCCCGGCGGCGAGGCAACGTTCGCCTCGGAGGTGACCTTCACCGGGGAGACCAGCTTCCTCGAGGAGGGCACGATCGAGTTCGGGGAAGGTCACCGGCTGCGCTTCGCCACCGTCGGCAGCGGCCACCTCGCCCCCAGCGCCGACCCCCGCGCCAACATGGCGCGGTGTCGTGGCGGGTCGAGGCCGGCGAGGGGCAGTTCGTCGGGGCGACCGGGCTGATCACCTCCAACTTCTTCGTCGAAGAGGGGCTCGGCGTCGTCGACCACCACTTCGGCGTCCTCCTGCTGCCGTAACCCGTTCGACACCATGGGCACCGGGCGCGGCCCCCGGCGCCGAGCCGTCTTCGGGAGAAGCGCGGCAGCGCCCCGTCGTGACCGTGTGCGACGGAGCGATTGCTGACATCGGGACATCCGATGGGGGAGGAGGTCAGGATCGGGCAGCACCGCGGTCGTCCCTGACGAGAGAAACGGCACCAACGGCTTACGCTGAAAGGAGCTCGCCATGCATCGTCGTACGGTCCTCGGTTCGGTCGTCCCCGGTGTCCTCGTCGGCTCGTTGCCCTTCGGGGGCGCTGCCCTCGCCGCCCAGAACACCGGCCCTACCGGCGTCGCCGCCCATCCATTGACCGGGATCTGGCTGGTCATGGCGAACCCACCGGCGCCGGCCGACCCGCAGTTCCCGGCAACGGCTGCTTTCGCCGCCGACGGCTCGGTCCTGGTCGTGGTCCCGCCCAACCAGGCTGGGTCGGGGGGCGTCCAGTTCGCCTCCCCCTACGTCGGGGTGTGGGAGGCCGACACCGACCGCCGCGGCCACTTCACGGCCGTCCTGCTGCTCTCCGGGGCGGACGGGGTCTTCCTCGGCTCCGTCACCCTCGACGGCTACCCCGAGGTCGGCGCCGACGGCCAGACCTTCGTCGACGATCGTCTGCGGGAAACGGTCACCATCCGCGACGCGGCGGGCGCCGTCATCGAGGTTATCCCCCCCGGCCCCAACCGCCGGCCCGTGACGGGAACCCGGATGGGCGTCGGCGCACCCGGCTTCCCGGAGGGCACCGCGGCCACCCCGGCGCCATAGCGAACGCCGTCGGGGCAGCTGATGGGAAGGAGCCCGGGTGGACGAGGGATCGCCTTCGTTCTTGAAGCGCCTAGTGTCTCGAACTGCGAGTGGAGAGAGGATCGAGCCATGCACCGCTAGTTGATCGCGCTCTCGGCCATCGCGATGGTCGGCACCGCCGGGATCCTCGGGACGGGCACCGGCACAGCGGCCCAGGAGGCCACCCCCGCCGCGGCCAACCACCCCTTCGTCGGCACCTAGGTCGTCGACACCGTTTCGGGGAGCGAGATGGACTCGCCGGAGATCGCCATCGTCACCCCAGACGGGCAGGTGGCCGGCCTCGGCGCCAACCGGGTCGCCGGCGGCACCTGGGAGGCGGTCGATGACCGGACCGCGATGCTGACCCTGGCCACCGTCTTCGACAACGCCGCCAGCGCCGGCTACGTCGTGGTCCGCGGGCCGCACGAGGTCGACACGACGGGCGACGCCTGGACCTGCGCCTGCACCTTCACGGTCGTCGGCGCCGACGGCACGGTGCTGGACTCCGGGGACGCCCCAGCCAGCGCCCGCCGGCTCCCCTTGCAGGGGCCAGATCTGGTCGGGACGGCGCTCTCCGAGGTTCCAGTCTGGACCTCGGTCGCCGCGGCGGCGGCGCCGTAGGCGCCGCCGCCCGACGCAACCAACCCCCTCCCCCGGACTCGGGGGAGGGGGCCGTCGGCCGTCTCCGATCGGGCCGCCGACCATCGCCCCGGCCTCGATGATCGCTGCGTCGTCGTTCACCCACGAGATCGTCGTCGCCGGCGTCGGCGCCTCGAGCCGTCCGAGGCCCAACCCCTCCGGACCGCTCACCGCTAACTCCCGGGCCGAGACGGGGCCGAACAGCGACGCCGCGATCGCAGCCAGCAGGTTCGGCAGGATCTCGCGGACAACGCCCTCCGGGTCCATTGACCGGACCACCGGCTCTCGCAAACGACGGGATTCGGCTTTTGATTCCTCCGCCTCCGGTCGCCGGCACGTGCCGGCCGCTCGTGTTCGGCGTCGGCCTGCCCCGCGGCGGGGGGTGGTCCGGCAACGACCGCCCCGGCGCGACCGCCCGCTTGACATGCCGCGCCCCGGTTCCGGACCACGCCGGCACGCCGCTCCGTGTCATCAACGTCGATGTCCGGTCGACGGTCGGGGGACCGCGCGGCGTGGCGGACCCCTGGAGGAGGAGCGTTCGATGGCGAGGAGTCTCTCCGGCTACCGGGCAGCCGCAGTCGGGCTCCCAGGGGCTGGATCTGGAGGCGGTGACGGCGGCGCTGCTGGACGGCTGCGCCCTGAACGGCGACAAGGGGACGATCTTCGGGACGATGCTGGCCTGGGGACGCCGACGAACGGGATGATCTTGCTCGGCATCCAGCGCCTCTGCCAACCGGTGGCGACGGGCGCACTGCCAGTGCTGGCGGTCACGACCCAGCAACACCGCCTGTCGCGGACAGGGGTGCAGACGGGGACGGCGTTTACGTAGGGGGTCGGCCGGGCGCACCATCGCCCCCGCCCGCCGTCCGGTACCATCCCCCACAGCCCAGCCCTCGCAGACGGGGACGTTCGATGCGCCCGACGCCCTCAACGCCGGTCATCCGTGCCGATCCTGGGGCCGCTTCGGCCGCGCGTTCGTTGGTCCTGCCCGGCGATCAGCCCGTCTTGGTGGACGACGCCCCGCTCTTGGGCACGAAGCTGTTCGCGCCCCAGCCCCGCCCAGAGTGGGTGCTCCGCCCCGGCTGGAAGATCGGCTCGCGGTGGGGCTGCGGGTCAAGCTCACGCTGCTCGCCGCCCCGGCCGACTCCGGCCTGACCAGCGGCACCGACATGGCGCGCTTCCTGATCACCCAGATGAACGGCGGCGTCGCCCCCGACGGCGCCCGCGTCGTCTCGGCCGCCAACCTCGTCGCGACGCACCGGCCGGGCGTCGCCGCGGGCGAACTCCTCCCTTCCGACCTGCGGCCCGACACGGACTCGCTGCGCTACGCGCTGGGCTGGCTCGTTGAGGAGTTCCGCGACGGCCGCCGCCTCGTCTGGCACGCCGGGGGGATCGACGGCTTCGACGCGCTGATGGGCTTTTTCCCGGCGGAGAGGGTTGGCTTCTCAGTCCTGAGCAACACGGACAACGGTACCCTCTTCTACCTCTGGGTGCGGGCGAGCCTGCTGAGCAGGCTCTTCGGCCTGAACCGGGGCTTACCTGCCATCCTTGCCGACTCCGCGCCGCTGCTGGGGGCCCGGACGGCCGAACTGGCCGCCCAGACCCAGCCGGCCAACCCGTTGGCCGTCGCGTCGTACCTGGGGCTGTACGAGGATGGCTTCCGGGTGCGGCTTGACGAGGGCGGGGGCCTCCGCCTCGACCACGGCATCCGGTCGCTACCACTGCTCGCGTTCGCGGACGGGGGCTACGTGGTGGCGAGTGGTCCGGGGGCGATCGTGGGGCAGCCCGTCGCCTTCGCGGTCGGCGCCGACGGGGTCCCGGTCATGACGATTGCCGGTTTCAAGCCGGTCCGCTGGCTGACCGGTGGCTGACAGATCCTGAATCGGCTTCGCGGGCAACCCCGCTCTTCGGCGCGTCCAGGAGGAAAACGCCATGATCCGCCTCGTCGCATCCGTCGTCGTTCTCGTCGCCATCATGAGCGGGTCGCCAGCCATGACCGCGCGGGAGGCCTCGCCCGCTGCCAACCCCGCGACCAGCTTGGCCGAGACCGGGCCATTGCCCCTGACCGGCGCCCGTCTCGCCGAGTTCGAGGCCTACGTCGGCTCCATGCTCGAGAAGACCGGCGTTCCCGGCGCCGCCGTCGCCGTCGTCCAGGGCGGCGAGGTGGCCTACCAGCAGGGCTTCGGCCTCCGTGCCCTCGGCCAGGACGCCCCGGTCACGCCAGACACCTTGATGATGGTCGGCTCGGTCACCAAACCGATGACGGCGACGATGGCGGCCACGTTGGTCGACGATGGAAAGCTGGCCTGGGACACCCTGGTCGTCGACCTGCTGCCGGCCTTCGCCGTCGCCGACCCGGACCTGACCCGCCGGCTGACGGTCCGCGATGCCTTCTGCGCCTGCACGGGGCTGCCCGAGCGTGACCCCGAGCTCATCTTCAACGCCGGGTCGCTGACGCCGGGGCGGCTGGTCGCCCAGGCGGCCACGCTGCCCTTGACGGCCCCCCTTGGCGAGCGGTTCCAGTACTCCAACCAGATGTTCGGCATCGGCGGCTACGCGGCGGCGGTGGCGGCCGGCGGGAGCGCGGACGACCTCTACGGTGCCTACGTGACGGCGATGCGGGAGCAACTCCTCGACCCGCTCGGGATGGCCCGCTCGACCTTCGCCCTCGACGACGTGGTCGCCAGCGACGACTTCGCGCAGCCCCACGGCCAGGATCTCGCCGGCGCCTACCGCCCCGCCTCCTTGGCCGAGGACGAGCGCTACGTCCGCTCGGTCGCCCCGGCCGGCGCGTTGTGGTCGACCGCCGCCGAGATGGCCCGCTACGTCCAGATGGAACTGGCCGGCGGCGTCGCCCCGGACGGGGCGCGCATCGTCTCCCGCGCCACCCTGGATGCGACGTGGGAGCCGCGAGTGGCGATCCCGCCGCCGCCGGCCGATGCCGGCGTGCCTCCGGAGTTCGCCGCCATGGGGCGGGGGTACGGGCTCGGCTGGGTGGTCGGCGACTACCGCGGGCAACGGCTGCTCTGGCACAGCGGCGGCACCTTCGGCTTCAGCACCCAGGCCGCGCTGCTCCCCGACGCGGACCTCGGCCTCGTCGTTCTGACCAACGGCATCAACGCCTCCTTCTTCACCTACGCGGTCCAGTTCCGGCTGTTCGAGCTGGCGTTCGGCCAACCGGCGACGTTCGATGAGGTGGTGACGGCGGGGATCGATGCCGGCGCGCAGCAGACCATGGAACTGCAGCAGCAGCTCGGCCCCGTCGACCCCGCCACGGCGGGGCCGTACCTGGGACGCTACGAGAGCGACGTCCTCGGCGGGGTCGCCATCGTGCTGGGCGAGGGGACGCTGATCCTCGACGCGGGCGACTTCCGGGCGGAGTTGCGGCCGCTGCGCGAGGCGGGGGGGATGACCTACCTGACCTCGCATCTCCCGTTGGCCGGCCCAGCGACCGTGGCTTTCGGGCGGGACGGCGGCGACCCGACCATGACCTTCACCGACCCGACGACCGGGGAGGCGTACCACTTCGCCTTCGCGGGCACGATCGGCCCGGACGCGACTCCGACGATCTAGCTCGGTCCCCGCCCGGTCCGCGACTGGATGGCACGACCCCGCCGCCTGCCGTCACCCGCGGTCACTCGATGCCCTCGAGCTCGAACTCGTCGAACGTGGCGTCGGCATCGACCTGCCGCTGGACCCGCGCCACGTCGACCGCCGCGGCGGGAACCATGTAGGCGACCGGGCGCTGGCTCGGCGGCGCCGGCTGCCGTTCGACCACGAAGAAGGTCCCGTTGCGGGCGGAGACGAGGATCAGGTCTTTCCCCTCCAGTTGCTGGTCGGCCTCGGGCGCCATGGTGAGCTCGATCCCGATGCTGGCGTCCGAGCCGCCGGTCAGGAGCAACGCCGCCGCCCGCTCGGCGGCGACCGCGGTCGCGGCCAGGGCGCTCAGCAGGTAGACGAAGAAGACGAGCGCGATCGGGACCGGCTTGCGCGCCCGGATCTGGGAGACGATCGAGGCGCGCTGGCTCCAGCCCAGCCAGACCGCGTAGCCCAGGAGGAGGACCCCGAGATCCTCCAGCACCCCGGCCACCTCCGAGACCAGCGAACCGGGCACCAGCGTCTGCTCCCGGTAGCCGGTGAGGACGGCGCCGACCACGAGCGGGGCGACGACGACGAGGTTGGCGGCGACGAGCAGGAGCCGGGGGAAGCGCCGCCGGGCGCGGTCGAACCACTGGCGTACCCGGCGGACTGGCGAGGCGAAGGTGCGGTACAGGATCCAGAACAGGAGGAGGGTCGAAGGGTATTCGAGCAGGGCCCGCAGGGCGTGGGCCGACTGCAGCGCGACGTAGGGGGGCGAGAGGTCGAGCGAGGTGGTCTCGATCGAGAGCCGACCGTAGTAGGCGTCGGTGTAGACGGCGCCGACGAGGTAGAGGCCGGACGAGGTGACGGCGGCGATGACGAGGGACTCGCCGAGGCGGCGGGCGGACTCGAAGGTCCCCGGCGTCGCCAGGAGCGAGGTCGCCGTCGTCGTCGCGGTCGTCGCGGGTCGGCGCGGCACCGGAGAGGGGCGAACCGCCCGCCGGCCGACCACGGGTTGCCCGGTGCTCCTGCGGTGCCGCATCCGGTTCGGACCTCCGATGGCGAGACGAATGGCAAGACGCCGGCGTTCGTGCCCGCGGCCCCCGCCGTCTGGTACTCAGTCGCCGCAAGGTCCCAGCGACCGACCCGGGGGGTCGTCGCGCCACCGAGCTGGACGGCGCCCACGCCCGTCGGCGCCGTGGGTTGTCTTGATGCGGCGCACACTACATCCCGCTCCGGTGTTGTCAATGCGCCCGCGAGCGGCCGATGCACCGGCCCGGCCGCGGCGGGACGACCGGCGCCTCCGCCCGTGCCGACGCGCCGGGCCTCACGCCCTGCCTGCCCGTGTCCCCAATCCTGCGAACGCTTGACGCCCGGCCGCCACCGGCGTAGCCTGCCTCACACACAATCGAAGACGCCGCAACGGGAGCTCGGGGGACCGGGCTGAGAGGGGGGCCGGAACCGCCCCCGACCGTCGGACCCGATCGGGATAATGCCCGCGCGGGGATGCCGAACCCCCCCTCCTCAGCCGCCGCTCCCCCTCCCGTTGGGGGCGTTCGCGTGGAGGGTGTTCCATGGTCACGACCGTCAGCCCCGTCGCCGCCGACGCCCCGCTCGTCATCGCCGGCCGCACCTTCGCCAGCCGCCTGATGCTCGGCACCGGCAAGTACCGCACCCGCGACGAGACCCGCGCTGCGCTGGTCGCCTCCGGTACCGAGATCGTCACCGTCGCCCTGCGGCGGATCGACTTCGACGACCCGGCCAGCCGCTCGATCCTCGAGGACATCGACCCCGACCGCTACGCGATCCTGCCCAACACCGCCGGCTGCCGCACCGCCGAGGAGGCGGTCCGCATCGCCCGCATGGCGCAGGCGATGGGTCTCGGCGCCTGGGTCAAGCTGGAGGTGATCCCCGACCCCCGCTACCTGCTGCCCGACCCGATCGGCACGCTGGAAGCGGCCCAAACGCTCATTTCCGAAGGGTTCGCCGTGCTGCCCTACATCGGCGCCGACCCGGTGCTGGCCCGCCGGCTGCAGGAGATCGGGACGGCAACGGTGATGCCCCTCGCCTCGCCCATCGGCTCCGGCCAGGGGCTGGTCAACCGCGCCGCGATCGAGATCATCGTCGAGCAGGCCACCGTCCCGGTCGTCGTCGACGCCGGCATTGGTGCCCCTTCGGACGCGGCACTGGCGATGGAGATCGGCGCCGACGCCTGCCTCGTCAACACCGCCGTCGCGCTCGCCCAAGACCCGGCGCTGATGGCCGAGGCGATCGCCGAGGGGGTCCGGGCCGGCCGCAAGGCCTACCTCGCCGGCCGCATCCCCCGCCTGCCCTATGCGGCGGCCAGCAGTCCTTTGGCCGGTGTGGTCGGGGCGAACTGACGGTGGTCTGGAGCCGGGAGCCGGATGTGCCGCGCCCATCCGTAGGACCTTTGAGGGTCCTTGGTCGGTTCAGCCCGGCCACCGATTGCCGGGTTCGGCGGCGCCGTCGGGGTAGGGAAGGTACTCAGCCGTCGCCGAATCCCTCCGCGGGGCGGTGAGCGGGGTGGCGACGGTGGGTTCTCACGCCCTCGCCCCCTCTCCCGATGCGCGGGAGAGGGGGAATCTTGGCGCGGCACCACCGGCGGTCATCCCCCGTCCGGCGCACCTGAAACTGATGCTGATCCTCGGCAGCCGGCCCGGACGCGTGTCCCTGCCGGACCTGGCCGAGGCGGCGGTGGCCGGCGGGGTCGATGCGATCCAGGTCCGGATGCCGGGTGCCGCGCCGGAGCGGGTGCGCGAGGTGGCCGCCGCGGTGCGGGAGCGGATCGGTGAGCGGGCGGCGCTGCTCGTCAACGGCGACCCCGCGACGGCGGCGCCCATCGCGGCGGCGCTGGGCGGTGGGGTCCACCTGCCGGAACGGGCCGGGGCCGAGGCGATCGCGGCGGCGCGGGCGGTGCTGGGGTCCGGGGCACGGATCGGGCGGTCGGTCCACTCGCCGGAGGCCGCCGCGGTCTCCGACGGCGTGGACTACCTGCTCGCCGGCCACGTCTTCTCGACCGCCAGCCACCCCGGCGCGCCGCCGCTCGGGCTCGCCGGCCTGGCGCGCGTCGTCACCGCCGCCCGCCGCCCGGTCCTGGCGATCGGTGGCATCGACGCGGTGAACGTCGCCGAGGTCATCCGGGTCGGGGCGGCGGGCGTCGCCGCGATCGGGGCGATCGTGGATACCCCGGAGCCGGAGCGGGCGGCGCGGGCGCTGCGGGCGGCGCTCGACCGCGCGTTGGAGGAACGATTGGAGGCCGACATGGAACCGCAGACGACGACCCGATCATGGACCGAGGAACCGGCCTCGCCGCTGGCGGTGACGGTCAACGGCAAGCTCGTCGAGGTCGCGGCCGGCTGGACGGTCCACGATTTCCTCGCCAGCAAGCGCCTCTCGGACGAGATGGCCCTGGTCGAGCTGAACGGCACGATCCTGGCCCGCACGGCCTACGGCGTGACGTCGCTGCGCGAGGGCGACCAGTTGGAAGTCGTGCATGCCGTCGGTGGCGGTTGAACCGCCCCGCTGGTGACGTGGGCACCGGTCCACCCACGCGTACGGGCGAGCTCCCCGCACGGCTCGGCGTGGTCGACCCAGCGCAACGCCTCGCGGGAGTAGATCCGGTGGGGCGACTCCTGGGGGTCGAGCCGTAGCCGGGTACTGCCGCCCTTCGATCGAGAGGATCCGCGCCGCCACGGTCGTGTGTCGGCGCTACATCCTCTGGAGGGCTAGAAATGTTGCGGGAGCGACGATTTGGACCCCTTCCCAAGGACCGAGAGCGAGGAGTGCTTTGTCGCCGGTAACGAGGAACTCGGCGGTGACCGACAGGGCCGGGGCAAGGACCAGATCGTCTTCGGGATGCGTCGCAACCCCGTGGACCTCGCGCGTCAGGAGGGCATCCAGGGCAACATCCCAGACACTATTGACCGTCGCCCGCCGTTCCTCTTCGGTAAGGCGTGCCGCAAAATACGGCTTCTCCAGGGTCCGTGCGAACTCGCGGAGGATCGGCTCCGACAATGCTACGGCCACATCCCCTCGGAGGATCTGACGAAGCACCGCACCCGGCGCACTGTGCGTTCTCCTCAACCCGAGGGTACCCGACGCCAAGACGTTGGCATCGCAGACGACCAGCATCAACCGCCTCGCGAAGGGTTGGGCTCCCGCCGAGCGTCGGCTCGCACCTCCGCTATTGCCGTCGCAACTTCCCGCTCAAGTTCGTCAATCGGGACATCGGCGAACGCGTCGCCGACTCGTCCAAGTGCTGCGTCCGCCATCGCCCGACGATGGTCGTCATTGCGTAGGCGACGCAGGTCGGCGAGCGACACGATGGCGCCGACGTCACGGCCTCCATCCTCGACGATGACGCGACGACCGGTCGTGCCGACGGACGACAGCAACTCCGCGAGCACGTCCGAGGCGCGCTCCAACTCGACCCGCTCGTCCGAGTTTGTCGTCTGATCAGGCGGCAGCATGCGGCTCCTCCAGGAGCAACCTCCCGATCGTGCCGAATAGTATTGCCCCTACCCGCATGGCTCGGCGTAGTCGATCCGCCGCCACGCCTCCAGACTGTAGACCCGGTAGGGCGACTCCTGGGGGTCCAGCCGCAGCCAGATCCGACCGCCGTTCCAGAGGTGGGTCTCTTCGGACACTAGGTCGTGCGAGCGGTAGGGCTGCTCCCAGTCCAGGCCGAGCTCCGGCAGCGGCAGGTGGATGTGCCCCTCGCGGGGAGAGAAGGGGTCGAGGTTGACGACCACCACCACGATGTCGCTCAGGTCCGTCGTCCATTTGCCGTAA
>CADCWF010000132.1 GCA_902806345.1 uncultured Thermomicrobiales bacterium
GGTGCGAGGACTACCGGGCGGCGGCCACCCTCGACGCTGCCCACGACGAGGCCGACCGCGGCACGAAACGGATCGCCTGCCCGGTGCTGGCCCTGTGGGCCGGCCGTGGGCCACTACCGGGCTGGTACGACGTGCCGGCGGTCTGGCGCGAGTGGGCGGACGACGTCCGCGGCCGAGCCGTCGGAAGCGGCCACTACCTGGCCGAGGAGGCGCCGGACGAGGTGCTGGCCGAGCTACGCGCCTTCGTCACCGGCTGAACGTGCATGGACTTCACCTGCGGCCGGCTGCCCGAGGCGGCCGCCTGCGTCACAGCCCGCGCCACGCGAACGTTCTCCACGACTTCGAGAAGCCCGAGGCCGTCGCGCGACCGCGAGCCCCCAGCGGGCAAGCCATGATCCGAGGGCTCTAGCTGCGGCGTGCTTCGCCGTCTATCCCTTCGCCCCGTTCCGCCTACCCGTTCGTCCTTTCCACCGCTCCGAACGAGCCGTCCCGCCCCTTGCGATGTCGACGCATGAGGACTCGCCGAGAGCGAAGCGAAGAATCTCCTGGCGCCCGCGGCCAGAACCTACCACCCGGTGGCCGACATGGACGCCGTCATCGGCGATCCGACCAAGGCGGCGCGGGCGCGCTCGGTCGGCCGGGTGACCGCCTCGCGTGGCGGGTGTGCCTCGGCGGCGGGGGGTAGAGGGCGCGGATGGCCGTCGGCAGTGACACGTCGCGGGCGTGGCATGCTCCAGCCGAGGTCAGCCCTTTGACCTCGAACTCGGCGGCGATTGTCGCGTGCAGGTCGAGCAGGCGTGGCACCCCGGCCGGCGCCTCCAGCTCGATGCACGCCATCCCAGGCGACACCAGCAGCCCGGCGTCGGCGACCACCACAAGGTCGGGGTGGCTCACCACGTCACCGTCCCCCGCCGCCCACGCGTTGCGGCACCCCGCCTCCGTCACGCTACCGCTTTTCTCACCGATGGCGTTGGCGCCGCGTCGTAGCCGAAGAAGCGGCCGAAGGAATTGTTCCGCCAGACGCGGCGCAGCAGCAGCGCCCAGAGCGCGACGAGGCCACCGATCACGAAGTAGTCCTCCAGCTCTAGCGTTTCCAACTGGAAGAACTCGCGCAGCGGCGGCACGGTCAGGATCGCGACGTAAATCGGCAGCATCGCCAGCGCCAACAGGGCCGGCCGCCAGTCGCCGGTCGGTCTCTCGACCGCCGCCCAAGCCGAGGTCGGTGGCGCCGCAAAGACGACGAGGATCAGCCCACCCAGGACCAGGGTGTGGATCAACGCCTCGCGGGCGATCTCGTCGGGTGCGGCCGGGCCGGCGTCGGCGGTCCCAATCACCGGAGCGTCCTGGAGGCTGCCGAGCTCGATCGCGATCACCCCGTCGACGACGATGAAGTCCTCGACCCCCAGCCGGTTGACCACGAAGACGACGGTGTAGACCAGAAAGGCGGTGGCGGCCAGCAGCGTCGCCGCCGGCAGCACGAACCGGAGCAGTTCCTTGCCGAGGGACGCCGGTACCGGCCCCGGGCGCGCCCAGAGCGCCAGGCCGAAGGTCGGGATGCCGACCGTCAGGAGCGTCAGCAAGGAGAGGTGGGCCGGCGAGAAGGGGAACCCCGCCTCGACCAGCAGCACCGCCAGGATGATGAGGGCAACGGTGAAGACCCGGGCCAGGAAGAGCTGGAGGATGCCCTGGAGGCCACGGCGGATCCGCTGCCCCTCCTTGAACGCCGCCGGCAGCGCCGCGAACGAGTCGTTGAGGAGGACGATGTCGGCCGCGTTGCGGGTCGCCTGGCTGCCGCTCTGCATGGCGATCCCGAGGTTCGCCTCCTTCAACGAGAGGACGTCGTTGACGCCGTCGCCCGTCATCGCCACGTAGTGGCCCTCTGCCTTGAGCGCCTGGACCAGCTTCTGCTTCTGCTCCGGCGTCACCCGGCCGAAGACGGTCGCCCCGGCCGCCGCCTCGGCGAAGGCGGCGTCGTCCATCTCGGCCAGCTCGAGGCCGGAGACGAGGACGGCGTCCTGGGGCAGTCCGGCCTGGCGGGCGAGGGCGGCGACCGTCTCCGGGTTGTCGCCGGAGATGATCTTCAGGGCGATGCCGGCGTCGCGGAAGCCGTCGAGGGTCGCCTTCGAGTTGGGGCGCAGCTCGTCGGCGAAGGCGAGCCAGGCGACCGGGGCCATGGTCGCGGGCAACGTGGGTTCGCCGTCCGGCCCGGACAGGGCCCCCGTCTCGGGGGAGGTTGCGAAGAGCAGGATCCGCCAGCCCTTGTCGGCCCAACCGGCGGGGGCCCGGAGCGCGTCCCCGCCCTGGACGAGGCGGCCTAGGAACTCCGGGGCGCCGAGGGCGAAGGTGCCGCGGAAACCGTCCGCGTCGGCCGCGACCGCGCTCCACTTGCGGGCGCTGGAGAAGGGCACCTCGGCCAGGATCGGCCGTGCTTCGCCGGGGTACGCCGCGGCGACCGCCTCGCTCGTCTTGGTGCCGCCGCTGGCGCTGCGGGCGAAGGCGGCGAGCGCGGCCTTGATCGACGCCTCGTCGCCCGCGATCGGTCGGAGGTCGCACAGCGCGATCTTGTTGGCGGTCAGGGTGCCGGTCTTGTCCATGCAGAAGACGTCGACGTTGGAGAGGGACTCGACGGCGTTGACCTGCTGGATCAGGGCGTCCTGGCGGGCGAGGCGGACGATCGCCATCGAGTAGGTGACGACGATCATCAGGAAGAGGCCGGAGGGGACGATGCCGAGGACGACGGCGGCCGCCAGCACCGTCTCCCGCACCGGGTAGCCGTGCAGCACCGACCCGATCAGCAGCATCGCCAGGAAGAAGCCGGCCACTACCAGCAGCATCCGGACGACCTGGTTGACCTCCCGCTGGAGCGGCGTCAGCGACATCTTATGCGCCTTGGCCCCGGCCGCGATGACCGCGGCGGTGCTGGCCGAACCGACCCGCTCCGCCTCGTAGAGGCCGCCCCCGCTGACGCAGAAGCTGCCGGAGGAGACCTCGTCGCCGACCTCCTTCGGCACCGCGTCGGCCTCGCCGGTCAGCAGCGATTCGTCGACCTGGAGCGCCCCCTCGACGACCCGGCCGTCGACGAAGATTTGGTCACCCGGGCCGACCGCCAGCAGATCCCCCTGGACGATCTCCTCCGGCCCCACCTGGCGCCGGCCGCCGTCGCGGACGACGGTCGCCTTCGCCCGGTTCAGCAGGGCGATCTTGTCGAGCCGTCGCTTGGCGATCACCTCCTGGACGACGCCGATCAGCCCGTTGACCACCGCCAGGCCGGAGGCCAGGATGGCGTCGCGGACGAGCCCCATCGAGACGAGCACGCCGCCGACCGCGAGCAGGGTGACGTTGATGAAGGTGAAGAGGTTGTCGCGGACGATCTCCCGGTAGGAGCGTCCGGTCCGCGGCCCCGCCGTGTTGGCCAGGCCGCGGGCGTGGCGCTCCCGCGCCTCCGCTTCGGTGAGGCCGGCGTGGGCGGGCAGCGAGGGCGGATCCAGCAGCACCACGGGGTGGGTCGGTACGAGGGCTGCCATGCGGACTCCTCGGACGGAAACTGAGGTGGGCGATCGACGGTTCGGTCATCCTATCGTAGCGGGGAATCGCCCGCGGCCGGACGAACCAGGAGGAATTGGATGGCGGACGTGGTCGCATTCGACCAAACCCCATGGAAGATCGAGCTCTTCGAGATCCTGGAGGAGACGTTCGAGCATCACCACGGCCACTACCTCGACAAGGGGACGTCGCTCTTCGAGACGCTGCGCGCGATCGACAGCCGGCAAGCCTCGGTCCCGGTCGGCGCCGCGTGCGCGCCGCTTTCGGCGCAGGTCGCCCACGTGACCTTCTACCTGGAGGTGCTGGAGCGCGCCATCTTCGCCGGTGACGAGGGCAAGGTCGACTGGGACGAGATCTGGCGGACGGTCGGGGTGGTGACCCCCGAAGAGTGGGACGCGCTCCGGGATGACCTTGAACGCGCGTACCGCCGGGTGGTCGCCGCGCTCCGCGCGGTTGAGGCCTGGGAGGCGGAGCGCCACTTCTCCGGCGCCCTCAGCATGGTCGTCCACACCGCCTACCACCTCGGCGAGATCCGGCAGTCGCTCTGCGCCATCGGCAGGCCGTAGCCCAAACCGCTGGGATCGCGCCGTCGCCGTCGCCATCGAGAACGGCGGCCCTCCTCGTAGCCGGCGCGGACGCAGGCGAACCCGCGAACGCCGTGGCATCCCGCGCCGAGCGCCGTCCGCCGCGGTCGGTAAGAATGCCGGATACACACCGGGATGAGCCGGAGGGGACACAGCGGGGGAGACCTGATGGACGACGGGACGTTCGACCGCTGGACACGGTCGCTGGTGCCCCGGCGGGGGCGGCGGGCGGTGCTGGCGGTCTTGGCTGGGGGCGCTCTCGGCCTGCTCGGCCGGACGCGGCCCGACGACGCGGCCGCCGACATCGCCCCCGGCACCTGCCTGCTGCCGGCCCGCGCCTGCCGCACCGCTCACCAGTGCTGCTCGCTGGAGTGCCGCGGCCGCCGCTGCGGCTGCGCCGAGATCGGCGACTCCTGCCTGGCCGATGCCGGCTGCTGCTGGGGCTACTGCCACAACGTCGACAACCGCCGCGCCTACTGCACCTGCGCGATCAAGGGGCACCGCTGCGCCTCGTTCCGGGAGTGCTGCTCCGGCACCTGCGACCGCCGGGGTCGCTGCACCTGCTCCAAGCTCGGCCAGTCCTGCACGCTGGGCCTCCACTGCTGCGATGCCCTCGTCTGCCGCAGCGGGCGGTGCGCCCGGCGGTGACGGTTTCTCGGCCGGCATCCATCGGGTCTGGCGGCGGTCGCGAAGTCATCACCCCCTGCCCCGCTCAGGGCCCCGAGCAAGCCCTTCTCCCGCTCCGATCGCTGCCGGAGAGCGGCGCCGTCGCGCATGCCGACGCACCGCCGTCGCACCATTACGAAGCTGGCCGTCGAGCGATGAATCTTCGACGCTGCCGGTGCTGATGCCGGTCGTTAATTCCCCAACCCGGCAGCCGTGCCCACTGGCTCGGCAGGCGAGCCGTCGCGTCAGGTCATCCGCCGCGCTACCCTAGCTTGTAGCCAGGAGACCGGGCACCGCCCGGGAGACGCGACGGCCGCGGCGACCCGAGCGAGGGGGAAGAGGAGCGCATGGCGACGATCGGACGGGAGGCGCCGGCGGCGCGGATCGGGGTGCTCCTGCCGGTCCGGGTGCTGGCGGTGGTGGTCGCGGCGTTGATCCTGGTCCAGGCGGCCCTGGCCGGCCAGTGGTTGTTCCAGGGGCAGACCGGGGCGATCTCGATCCACGGCTGGCTCGGCAACACCTCCTTCCTCGGCGCCATCCTCCTGGTGATCCTCGCCGTCGTCGGGATACGCCAGAGCGACGGCGGCTGGGGACGAGCCGAGCTCGTCCTCGGAATCGTCCTCGTCCTCCTGATGACGGCCCAGCTCGGGCTCGGCTACAGCGGCCGGGCGAGCGCGGCCGCGGCGTCGCTCCACATCCCGAACGGCGTCCTGCTGACGATGGTGACTGCCGCCCTCCTTGCCCTGGCCTGGCGGCCGGCCGGGCTACCCTCGGCCCGGGGCTGACCGGTGGCTCACCCGCCGCGGCAGCCGATGGACCGCGGCTCCCGCGTCCAACTCGTCGCCGTCCTGCTGGTCGTGCTGCTCGTCGCGGTCGGCGGCGTCCTGGTGGTCGCCTACCCGCGCCAGTTCGGCCTGCCGGGCCTGGGGGCTGCGACGCCGGCGGGGCTCGAGGCGACGCCGGAGCGGTAGGGCGGAGGCGGGGCGGGCCCATCCGGCTGCGCTAGGCCCGATCACCGACGGCTGGGCTGAGGCGACGAACCCCGGCGGATCGGGCTGAGGCCGGCCGATCGCTGACCGCGCTACCTGCGCTCGTGGCCGCGCGGCGTATCCTTGCCTGAGGACGCCGACTCGCCGATGCCACAGCGGACCCCCGATGACGACCAACCCTGGAAGCGTCGAATCCCAGCCCCGAGCGTCCGCGCTCGGTCAGCCATCGCTGCTCGGGCCGCGGCTGCGCGCCGCGGAGCTGCTCGACGGGGACGGCCACGAGCCGGCCGAGCTGGCAGCGAACCTGGACGACATCCGCGCGGTCAACCGCCTCGGCGGCGGCATCCGCGTCGTCCTGCGGGGCCTGCCGAGTCTGCTGGAAGGGGTGCCCTGGGACCGGCCGGTCGAAATCCTCGACCTCGGCACCGGCGGGGCCGACATCCCGATCGCCGTCGCCGACTGGCTGCGCCCCCGCAACCGCGCGGCGCGGATCGTCGCCAGCGACCGCTCCGAGGCGGTCCTGACCGTCGCCCGCCAGCGGATCGGCCGTCGTCACGAGATCGAGCTCGCTCGCTACGACGCGCGGTCCGTCCCCCTGCCTGACCGAGCGGTCGACAA
>CADCWF010000133.1 GCA_902806345.1 uncultured Thermomicrobiales bacterium
GGGCGGCGATCCCGAGACCGGCCGCCAACAGCGAGAGGTTGCGGCGTTCCTCGCCGTCTCCCCAGGCAAGGCGGGTCGAGGACCATACCGCGACGATCAGCGCCGCCAGCGCGACCTGCTGCGGATACCCGCCGAACGCCAGCGGCTCGTTCATCGCGCCCGAGCTGCCGAATGCGCCGGCTATGGCGGCTCCTGGGAGACCCCCGAACTGCGAACCGGCGACAGCTCCCAGGGTGGCCACCACCAGCAGGTAGGAACCGAGCGCCACGAGGCGGACCGCGTCGACGGGACCCAAGAGATCAGAGAGTGACGCGGTCAGCAGAGGAACCAGCGGAGCGTAGGCGCCGGGGGTGGATCGGCCCTCGCCGCCGAGGAGCCCCCGGCCGATCGCTAGCCACTGGCCGCCGTCGAGACCCGACGGGATGGTCCCGAGGAGTACTGCGCGGCGGGCGGTCAGGGCCGCGACGACGAGCAGAGCAAGAAACCAGCCGGGAGAAACCCGGTATCGCGATCCTGCGGCCGGCGTCGTAACGACTGGTTCGGGCTCTCCCATGCCGGCGAGTATCGGCAGTCGAGCCCACCGGCGCCAGATGGTTTCCGTCGCGGCGAAAGGCACGGAGGCGAATCTCACGGTCGGGTGGACCTAGCGTTCCACTGGGCAAGGAGGGAGGGTGCCGTGCCGAACGCCATCCGGCGGCAGATGGGAGCGAAGGAATGGGCGCTCCTCCTGTTCTTGTCGCTCGTCTGGGGCGGGTCGTTCTTCTTCGGCAAGGTCGCAGTCGCCGAGGTCGGTCCGCTCACGATCGCGTTCGTCCGTGTCGCGGTGGCTGCGGTCGCACTTCGCCTCGTGGCGGGGCTGCTCGGCCAGTCCGTTCCGTCGAGCCTCAAAGCTTGGGCGGCGTTCCTGGCGATGGGTCTGCTGAACAACGCCATCCCTTTCTCGTTGATCTTCTGGGGCCAGACCCGGATCCCGATTGGCCTCGCTTCGATCCTCAACGCGACGACGCCGCTCTTCACCGTGCTCGTCGCCCACGCCCTGACTGCCGACGAGAAATTGACCTGGAACCGGTTCGTCGGGGTGCTCCTCGGACTGCTAGGCGTGGTATCGATCGTCGGGTCCTCGGTCCTCGGCGCCGCCGCCGGCGACGGACTGGGAGAGGTCGCAGTGCTCGGCGCGGCGCTCTCCTACGCGTGTGCTTCCGTCTATGGTCGACGGTTCCGGGGGGAGTCCCCGTTGGCGACGGCGACCGGTCAACTCTCCGGCTCGGCGCTCATCCTGCTCCCGCTCGCGGCAGTCATAGACCGGCCCTGGATGCACGAAACGCCCGGCGCCGAGACGGTTGCGGCCCTGTCCGGCCTGGCCCTCCTATCGACCGCGCTCGCCTACGTCGTCTACTTCCGGCTGCTCGCCGCAGTCGGCGCGACCAACGTGGTTCTGGTCACACTACTGGTTCCGGTCAGTGCCCTCCTGCTCGGGCTGCTGGTCCTCGGCGAATCGATCGAGCCGCGGGAGATCGCCGGCATGGCCGCGATCGCCCTCGGGTTGGTCGTCACCGATGGCCGCGGGGTCGCATGGGTCCGCGGGCGGCGGCAGCCGCCCCCGCGTTCGCCGGCGTCTAGCCGGTCGACATAGGACAGACGGAGCGGCGAGCGGTAACTGCTTCGCGTTCCCGCGTCCCGCATCTGGCTTGCCCCTACCGTGGTGTCCCCGCAGGCGGCTCACTCGCAACTGTGACTGGAATCGAGATTCCGTCGGTGAGACGATCCCGGCCCTCCCCGACCGCCGAGGCGACCAGTTCCAGGCGGTAGCTGCCTGGAGCGGTATCGACGGGAATCGCCACCGCGGCGTTCCCGCAGCGCCCGGCGTGGCCGGACACCACCCGGTCCCCGCTCGCCGGATCGATCAACCCCCATGAGGCCCGGCAGACGAGATCGGACGACTCGCCGGAGACCGCGAGCGGCAACCGCGTGGTGCGACCGGCAACCAGGGGACCGACGAGCCGAGGGGGCCCGACCCGAATTGGTCCCGCCCATCGGATCGATCCGTCCTGGTCCACGACAACCGGGGCCATGCCGTAGCCGCCGCCTTCGGCGTGCCGCCACTCCCGGTCGACCGCTCGGTGGAACCAGACCGACAACCCGTAAACCCCGGGGGGTACCGCCGGTATCCGCTCGAGCCAGGAGAACGTCGCCGGCTCGTCGGGACGCGCGATGCGTTGCTGGACCGGAGACCGGTACGCCGCCGTCCGCCACGGTTGCGGGTCGCCCGGCGGCGCCAGGAGAAACCAGGCGCGGACCTCCTCCTCTTGGCGGACCGCGAGACCGGTCTGGAGCGCTACCGAACCGCCGGCAAAGGTGACCGACGGTTGGAGGGCGGCGAGAGCCGCTGCTCCTGGCCGGTTCACCGGGACCGGGCCGGCCTCGACGCACTCGGCCCACCGCGGGTAGCGGTCGAGGTCGTGGGTCGTTGCTGGCTGCTCCTCCACCACGTCGAGATCGACCCGGCAGGAGAGGGGAATATCGCCCTCGAGGTCGACCATGGCGATGTAGTGTCCCGGCTCGGTCGGTCTCCACCATCCGTTGGCCGGCTCGGGCAGATCATCCGGGAAGTCCGGAGCGACGAGGCTGCGGCAGTCGACCGCGCTGCAGAGGAGCGTCCCGCGTTCGGTAACGGCAGGAACAGCCAGATCATGCCCTTCGCGAACCAAGAGTCGGCCAGCGGCGTCGAACCAGGAGACCCCCACCCGGGTCGGTCGGGTCAGCGCAAGAGGCGCCGGTTCCTCCGTCTGGATGGAGAGGAGTGGCACCCAGGCGTCGTTGGTCCGGAGCAGGGTCGGCGCCCAAAGGGTGACGCTCGGCCGTTGCGCCGCGATGGCCTCTTCGACCCGATAAGCGACGACATCGCCGAAGCTCGCTTCGAGCTCGACTATCCCTTCGGTGTCTGCCAACGCCGACTCGACCGCCGGCCAGTCCTCGTCCCGGTACCGGTCGCGGTGGAAGAGGAGGTAGCGGACGCCGAGCGCCTGGAGCAATCGCGCCCCGTCTCGGTCGACGTGGCTGACGCGCAGCGCGAGCGAGCCGTCGGGGCGGGGGACGTTGCCGACGAACGCTTCGAGCAGGTCGCTGTAGGAGCGCGGGATGAAGCCGGAGTTGCCGTTGACCAGCGGTTGCCAGTGGATCGTCGAACCGACCATCGAGAGCCCGATGTGGCGGCGGACGCTGGCGGCCGCGGGGTCGGCGAAGATCGACTCCGCCGGGAACTCCATCACGGCGCCCCTTGGTTGTCCCGCCAACCACTCATAGGCGGCGAGGCTGCCGTCGCTCGGTTCCACCGTTTCCAAAGGCGCTGGGAGGGCGGCGAGATCGACGAGGACCAGGAGACCGGCGGCGAGAGTCAAGCCAACGGCGGCGGGTCGAGCCAGACCATAGCGGAGCCGGTGGGTGAGCGATCGCCCCCAGCTGGACCACGCTCCGGCGACCCCGAGCCCGCCGAGCGCGACAAGAGCGAACGCGGCCAGCCCGCCGAGCCGGGCGGGAACCCGCATCGCCGTGAAGAAGGGCGCACGCTCGAACAGCCACCCGTAGGGCAGGGGAATGCCGCTCCCGTCCGGTGGACCAAGGGAGGGCCCGAGCGAGAGGACGACTGACCCGACCGCCACCGCGGCGAGCGCAACCGTCGGCCAGCGGGCAGTGTGCCAGGAGAGAAGGGCCGCCACGGTGCCGGCAATTGCGAAGAGCCCGGGGTAGAGCGCGTCCTCGACGACGATTTCGCTGTGCCGGTGCCCATCCGAGTGGGGAGCTTGGCCAACGGTCGTCAAGGATCGGTTGTCCCCCGAGCGGACGCCAAGCGCCTGCTGGATCGGGTTCGGCCTGTCCCACGGAGGCAGGACGCGGTACGAACCGGGGGTGGCCTTGTACTCCTCCGCCTCCTCGATCGTCCGCTCGAGCCCTTGCTCGGCCCGGACGGCGAAGTACGGCAGCGTCACCGGCAGGACGATGGCCGCCGCGAGGGCGGCCGCGAGCGCGACGCCCTTCACGACCTCCGGGCTCCGGAAGCGCCGGTCGGAGACCATAGCTGCACCGAGTAGCGCGCCCAGGAGGAGCGCGAGCTGGACGGCAAAGTAGAACGAGGTGAGGGTCTGCACGGCCACTAGGACGCCGAGCACAATCGCCCGACTCGTGGTTGGTCGCTCGAGGAGGCGGAGGAATGCGACCGCGATCCACGGCAGCCATGCGCTTTGGAGCCAGTTGAGATGCCAGAAGTGGACGACTCGCCAGGGGAGGAAAGCGTAGGCGAGACCGGCGAGCCACCCCGCCGCCGGGTTGCCGGTGAGGCTGTGCACCAGCGCGTACATGCCGCCGGCGGCCAGGACAAACGTGGCGAGGGTGAGCAGGGAGTTGGTCAGGATCGGGTCGCGGAACAAGAGGTCGAGGGGCCAGGCGAGCAGGGCGCCGGGGATGTTGGCGTCGGTGTAGGCGAGGGTGTTGGCGAAGGGATGGAAGATGTTGGCGTCCCAGAGGCCAAGGGGATCGCTTGCGAGGGCGTGCTGGACCCACTGGCTCAGCCAGATCTGGAGCAGCGGATCGAAGCCGACGACGGTGCGGTCGCGGAGGTGGATCGCGTAGGGCCAGGTCATCGCGACGGTGGCCGCAACGAACGACGCGAGGAGGAGGGCCACCCAAGCAGCCTGCCGGCGTGAGACGGCCTTGAGCAAACAAGTCATCGAAGAAACCACGAATAGGTTTCGTAATTGGTCACCCGGTGAGACCTGGGCGTCCTTGTGAAGGGAATCCCCACCCCCAGCCCCTCTCCCTTGCGGGGGAGAAGGCAGTACGGCATGCCGGCGAAAGACAGGGTGTCCAAACGGATTCAGCATGTGTCGGTGCCCGATCGCACCGCGAAGCCCCCTCTCCCTCGCGAGGGAGAGGGGAATGGAGGTGACGGTCCCTGCCTGCCGCCAAGATTCGTCGACCGCCGGTCGGTGGTGCTGCCAAAGTCGCAGCAGACCCCAGCCGACGCAGGCGAGGAAGACGGCAGTGCGGGCTATTTGGAGCGGGTCGTAGATGTTCTCGACCGCTTTCGTCCAGAGGGGCGCGTGCTGGAACGCCGGCACGTTGTGGAGGTTGATGTAGTTGCCGAGCTGGAACCCGACGAGGTCGACGACGACGACTGCCAGCCAGAGCCACACCGGTGGCCGGAGGATGGCGACCGCCAGGAGGACCCAAAGCGCCAAGTGGGTCGTGAAGGTCTTGTTGACCAGGAGCCACCAGAGCAGCGCCGTCGACCCGAGCGGCAGTACGAGGGAACCGCCTCGCCATAGGGCGACCCCTGCGATGCCTAGGCCGCCGAGGACCGCGGCCAGCATGCTGGCCGCGGTCAGCGTCTCGGTTGGCACGGTCCGCCAGAGCACCCAGATGCCGGAGTCAGCGAGGCGGTCCCGGTTCCAACGGAAGAAAAAACTCCAGCCATCCGGGTTGGCGAGGGCGAACGGCAGGTTGGCCGCCAGGGTCACGGCGGTGGCGATGGCGACCGTCTCAGCGAGGCGTCGGCACCGGCGATGACGGACGTGGTCAACGCAGAGCGCGGCGAGGAACGCCAGCGGAAAGAGCTTCAGCGAGACGCCGACCGCCAAGCCGAAAGCGCCCCACCGCGGACGGCCTCGGGTTAGAGCGACGAGGGAGACGGCGGTGACGCCGACGGCAAGCGGATCCCACTGGTGGCCGATGTAGAAGAAGAGCGCCGGGGTGGCGGCGAAGTACCAGGGGTTGGCGCCTGGTAGCCGAGTCAAGGCCCAGACCGTGGCGAGCGTGGCGACGGCGAGGACGACGTAGGTGAGCGCGAATGAGGATGGCAGGTCGGGGGCGTAGCTGAGCAGCCAGGAGGCGACGCCGGTGAGGGGCGGGTACTCCAGCGAGTAGTCGACATAGGGGATCGGTCGTTCGGCGAGCCCGTCTCGCAGGTAGAGCCAGATCAGGTCGGAGTAGCGGAACGCCGGGAAGGCCCAGGCGCGGTAATGGTCAGGGGACAGGCTGTACGGTGTCCCGCTTTGGTAGTGGAGGTACCCGAGCAGCAGCGAGACCATGGCTACCAGGTACGGCCCGATGGCGAGGAGGGGTCGGGTCAGCGTGCCGACCATCGGCCGCGGGCGGGCTCGTCGATCGACGCCAAGGGGAGTAACGCTGCCTCCTGATTCGTCGGGCACCGTCACCGGCTCGCTCGGGGCGACTACGGTCATCTGACGGGACCAGACGGCGCGGCTCCTCGGCCGCCTGCGCGAGGTAGGAGCGATGTACCCCATCTGATGCTCCTCCCCGGTTCGGCAAGAACCGATCGATAGGTCTCCAGTACTTCATCGAGACCGCTCTCGATGGAGAGCTGCGATCGATTGGC
>CADCWF010000134.1 GCA_902806345.1 uncultured Thermomicrobiales bacterium
GCACACCCCACTCCGTAATCGTCCAAGGTGAACGAGGTGGCGATCGGCAGCTCGGTGGAGGAGGTGTCGGCGGCGAATGGCGGGGTACTCTTGGCGCTCCGGTGGGCGGCACAGAGCGTCAGCAATCCTTGGTGTGAACCCGGAGCATGTGGGAGCCGACGCTGCTGCCCCAAGAACACGTGCGGCAACGCTTCCTTCGCCAGGCGGGTTCAGGCGGCCGGTGTCGCCTCGGCCGCATCCCCGCTTAGGATGGCGATGAACGCGTCGATCAGCCAACGGCCGTCCTGCTGTTACTCCAGGATCAGGAAGATCGGAGCGCCCTCAATCGTCCAAACCGCGCCTGCTCGCGCGTCGTCGAGCACCCGCGCCTCGCGCGGCCCCTCGACCTGGGGGGCGTCGGCCATCTCCTCCTCGGCCGGCGTCGGCATGCCAGTGAGTTGCGACTCCAGCAGGGAGCGGATCTCCTCGGCGGTGTCCTCGGTCGGGTCCGAGAGGTCCGGCCCGAACTCGCGGACAGCCTCGTCGGTCAGCAGCGCAAAACCTCGGGCATACTGGCCGGCAGGGAAGCAGGCGAGGAACTCGCGGACGGTGGCGTCGATGTCGGCCTCCGTCTCGGCGTCGGCCGGGTCTCCTTGCGGCAGGTCCGCCTCGGAGGCGACCGGGTCCGCCGGCAGGGGTGTGGCGAGCGGTTCGCCGCCTGGGCCAAAGAAGAACCCGACGAGCTCGTCGACCGAGCGGGGTTCGGCGGTGCAGGCCGGCAAGGTGCCGCCGGCGGCCGGGGAGGCGTTCTGAGCGGTCACACCATCGAGCGGGGCGAGGAGCGCAAGGACGGCAACGGGGACGATGGCGGTGGATCGGCGCATGATGAACCCATCCTGAACCAAATCGCGCTCCCGCCGCGGGTGGCGGCAGCGGTGGTGCAAGCTCCGACGAAGTGCCAACCCGCGGGTCGACTCGACGCTTTCGGACTGGAGCATCCTCCGGGGCCGGCGGCCCGCCGCACGGGGCGAGGTCGACGATGGGTGCAAACGCGGGTCCGGCGAGGGTTCTCCGACCAGGCGGAACGCGAAACGCCCTCCCCCCACTCGGCACCCGAACCACCACGCCTCCCCGCTGCACCGGTGACCCGGTTGCCGCGCCTGCCGCATTCCGCCTACCACCCCACACGGACAGGCGATGACCGGCCGGCGCACCACAGACCGGGATAACGAACGATACGGGTTGGGTGTTGGGCACGCTCCGAGCCGGTTCTCCCTATGGCAACGGCTTGCCGCAGGAGCCGTTCTCCGACACCGACCGTGCCGATACCCTCATCGGTGTTCGGCACGTTAGGCGGCTCCACGTTGCGTCCGGTCGCAGCGCCGGGCGGGGAACGTACCCTATGGGGCCACTGTCGACACCGCCGAAATCTCCGGCGGCAGCCGCCCCCCGGTCCGCAACACCGCGATGCGCCCTGACGGGAAAGCGATCACCTCGTGGAGGACGTCCACCGGTGACGGCAGGTCAACGCCGCACCCCTTGAGGTCGGGCGCGGCGACGGAGGACGGACCCTCCCCATCCTCTCACGGGAACACGAGGCCCGAATAGATGGTCACCGCTCGCCCCCCATGAGACCCGGACTTTGGATGACCACTGCGGCGTCTCCCCAATGTGCCGCGTCTGCTTCTCGCTCAACCACCTCCCATACCCGAAGAGTTGAGACAGTTGAGACAGTTGAGCCAGGGACGCATCCGGGTCCCCGAGGTTATCCCTGTTCTGCCGCTCCCGGCGGCGCCGGCACCGACCGCGAGGTCGGCGCCGCCTCACCGACAGCGCCGCCCGCGGGGGAAGCCGCGCCCGGCACGTCCTGCTCCGGCACCGGCGGCAACGGCAGCCGCAGCACCGCGTTGCGGCCGGCGTCGGTCACCAGCAGTTCGCCGCTCGGGGCGACCGCGACGCCGATCGGCTGCTCGAACCGCTCGCCGCCCGCGACGAAGAGCGGCTCCTGTTCGGTCCCGTCCGGGGCGAAAACCTCGACCGTGCCGCCGGCCGAGTTCGTGGCGTAGAGGCGGCCGGCGGCGTCGAAAGCGAGGTAGGGCTGGAAGGCGGGGCGGGCGCCACTCGGGTCCGGTGCCGGCCAGGCGGCGACCGAGATCTGGCGGACCGGCTCGCCGGCGGGCGTAAAGACCGAGACGCGGGCGTTGCCGGAATCGGCGACGTAGAGGTAGCCGTCCGGGCCGACCGCGAGGCCGACCGGCTCGATCAGGAGCTCCGGCTCACTGCCGTAGCCGCCAAAGGCGCGACGGAACGACCCGTCCGGGCCAAAGACCTGGACCCGCTCGTTGCCGGTGTCGGCGACGAACACCTCGTCGCCGGCCAGCGCCACCGAGCGCGGCCCAAAGAAGCGTCCCGGTTCGCCGCCGACCGCCGCCGGGTCGTCGCCGAGGTCGGCCGCCTCGCCGCCCCCGATCTGGACCGCCACCCGGCCGCCGGGGTCGAGGGCGACGACCCGGTGGTTCCAGGTGTCCGCGACCCAGACCAGGCCGTCGCCGCCGACGGCGATCCCGGTCGGCCCGAGACCGCCGGTCGCCTGGGCCAGCTCCAGCTCGGAGCCGGGGCTGCCCCAGACGCCGAGGAACGTGCCGTCGGCCGCGAACCGCTGGACCCGGCCGTTGCCGCTGTCGACGACGTAGACCGTGCGGTCGGCGGCGGCGATCCCGAGCGGGCGGTCGAACTGGCCTTCGGCGTCGCCGGGGCCAGGCCGCTGCGCCAGGGAGTAGGGACCCGCGCTCTCGGAGGGCGAGACGCGGGCGGCTAGGTCCGGGCCGAACCCAAGGGCGACCGTCCGTGGCTCCGCCGCCGGCAGCCCTTCTCGGAAGAGGAGGAACCGGCCGTCGGCGATCCACTCGCCCGGCCAGATCGCCCGCCGCAGGATGTCGCCAAGGTCCGGCAGGGCAACCTGGGACGGCACCCCGGTCAGCATCGGCACCGGCCGCACCTCGTAGCCCGCCTCCTCGGCGGCGAGGACGTCGGGTGCGACGACCACCTCGGCACCCGCGGCGGCGGTCGTCCCGGCCGGGACGACCGCCGCCTCCGGGAACTCCCGCAGGTACCAGCGCCACGGCCAAGCAACCGCCTCGTCGATGGCGATCGCCAGTCCGTGGCCGCCGGTCACGTCGCGAACGGATCCCTCGGCGACGCCGACGTCGCGGGCCAGCCGCTCCAGCCGCTCGACGGCGGGTCGCACCGCCCGGGTCGTCACCCCCAGGGCCAGGGGCTCCGTGCCGTCTCCGGCCCGGTCGAACGAGAGCAGGATCGCCGAGCGCACCTCGTAGGCTCCGAGCAGCAGGACGACCGCCAGCAGCGCTAGCCGGGCCGGCTCGCCGGGCCGCCCCGCCAGCCGCTCCTCGGCGGCCAGCCGCCAGACGGCGTAGGCCAGCGGGACGACGACGAGCGTCGCGACGACCGTCGCCGGCAGCGCCCCCGCCTGGACCCCGAGCGGTCCGTCGAGACGGCCGAGAAGCGAGAGGACGGCGACGAAGGCGACGAAGAGGCCGAGCATCGCCAGGATCAACAGCCCGCCCCGGCCCCGCCAGACGTTCGCCCAGTCGAGGGCACCGACGAGGCGGCCCAGCATCAGGCCACCAAGGAGCACGAGCGGCAGCGCGACGTGGACGAGGTGCTCCGGCCCGGCCCCCGCCGAGAAGCTCCAGAGCAGCAGCGCCGCCACGAACCAACCGCTCAACAGCGGCCCCAGCGATCGCTCGACCGCCGTCGCGGACCCACTCCGCAGGGTGGCGACCGCGGCCAGCGTCAGCGCCAGCGGCTCGTAGAGCAGGAGCATGAGGGGGACGAACACGGGCGGCAGGCCGAGGGCGTCGGTCGTCACCAGCGTCCACCAGCCGGCGACGAGTGCCACCAGGTCGGCCAGTCCGCCCGGCTCGGCGAAGAAGCGGGTGAAGAGCAGGACAAGGGTGACGACGAAGGCGGTGATCATCGGTGCCAGCCGCCCCGGCAGCCGCCCCAGCGCCCGCGACACCGGACCATCGCGGTCCGCCGCCGCCGAGACGGCGACACCGATGGCCAGCGCCAGGAGAACGTGGAGCGCCGCCGGCCCGACCGCGAGAATGGCCGCGAGCAGGGCGCCCAGGAGGCCGGTCCGCCGCGGTAGTGCCGCCCGCCCGGCGTCGCGATCACCGAGGCGGAAAAGGGCGGCTACCAGGGCCAGCGCCAGGAACGCCGTCAGGATCTGGCCGTCACCGGTGCGCGAGGCGTAGAGCAGCGTCGGCGAGAGCGCCGCCAGCAGCGCCATCCCGAACGCGCCGAGGCCGCCCGCCCACCGCCGGAGCAGGAGCGGCAGGGCGACGATCCCGATCCCGGCTAGGGCATCCGGCAGGCGGAACGTCGCGTCGGTGACGCCAAAGAGGAAGAAGGCAAAGGCGTCCAGCAGCTCCGGCAAGGGCGCGGCGGCCGACAGCGCGACATCGGCCGGGGCGGGGGCGCCCGTGTAGAGCAGCCAGGCCGCGAACGCCCGCCGCGCCTCGTCCGGCGTCAGAGCCCAGAAGTCCAGCCGCGACAGGCGCAGCGCGACGGCGGCGGCAAGGACCGCTGCCCAGGCCAGGGTCAACCTTCCGGCGCCGCCCATCGCGAGCGGCCGGTCGAGCGGGGTGGGTGCCGCCTCGGGGCGGAGGGCATCGGCGGGGACGCTCATCCGGAGCGCCCCGTCGTGCTCCCCCTCTCCCGCGCATCGGGAGAAGGGGTTGGGGGGCGAGGGCCTTCCAAGCGCCCTGACTCCTCAACCGCCATCCACATCACTCGACCTTCTCCCGATTCAGCCGTAGCGGATCGCGTTGTACGCGTCGACGAGGTCGTCACGGACGTAGAGGGTGTACTTCTTGGAGTCAATCCGGGCCGGCAGGTCGCGGTAGACCGCGAGCCGATAGAGGCGCTGCTGCCCGTCCGGCGTCAATAGTTGGCCGAGGCTGCTCCCGACCGAACGGAGGACGGCCGGCAGGTCGCTCGAGTTGTCGCGGTCAGCCCAGGCGGAGCGGGCCGGCGGTAGCTCCGGGGCGATCGCGAAGTTGCGGTAGATCGGCTCCTCCGGGAACCACCAGCGCAGCACGTACTCCTGCGCGGCGTAGCCGTCCATGAAGGGTTCGACCCCAGCGTCGTTGCCGTCGGCCACCAGCAGCACCGGCACGTCGGGCGGCGCCGTCAGGGAGCGGCCGAAGAGGTGGCGGTTGGGAAAATCGCGCAGGTACCACTGCATCGGCCAGGAGACGCCGTCGTTGTCGTCGTACCAGATCTCCAACCCGGTGCCGCCCGTGACCTCCTCCGAGAGGCGGGTCAGCTCGGCCGTCATCCGGTGCATGTCCGGCGCCGTCTGGGTGTAGACGAGCATGTCCTTGGGGACGTCACCCTCCAGGTAGGCCAGCCGCCAGCCGGCGTGGACCTGGAGCAGGGTCACGAGTCCCAGCGTGGCCGCCAGGAGGGAACCGCCCGCCCGCCACGGCCCGCGCCGGACCCAGGCGGCGAGGACGACCACCAGCGCCGCGGCCGGCGGCACGGCCAGCAGCCACCACCACCGCAACGCCCCGTCCGTCAGACTCCGCTCCCAGCCGCCCGCAAGGTCCGAGGGGACGAACGCGCCGTAAGTCAGTCGCCCCGCTAGGAGGAACCAGCCGGCGGCCAGGGCGACGAGGGCAATCGCGGTCCACCATTCGGGCGCGCCCCAGGCGCGGGAGGTGGAGATCGGACTGGAGGCATGTGGGCCAAGGTGGTAACCGTCCGGGCGAACCCCGCCGTTCGCCGTGAACCCCGCATCGGCACCGTCCCGGCCGTAGGGGTGGGTCACCGTGCTACTCGGGGACCCGCCTGCGGCGCGGAGCGTTGCATCCGGGGCCCCCGCGGCGTAGCTGTGGAGATCGTGCGGCGGACCGAAGGGGACCCCCGGCCCGCGGGCCGGCACGGAGCCCATCCATACGGACCCGTTACGCCCGGCAGCCTGCCGCCACCGCTCGATCGCGCCGCCCACCGCAGCCGATGCCAACAGCGTTGCCGGCAGGGTGATGTGGATGATCAGCCAGGGCATCTTCTCGCCGGCCCAGGAGAGGGCGACGAAGATGCCGACGAACCAGAGCGCGACCGTCGCCTGGAACAGGAAGCGCATCCCCGGCGCCCGCCGACCGAGACCGACCAGCAGCGCCCGCCAACCGACGACCGCCGCCATCGCCGTCCCGAAGAGGACGGCGAAGAGCTCGTACTGGGGGAAGAGCAGCAGGTAGTAGAACCATGGCTGCTCGCCGCGACGCTCGTCGTGCTGGCCGAGCCAGTAGAGGAGGGTGCCGTCGGTGGCGACGGTGCCGGTGGCGAGGCCGTAGATATTGGTGAAGAGGC
>CADCWF010000135.1 GCA_902806345.1 uncultured Thermomicrobiales bacterium
GCGTCGATCTCGGGCCGCTCCATAGCGTGGTCGACCGCCAGCATCAGGTCGGCGTAGTCCTTGCCCCCCCAGTCGTGGCGTGTGCCGATGTTGATATCCCGGCCGTAGGTGTGGCTGCCATGGGGGTTGACGAAGAGGACGGCGTACCCCCGGGCGGCAAGGTCCTGCAATTCGAAGTTGAACGCCATCGAGTAGGCCGAGTGCGGCCCGCCGTGGATGTGCAGAACCAGCGGATAGGGCGCCTGCGTGGCCGGCGGTGCCAGCAACCAGCCCTCGATCCGGCGTCCCTCGGAGCCGGTGAAGGCGACAGGTTCCGGCTTGGCGAGCAGCCGATCGGCGAGCAGGTCGCGGTTGACCTCCGTCAGCCGGAGGCGCTCCGGGGGGCGCCCCTTGGCGAAGGCAACCAGGAACAGGTCGCCCGGATTGGCGGCGTCGCTGCGGGCCTCGATTACGGTGCCGCCACCGTCGTAGGCGAGCGCGAAGACGCGGTGGTCGCCGGGGCAGATCGGGGTCGCGTTGAACGTCGTCCCCTGCCAGGGGTCGGCGGCCATCCGCTCGGCGCGCGACCGCGCGACGCCGAGGGCGAAGGCGTCGTCCCCCGGATAATCGAAGAAGGCGGTCACGCTGCGCCCGCGGTCGGACAGGATCGCCACGATCGAGCGGCCGTCGCGCGCCCAGATCGGGGCCGGGCTGCCCGCCTCGGCGTTCATGTCGTCGGTCACGTAGTCGCCGGCCGGGCGGTCGATGTCGGCGGTCAGGTTCACGGTCTTGCCGTCCGCGAGGCGGACCACCCAGACGCCGGTGTTGGTCGCCCGGTCGTCGCTCAGATCGTCCCCGAGGAAGGCGATCTCGGCCCCGGAGGGGGACCACGCCAGCGACTCCACCGCCAGCCCTTGGGTGACCTGCCGCGTCCGCCCGAGAGCGGGCGTGCCCCCGGCCCGGTCGATGTCGACGACGTGGATGTTGGTAACCGAAGTGCGGTCGAGGTCGGCGCCGTCGGCCGCGATGTAGGCGATCGCGGCGCCGTCCGGGGACCACCGAGCGGCCGTCACCCCAGGCGCGCCGCTGGTGAGCTGGGTGCCCCTCGTCGGCTCGTCCCCGGCCACGTCGACGACGAAGAGCTGCGGCCACGAGACGTCCCAGTAGCCGGAGCCGTCGGTTTTGTAGCCGAGCCGGCGGATCACCCGGAAGCGGCCAGACCGATGCTCTCCGTACTCCCCGCTCTCGTCGGCAACCGCGGCGGTCACCGCCAGGGAGGCGCCGTCGGGAGACCAGTCGAAGTCGGCAACGCCGAGCTCGAGGTCGGTCACCTGCCGCAACCGCCCGCTCCCGAGGTCCAGCAGCCAGACCTGCGTCGCGCCCGAGGCGGTGCCGAGGAAGGCGAGGTACTCCCCCACTGGCGCCCACCGCGGGTGTCGGACCCAGGCATCGACCCCCGGCAAGAGCCTGCGCCCGACCCCGTCCGCCGGCGCGGCGGCGGCGTCGAGCACGACGAGCTCGTAGCGGTACCGCTCTTCGACATCGTCCGGGTGGGAGGACTTGAGGACGTAGGCGACCTGCCGCCCATCGAAGGAGAGGGCCGGGTCGAGCACCCACCGCATCCGGTAGAGGTCGGTCGATAGCAGTGTCGTTGCAGCCACGGGCGATCTCGTCTCTCTTGCTGAGCGGACGGGACGGGACGGGACCAGGGCCGCTCCGGCCTAGGTGAGCAACCTCTCGTAGAGGCGAGCATGCAGCTGGGAGCCGACCACCAGCCGGTCGATCAGTGCGTACTCGTCCGGTGCGTGGGCGCCGGAGCCGCCACCCGCCCCGAAGTGCAGCACCGGGCCCATCTCCGCCAGGGCGGCCCGGCCACCGCCGAAACTGCCCGAGAGTTTGGGTTCGGGCTCGCCGAGTTCGCGGCACGTTTCCCGAATCGCCGCAATGACAGGGTGATCGGGCGATACCTCGTGCGGATTCTTCGACCGGTTGAGCATGCGGTACTCGACTTCCAGCTCCGGATCCCGGGCGCGTAGTTCGTCAAGCACGCTGTCGAGATCGGCAAGCGTGCTGGCGATCGACTGCGAGGGCAACATTCGGATGTCGATCTGTGCCCGCGCCTCGTTCGGGATGATGTTGACCTTGCTCCCGGCGCGGAGCACGTTGATGTCGACGATCGGATCTTCCGAGTACCTCCCGTACGCTTGACCGAACAGGGGATGCCGCTCGGCCTGCAGCCAATCGGGCACCTGCAGTCGGGCCAGGACGTCGACCAGCTTGGCGATCGGGTTGACCGGCACGGTGCCTTCGCTGGTCAGTGCCCCGGAGTGGCCGCCCTTGCCGGAGACGACCAACTCCAGCCAGATCCAGCCACCGTGGACGAGGCTGATCTTGCCGGGGCCGCCATCGGAGTCGAGGTAGATGTCGCAGCGGACCGCGTCCGGTGTCTGGGCCACCACCGGTTCGAGCGCCATCTCGGTGCATCCCTCGCCCGGCACCAGCAGGATGCGCAGCCGGCCCTTGAGGTAGGTGTCCGAGGCGATCAGGTTCTTGGCAGCGACGATGACCGCGGCGATGCCGCCCTTCTGGTCCGCCGTACCGCGCCCGTAGATGCGATTGTCGACCACCTCGGCGCCGAGTGGCTCATAGTTCCATTCCGCCAGATCCCCAATTGCAACTGTGCTGTAATGTCCAATGACGCCGATCGTCTGGCCGCCGGTGGCCGGACCCGTTGACCCGATGACCACCGGGTAATCCGCCAGCGGTTCCTCGACCGTCACCTCAAGCCCGACTTCCCGCATCTCCGCGGCGAGCTCCCGGGCGATCTCGGCGTGCTGCACCAACTCGCCCTCGATGTACTGGCTCGGGATGCGCACCAGCCGCTGGGTGCGCTCGACGATCTCGTCGCGATCGACCGCGGTTGCCGCCATATGCCCCGTTCTCCTCCCCGCCTCGATCGACCGATGGATCTGCCGCTCGAGCGAGCAGCATCGCTACCGAGCCGGACCCGCCGAGTCGTGGCGAGTCCCTACGCCGGCACCGGCGCCGGCGCCATCTTGTCCATGAACTCCTCCACCTCGGCTGTCTGCTCGGCCGAGAGGGGGAGGATCGGTGGTCGGGGATAGCCGCCCGGCCGGTCGACGTGGTTCATGGCGACCTTCAGGGACGCCGGCTCCGTGCCGAACGCCCCCAGGAATTTCTTAACCCTGGCGCACTTCTGCTGGACGACGCGGGCCGCTTCGATCTCGCCCGCGACCGAGAGTCGCCAGAGCGAGATGGCCTCGGCGCCCAAGGCCTGGACCTCGACGCTACTGACGAAGCCATCGGCGCCGAGGACGGCCGCCGGCAACCCGCGTTCGGCCGAGTTGCCGGCGAAGACGAGCATCCGGTCCGCGCACAGGTCGATCACCCGCCCGATGTCGTCGAAGGATGGCGAGCTCTGCTTCAGGGCGACCACCCGGTCGATCTCGGAGGCCCGGTGCAGCAGGTCCGGCGAGAGGTCGCGGCCGATCCGCCGGGGGATGTTGTAGAGCATGATCGGCAGGGCGCAGCCGTCGGAAACCGCCCGGAAATGGGCCAGGACCTCCGCCTCATCAACCATCGCGTAGGCGGGGGCGGTGAGCAGTACCCCGTCTAGACCGCGCCTCTCGGCGCCCCTGGCGAGCCCCACCGCCTCGGCGGTGCGGATGGCGGAGGCGGCACCGATCACCGGCACCCGGCCGCCGGCGACCTCGGCCGCAAGCTCGAAGAGGCGGAACCGCTCGTCGACATCGAGCGCCCACGCCTCGCCGGTGTGGCCGGCGATGACGAGTCCGTCGATCCCTTCGGCGAGGAGGAGGCGCAGGTTGTCGGCGAAGCGGAGCTCGTCGAGCCGGCCGTCCGCGGTGAACGGCGTGATCGCGGCGCAGAAGTTGCCACGCCAAGGGACGTTGGTCCTGTCCAAGAATCCGCTCCTCAGCCGCCGCCAGCGGTGCCGTGTTCACCTCTTTGCGATCCAAAAGGAGGAAGGGGTGACCCACGACGCAGGTGCCCTGGCACTGGCGTGCGTGTCAAACCGTTGGGGAACGCGGGCCTGCACGAACAGCGTCGTGACTGGGAGCCGTCTGCCCGGCAACTTGAAGTCGCCTCACAGAAACCGCCGCTACTGTCGATTGTCGACAATCGACCGGCGAAACGCTACCATCGGGGTTTGGGGCTGTCAAGCGCGACCCTTTCCGGAGGCGCAAGTTTGACAACTAGCGGGCCATGGCACGCCGATCACATCGGATGGCTCTAGCGGGTTCGCCGATCATGACCCTGGTCGATGGGCGTTCAACGAGCGACGAAAGGCGACAGCGCGGATGACGGACTTCTCCGCCATAAAGCAGCAGCCCCTCAGCCAGACGCTCTTGATCACCCTCCGGGAAGCGATCATTGGCGGCCAGCTCAAACCCGGGCAGCCCCTCGTCCAGTCGAGATTGGCGACCCAGTTTGGGGTCTCCCGGGCGCCGTTGCGGGAGGCGCTCAATCGCCTAGAAGAGGAAGGCTTCGTCAAGACGGTCCCGTACAAGGGGAGCGCCGTCGCGCCATTGACGCACAAGAATGTCGAAGAGATCCGCTCGCTGCGGCGGATGCTCGAAGAGTTTGCCGGGCAGTTGATCATCGCCGATCTGCGGCCGGACCAACTCGCCGAGATCGAGAGCGTCTACCACCGGATGGGGGGCGCGGCCGGCCGCGGGGAGGTCGATGCCGTCGATGCGGAGGATCTGGCGCTCCACGAGAAGATCTGCGAGCTGTCCGGGCACTCCTTGCTGATCGAGATCTGGAACCGCTACGCCAACCAGTTCCGGCGCGTCCTGACCTTCACCAACCGGGTCAACCACGACTTGGGCCTGATCGTGGAGATGCACGAACCGCTGATCGAGGCGTTCCGCCACCGAGACCGCGCTGCGCTGCGCGACTTCTACCTGAACCACGCCACGGACTTGAATGCCTACCTGCCAGCGGATTGGCAGGACGATGGCGCTTGGGGAGGCGGGAGCGACGGCAATGGGCGAGCCGCTCCGTCGCTGCTAGAGCTGCTGAACCGGGAGTCGGCGTAACGCGGTCGGTTTACCGACCTCACGGAACTCGTTCGAGGAGGACGGCCATCCTAGACTCGGGCGGCCAGGCGGACCCCATGGCGGTCGCCGAGACCGGTCGCCGGCCCTCCCTGGCGCGGGCCCGTGCCGCCGCCGCCCGGATCTTCTCGGCGCTCGCCGTCCGCAACTACCGGCTCTGGTTCTTGGGCCAAGGCGTCTCGCTCTCCGGCACCTGGATGCAGACGGTCGCTCAAGGGCTGCTGGTCTTGCAGTTGACGGGCTCCGGCACCGCCCTCGGGCTCGTCACCGCCGTCCAGGCGTTACCAGTCCTGCTCTGCGGCCCCTGGGGCGGCGTTATCGCCGACCGCTATCCGAAGCGCTCGATCCTGTTCGCCACCCAGTCGGTCGCCGGAATCCTGGCGCTGCTGCTCGGAGGGCTGGTGGCAACCGGCTCGATTCGGGTCTGGATGGTCTACGGGCTGGCCTTGGGGCTTGGCCTGGTCAAGGCCGTCGACACGCCGACCCGCCAGGCGTTCGTCTTGGAGGTAGTCGGCAGGGAGACCCTGATCAACGCGGTCTCGCTCAACTCGACTCAGGTCAATCTGGCGCGGATCATCGGGCCGTCGGTCGCGGCCGCCCTGATCGTCACGGTCGGCATGGCCGCCTGTTTCCTCGTCAATGGCATCTCCTACTTCGCCGTCATCGCGGTGCTGGCGGCGATGCGGACCCGTGACCTGCGGCCGACCCCACCAGTCGGGCGTACCCGTGGCCAACTCCGCGACGGATGGCGCTACGCCGCCTCGTCGCCGATCCTGCGGACGATCCTGCTGATGATGGCCTTGATCGGCACGTTCACCTACGAGTTCACGGTCAGCCTGCCCTTGTTCGCCCAGTGGTCGTTCGGGGGCGACGCCCGCGCCTACGCGGCGATGACCGCCGCGATGGGGCTGGGCGCCGTGGCGGGCGGCCTCTACACCGCGAGCCGCCCGCTTCGGGCGCCAGAGCGCCTGACGTGGTCGGCCGCCGTGTTCGGCATCGCCGTCGTGCTGACCGCGCTGGCGCCGACGCTGCTGGCGGCGCTGGCGGCCCTGGTCGGGGTTGGCTTCTGCTCGATCCGGTTCACCTCGCTCGCCAACGCGACCCTCCAGCTGGAGAGCGCGGCCGAGATGCGCGGCCGGGTCATGTCCTTGTGGACGATGGCGTTCCTGGGCTCGACCCTGCTCGGTGGTCCGGTCATCGGCTGGATCGGGGAGCATGGCGGCCCACGGTGGGCGCTCGCACTCGGGGGGGCCGCCGCCATCGGCGCCGCTGGGCTCGGAGCCTGGGG
>CADCWF010000136.1 GCA_902806345.1 uncultured Thermomicrobiales bacterium
CGACGCTCTTCCGATCTCCAGTCGGTGAGTCGGGCCGTACAGCCCCAGCCAGAGGACGCGCGGCTGGCGGATGTTCGGGAAGACGCCGAGGTTGCCCGTCCGCAGGTCGAACGCGGTCTGGCCGGCCACGGCCGCCGGCAACCCCAGCCGCAGCAACTCCACCCGCTCCCGCGGCTGCTCGCCGAGGAAGTGGAGCGTCAGGTGGGCGCCCTCCGCCGCCACCCACCGCAGCGGCCACCGCTCCGTCGCAAGCTCCCCGATCAGCCCCGCCACCGCTGCCCGCACCGGTTCGTCCAGCGGCACGGCCAGGAACACCCGCCAGGGGGCATCCAGCGCGTCGCGGTCGGGCGGGCGGACCTTGGCCATGCGGCGGGCGCGGCGGCTCATGGCGGGTAGTATAGGGACGAGTCGAGGAGTCGAGGAGTGAGACGGACACCGTTCGGTGGCGGCGGAGGGTGGGCGGCCGAAGCAGGGTCGCTCCCGTCTTCTCGACACCTCGACTCCTCGACTCGTGGGGGATCCATGAAAACGGCGTTTCTGGGACCGCGGGGCACCTTCAGCGAAGAGGCGGCGCTGGCGCGCGGCGGCGGCGAGGCCGACCTCGTCGCCTTCGACTCGTTCCCGGCGCTGACCTCCGCGGTCGAGACCGGACTGGCCGAGGAGGCGGTGCTGCCGATCGAGAACTCGATCGAGGGCGCCGTCGGCACCACCCTCGACCTGCTCATCCACGAGACGCCGCTGCGGATCCGCGGCGAGCTGGTGCTGCCCGTCCGCCAGTTCCTGATCACCGCCCCAGGCGTCACCCTGGAGGAGATCGCGGTCGTTGTCTCCCACCCCCAGGGCCTCGCCCAGTGCCGCCGCTTCCTGGAGCGCTGCCTGCCCCGGGTCGAGCAGGTCGCCGCCCTCAGCACCGCCGGCGCGGTCAAGGAGGCGGTCGAGAACGGCGTCCGCGACCGCGCCGCCATCGGCACCCTCCGCGCCGCCCAGCTCTACGGCGGCAGCGTCCTCGCCCACGACATCCAGGACGCCCGCACCAACGTCACCCGCTTCGTCGTCCTCGGTACGGAGGACGCTCCGCCCACCGGCGACGACAAGACCTCGATCGGCTTCACCGTCAAGCAGAACGTGCCGCGGGCGCTCCACGCGATCCTGACCGAGATCTCCGACGAGGGGCTGCAGATGACCAAGATCGAGAGCCGGCCGACGAAGGGGTGGCTGGGCGACTACGTCTTCCTGGTCGATTTCGAGGGCCACCGGCTGGACCCGAACGTCGCGGCGCTGCTGGGGCGGATCCGGGCCAAGGCGGGGACCCTCGGCGTCTACGGCTCCTACCCGCGCTTCCCGCTCGACTCCCTGCGCGACGCCATCGCCGGGTGATGGGGGACGGGGGTGATAGGGGGTTGGGTGATGGGGTCATAGGGGACGGGGGTCCGGGCGACTGGCCCGGCCTGAAACCCGCAATCCTCAACCCGCATCCCATCGCCCTCTCCTCCCTATCACCCGATCACCCAACCACCCCATCACCCTCGTCCCCCGGAGGTCCTCCCCCGATGCGCCTGCTGCTCCACGACACCCTGGCGACGCTGCCGTTCACCCTCGCCTTCGCCGAGGGCTGGGTCGCGCCCGCCGCCGACCTGACCGTCGAGCGGCGGCCCGAGCTGGCCGCCGCCGCGCTCGGCCCCGGCGACGCCGCCCTGCTGCCCACCCCGGAGGCGTCCCTGCTGGTCGCCAGCCACCCGATCGCGCCGGCGGTCGCCTGCGTCACCGACCGCGCCGGCACCGTCTCGCTGCGGACCCCGGTCCGGCCGGACGAGGTCGAGCGGACGCCGGTCCGGCTGGCCGGCGTCTCCAGCGCCGCCGAGCTGCTGGCGCGGGGGACGCTGCGCGCCTTCTACGGGATCGAGCCGGCCCATTGGGAGCGGGGCGAGAGCGCCGAGGCGCAGGCGGTCGTGCTCGAAGGCATCGAGGCGCTGCGCCCGGCCGAGGGCGGCTTCGCCGAGGACCTCTCGCGGGCCTGGTTCATCCTGACCGCGCTACCCTTCGTCTCCCACCTCCTGGTCGTGCCGGAGGAGGGCGGCGCGGCCGTCGCCGAGCGGGTCGTCGCCCTGCTGGCGGAGGCCCGCGCCGCCGCCCACGAGCGGCGCCGGGCCTGGCGCCAGCCGTGGGTCGAGCGGGAGGGCATCCCCCGCGAGCGGTTCGACGAGGTGATGGGCGGCCAGCGCCACGCGCTGGAGCCCGACGACCGCCGCGCCCTGACCGCGCTCCTCAGCCACGGGGGTCGCGGCACGCCGTACCAGGCGCCGCCGGAGTGGAGGTTTGTCGAGTCGAGGAGTCGAGGAGTCGAGGAGTCGAGAAGCGACGAGACGACGGACAACGTCACCCCCTCGTCATCCTGACCGAAGGGAAGGATCTCTCCTCGGGGACCCGCCGCAGCGGCGTTCATGCATCCGTCCGCAATCTGGCAGAATCGGAGCGAGATCCTTCGGCTTCGCCTCAGTGGCACGTCCAACCTCAACTGTCGGGTCACGACCGGCGGCTGCGCCGCCGAGCCCGGCGCTCAAGCACCGGGCTGAAGCCGCGAAGGACCCCGAAGGGCCCTGAGCACGACCGCCGCGGAGCGGACGAATCAGCCTGGACGCAACACTCAGGATGATGAAGGTCGGCGGCTCCTCGTCGCTTCTCGACTCCTCGACTACCGACTCCGGAGGCCCCCATGCAGCGGCTCAAGGTCGGCATCCTCGGCGCGGGCGGCGTCGCCCGCCACCACGGGATGGGGTGGCGGGCCCACGCCGAGCGGGCCGAGCTGGTCGCCGTCGCCGATGCCTCCCCCGCCCGCTTCGCGGCCTTCGACGCGGCGCACGCCGAGGGCCGCGCCAGGCACTACGCCGGGTTCGAGGAGCTGATCGCCGACCCCGAGGTGGAAGCCGTCGACATCTGCCTGCCCCACCACCTCCACGCTCCGGCGATCCTGGCCGCGGCGGCAGCCGGCAAGGCGATCCTCTGCGAGAAGCCGCTCTGCACCTCGTTCGCGGACGCCGCCGGGATCGCTGCGGCGCTGGAGGCAAGCGGCGCCCCGTTCGTGATGGCCCACAACCAGCTCTTCCAGCCGAGCCTGATCGAGGCCCGCCGCCTCCTCTCGATGGGTGCCCTCGGCCGCGTCTCGCTCGTCCGCTCGGTCGAGGCGAGCCAGCAGCGCGGCCCCTCGACCGGCGAGTTGCCGCCCGGTCTGGCCGCCGGCGAGAGCCCCTGGGCCTGGCGCACCAACCCGGCCAAGATGGGCGGCGGCGAGCTGTTCGACACCGGCTGGCACGCCGTCTACCGCCTGCTGGCGCTTGCCGACGACCGGCCCGTCGCCGTCTCGGCCACCCTCGGCCGCTTCCTCCACCACGGGATGGCGGCCGAGGACACCGGCTCGGTGACGGTCCGGTTCGAGGGCGGCGCCATCGGCGAGGTGCTGACGAGCTGGGCGTTCGGGCTGCCGGGGGACCGCCAGTTCGAGATCGCCGGCGAACTCGGCAGCCTGGCCGGCTCCCAGACGGCGACGCTCTTCCAGCTCCACGGCTGGCCGGAGCCCCAAGCGTGGAGCAACGACCGGGTCCACACCTTCACCGCCGAGATCGGCCGGTTCCTCGACGTCGTCCAGAACGGAGCGGCCAACCCGGCTCCCTTCACCCAGGGGGCACGGACGCTCCAGGTCATCACCGCCGCCTACCTCGCGGCCGAGCGGGAGCGGACAGTGGCGATCCCCGAGGACCCACTGGCGGCGCCGGCCTGAGGGACCTTCCGCGCTCTGGCTACGTGCCACGACCGCCCGAGGCACGGCCCGTCGCGTCCGGTCCCCGCCGCCCGGCTGGGCGGATGCCGTCCTCGCCCCGCCCACCCCCTGCCCGTTGCCCCCGGTGGGCCGACCACGTCCGAACCGGTACCGTGCCGGGATTGGCACCCCACCCGGCGCGAGATGTTCCCGCCCTGGGCCGTTCCTAATAGTAGGGGCGTTCGATCCCGACCCCCCGCCCCGCCGCCCCGGCGGACGGCCGCGCCGCGGCGCGGATCGCCCCAAGAAAACTCGTTGGCGGCGTTGGCGCCCTTGGCGCCCTTGGCCCTCGCCAGCAGCACGGAGGCCAGGACCGCCCGTCTCCACCGGTCGTCGGGGCACCGCCGGCTCGATCGGCAGCGGGGTAGACCCCGACTCGCTGCCCCGCTCCCGCGCCCGGCCGGCGACCCGGTGGCTAGCGGCTACGGAGCGGACCCGCTCCACACCGACACCCCGTGTTCGCCCAGATTGCGTATCAGACCGGCGGCGCGGAGCACGGGACGGGTACTGGGCACGCCGCTCAGGGCGCGGGGATAGAGCACGCCCGCTCTCGGTTGTCCCCGCCACCGTCGACAGGCGTTCCCGGGCGTTGCCGGCGCGTATCCTGAAGGGAGGGGGTCGCTTACCGATCCCGGTAGCCGGCATCGCCAGCGGACGCGGCCGGACCACGCCCGCATGCCAGGAGGACGACGGGATGAAGCAACTCAACCAGTTCGAGACCTACCTCGTCCACGAGTTCGTCGAGGACTACGAGGACGGCATCATGTCGCGGCGGGACATGGTTCGCCGCGTCGTCCACATCACCGGCGGCGTCGCCGCCGCGGCGACGGTGCTCACCTCGCTCGGTGTCAAGCCGGTCTCCGCCCAGGACGGCACCCCGCCGCCGCAGCCGACCCCGACCGGCCCCCGCAGCCCGGAGAGCGTCGCGGAGGACGACCCCGGCATCGAGGCGATGGGGATCACCTACCCCGCCGCCGACGGCGCCGAGATCATGGCCTACATGGCGATGCCGGCCGGTTCGGCGACGCCGGAGGCCGGCGCGACGACTTACCCGGCGGTGATGGTCTGCCACGAGAACCGAGGGCTCAACCCGCACATCGAGGACGTCGTCCGCCGCTGGGCGGCCCAGGGCTACGTCGCGGTCGCGCCGGACCTGCTCTCCCGCGAGGGCGGCACCGCCTCCATCGCCGACCCGGCCGAGATCCCCGCCCTCCTGACCGGCGGCGGCACCGAGCCGCAGCGCCACGTCGACGACTTCAAGGCGCTGGCCGCCTGGCTGAGCGAGCAGCCGAACGTCGACGCCGCGAAGCTGGGGATGAACGGCTTCTGCTTCGGCGGCGGCATCACCTGGCGCTGCGCCACCCAGATGCCGGAGCTGAAGGCGGCCGCCCCCTTCTACGGGCCGCCGCCGCCCCTTGAGGCCGTGCCGGACATCACCGCCACGGTCTACGGCGTCTACGCCGAGGACCCGAACGACTTCGCGAATGAGGGGCGGGAGGAGCTGGAGGCGGCGCTGGCCGAGGCCGGGGTCACCTTCGAGATCGCCGTCTACCCCGGCACCCAGCACGCCTTCCACAACGACACCATCGCCCGTTGGAACGAGGAGCAGGCGCTGGCGGCCTGGGGCGACACGGTGTCCTGGTTCGAGCAGTACGTGAAGGGCGCCTGATTGCGTCGGGGCGGGCGCCGCTGCCCGCCCCGGCTCTCGCCGCGACCGCCCGCATGCCAGCCCGGAACGACCGGCGGTCCCCTACCGATGCGCGACAGATCCCAGATCTGCTTCCGCCACCGCGTGCGGTCGTTGACGGATAGGGCGACGGGTGCAGGCGAACTCGGACGAGGGGGAGAGCCCTCGCTGGGCCGTTGGCAAACGGGGTGTGATCCCTGGTTCCGCCGCGTTACGTACGCCCGGCCGAGCGCCCACCCGACCCGCGCCGCTCCCGCCGTCCACCGCGAGCGTCGAGCCGCTCACCCAGCCGGCCATCGGCGAGGCAAGCATCAGGACCGCCCGCGCGACGTCGGCCGGTTCGCCGGGGAGGCCGAAGGGCGCCACCGCCCGGTAGGCTTCCCCGAGGTGCCGTCCCCCCTCGTCGACGTCGACGTACCCCGGCAGCACCGCGTTGACCCGGATGCCGTGCTCGCCCAGCTCGAGCGCCATCGCCCGGGTCAGCATGACCACGGCCGCCTTCGAGGCGCAGTAGTGGGACCACCCGGGGATCGCGGTGTTGGCGACACCGGAGGCGATCGTGATGATGCTGCCCCCCGCCCCGCCGCCGCCATCGCCCGGGCCGCGGCCTGGCACGTCAGGAACACGCCCTTCAGGTTGGTGTCGAGGACGAGGTCCCACTCCTCCGGCGACAGGTCGAGGAATGGCGTGGTGGGGTAGACGCCGGCGTTCGCCACCGCCACCGCGGGCACCCCCACCGCGGCCACGACCCCGTCGACCA
>CADCWF010000137.1 GCA_902806345.1 uncultured Thermomicrobiales bacterium
GGCTCTTCCGCGAGCGCGCCGCCCAGCCGATCGTGCCGCTCCGCTATAGCGAGCGGATCCCCGACCACCGCACCGGGATGCCCGGTCTCTACCTCGCCAACACCAGCCAGATCTACCCCGAGGATCGCGGCACCAACTACAGCGTCCGTCTCGGCAACCGGATCGCCGCCCTGGTGCTCGGCGACCTCACCGGGGCAACCGGCGGCCGGTAGCCGGACCGAGCGAACCGGCCGGAGTTGCCCGCCTGCTTGCGGTCCTCCAACGCGCCACGACCCTGTTCTTGTGCCGCTAGGTCACGGCACCCTTCTTGCTCCTGACTGCGCGCTCCTGAGGGATCGTGTGGTCGCCTCGGCTACACCGCGCACCGGTGCGCGGAGGAGGGAAGCAGCGTGGCTCGGACCTTCTGGCTCCTCGCCCTGTTCCTGTCGCTCTCGTTGCTCGGGCCGCTGGCCGGCGCGGCGCAGGACGCCACGCCGACCGCGGACGCAGGAGGCGGCAGCGGCTCGCCCCCCGGGCTCGACCTCGCCGCGATGGCCCTGACGCCGGCCGACGTACCGCCGGGCTACGTCCTCGACCTTGCCCGCTACGTTTCTCCGGAGCAGTTCGCGTCCTTCGGATTGCCCTTCGCGCCGGAGGAGATCGCGGCGACCGGCTTGATCCGCGTCTACGACACCTTCCTCTTCAATCAGGAACAGGAGGGCGGGGTACGCGTCTACATCGACGAGTTCCCGACCCCGAAAGACGCCGAGGCGGGCTTCGCCTTGTTCGAAGACGAGACGCGCTTCGCGGACGATCCCTTCGGGCCGCTCGCCAGTGAGGACCTGCCGGGCCCGGGGGTCGGGGACGATCCGTCTGAGATCACGGTCGCGACTTGGGAATATGGCCCCGGTGTGTACAACCAGGACATCGATGCGACGTTCCGAGTTGGCAACCTTGTTGCAGGGGTGGGCGTCGGGGTACCGGTGGACTTGACTGACCCGGCGGCGGTGGAACCCGATCCCGACGGCCTGCGCCTGGCGATCGAGCTCGCTGGCACCCTCCACGACCGGATCGAGGCCGTGCTCGCCGGACGCTCACCGTCCGGGGCCGACCTCGCCCTGCCGGGCCTGCTGCTTCCGGCGGCCGAGGGGTCGGGAAGTCTGGAGGAAGGGTATGCTCCGGTGGCATCGGCTGGCGATGTCATGGCGACGCCGGTAGCCGATGGATCGGCCGCGATCGGCTACTACCGGACGGTGGCGGCGACCCCCCTCCGCCCGGGCGGCAGCAGCCTACCGCCGGACTGGCTGCAGGGGCTCCCGCACGCGACGCTCGCGGTGGCGGGCTACGCCTCCGCGCCCGAAGCGCGGGAGGCGCTTGACCTGGTCGCCGAGGGCGATGTCCCATTCGTCGCCGAGGGGCCACGGGAGCGCGTGGCCGACCCGGTGCTGCCGGGCGCCGAGGCGGCCGTTGCCTACCGCACCGCCTACCTGCCGCTGCCTGGCGTTGCCCCGGACGGTTTCGGCGTTGCCTTCAGCGTCGGTGAGCGGCTGGCGATCGTCGAGGTCGTCGGCGGACCGGGTGCGGAGACAACCGCGCTCGACCTGGCCGCGATGCAGGCCGCCTGCCTCGGCGGCGGCGCCTGCGCCACGCTCGATCTTGCCGCCATGACCACCGTGACCGGCAACGGGGCAACCCCCGCGGCGACCGAGGCTTCGACCGCTCCCTTGATGGGGGCGACGGTCGAGGTGCCCGAGGCCGAGCACTATGTCGACCTGTTCCGGGTCGACTACGCGCCCGGCGCGGCCGAGGAGGCCCACGCCGAGGCCGGGCCGACCCTGAATCTGGTAGCGGCGGGGAGCCTGACAATTGAGGTCGAGGGTCCCGCATCCGTCACCCGTGCCGCCACCCCGGATGCGGTCGAGGAGGTGACCGCCGGCTCCGAGGTCGTGCTGGACGTCGGCGACGGACTCGTAATCCCCGCGGACACTCGCCACACGAACCGCAACGACGGCGAGGACGCGGCCGTGCTCCTGGCCGCGGTGGTCCTCCCGATCGACTCACCGCCACCGCCGCCGGTGGCGGGCGTCTCCCTGCACTGGTCCGCTGGGGGCCCGTCGGCGGCTCCCGGTCCGAACGCATTCGTCCTCGAGCGGGCGACCCTGCCGCCGGGGACGGCAATCCCGGCGCCGCTGCTCTACGCCGTTGCCGCCGGTAACCCCGAGGTGGGGGAAGATGGCGGCCTGACCAACACCGGGACCGTCCCCGTCGAGCTCGTGACGCTCACCTACACCCCGGCGCCTCCACCGGAGGAACCTCTCGCGGAGGACGCCGGTACGGTCGCGACGCCGGCTGGCACTCCGACATCGTAGCCACGTCTCCGTCCTCCTCGGGGGCGATGTAAACGAGTCGGGTGTGCCGAACGTTGTGCAAGTCACTGCGTGGCACGCGTTCTTGGACCCCTCCCCTGCCGCACCGGGGGAGGGGTCCAACGGGCGCCGGCTCGCGTCGCGCGTGAGGCCGCCCCTTCTCGGACTGCGGCGTAAGGGCGGCGGCGAGCACGAGATCGGGGCCGCGACGATCGAGGGGCGTGCGATGCGTCCCGCAGGCGGGATCGATCTTGGCCGGCATCGCCTTGGCCGGGTCCACCGGTTCCCTGAGCGGGTGCCCGACCGACGCCCCTCGGCCGGGCACGTTCGCGGGGCCTGGGGGCACAATAGCCTTGGTCGAATCGTCGCCCACCCGAACGCGAGGCGCGCTGTCATGCCACGAACGCCGCTCGCCCGAGAGCGCCGGACCCACGCCGCTCCCTCCGTGAAGCGAGTCCGGCTCGGGCACCCGCCCATTGGCGTCGTCGCGGTCGTTCTCTCCGCCGTCCTCGCCGCACCGGCCGTGGCCGTTGCCCACGAGCGCTGGTTCGTCCCGGACGCGGCGCAATCGACGCCGGAGTGGGACCGTCTCGTCTCGCTGCCCGTGATCGTCGCCCTCGCCTCGGGCGCGGCGGCGGTCGCCCTGCTGGCCCTCCTCCAGCGCCTCGTCGGCGACCCGCTCTGGCCGCGGCCCGGCTTCTCGCAGCGGCTGGAGCCGAGCGCGCCGGCGATCCTCGGCGTCCAGACCGCGATCGCGATGATCTTCATGGCCTCGCGGCTGAACCTCTTCGTGCCGAACATCGAACTGCCGCGGAACATCGTCGGCGGCCTCGTCGCCAGCGTCGCGGTCGTCGCCGCCTTCTCGTTCATCACTGGGGTGCTGACCCGGATCGGCGCCGTCGTCACCCTCGGCCTCCTGCTCGTCACCCTCCTGCTCGTACCCTGGTATCAGACGCTGGAGCAGGCGGTCTTCGCCGGCATTGCCCTCTACCTGCTCGCCGTCGGCCGCGGGGTGGTGCGCTACGACGACCGGGGCAAGGAGGACCGGACCCCGTTCGGCGACCGCCTCCGGCCGCACGCCTTGACGTTCATCCGGATCGGCGCCGGCATCTCGATCGTGACCCTGGCCCTGACGGAGAAGCTGCTCGACGTCGAGCTTGGCGAGGCGTTCCTGCGGGAGTACCCCGACTTCAACCTGGGCCGCCTGTTCGGCTTGCCGGTCAGCGACGAGTTGTTCGTCTACCTGGCCGGTGTCGTCGAGATGACGGCCGGGATCGCCCTCCTGGCCGGGTTCCTGCCGCGGGTCGTCATCCTTGCCCTCTGGATCCCGTTCAACCTGGGGATCGTCTTCCTCCCCGCCCAGGAGCTGATCGGCCACCTGCCGATCCTCTCGACCATGTACGTCCTGCTCGTCCGGGGCACCGAGGGCATCCCCTCGCCCGCCGCCGCCCCCGCGGCCGATCCCTACCCGACGCAGCACCCGCCGGTCTCGGTGGCCCGCTAGCGCGTCGATGGGAAGGGTGGCGGGTGCTTGCCGCGTCGCCCTCGCCGTTACCGCGGCGGCCAGGGGTGCTAACGGGGCCAACGCCGCCACCGTTGTTTTCGGGGCGATCCGCACGGTGGCGCGGCCGGCCGCCGGGTCCGTGGGGCAGGGCAGGGCGGGATAGCCAGAATGCGCAATCCCTCGATCATCAAGGACGGCCCGGAGCGGGCTATTCTCGCGCCGGGTGGGGAAGCAATTTCGGTACGGTACCGGCACGGCACCGGCGGCGATCGTCGCCGATACCCGTGACCCGCCCGGCCGCGTCTACAATGGCGCCCGATCCCGCACCGAGACCGGGAGGGGCACCATCGTCGCGCGCGCCGCACCGATCGAGGATGCCACGGTGGTGGCCACGGCCACGGCCACGGCAGCGGCAGCGGCGCCGAGGCTGGAGTTGCGCGGCGTCACCTCCACCTACCGCGAGGGGCTCGCCCGGCTGACCGCCCTGAGCGACCTCTCGCTGGCCGTCGCCGACGGCGAGTTCGTCGCCCTCGTCGGCCGCTCCGGCTCCGGCAAGAGCACCCTCCTCGACATCGTTGCCGGGCTCGTCGAACCGGACGCCGGCGAGGTGCTGCTCGACGGGGTCCGGCTCCGGGCGGCGGCCCGGCTCGGCCGCTCCGCCTACATGCGTCAGCGCGACCTGCTCCTGCCGTGGCGGACGGTCGTCGGCAACGCCGGGATCGCGCTCGAGGTCGCCGGGGCGTCGAGACGGGAGGCGGAGGCGCGGGCGCGGGCACGCCTCGGCGAGTTCGGGCTGGAGGGGCGCGGCGACGCCTACCCCGCCCAGCTCTCCGGCGGCATGCGCCAGCGCGTCGCCTTCCTCCGGACGATCCTCGCCGGCCACCCCCGGCTGCTCCTCGACGAGCCCTTCGCCGCGCTCGACGCCCTGACTCGGTCGGAGCTGCACGCCTGGCTGCTCGGTCTCTGGGAGCGCGAAGGCCAGGCCGTCCTGCTGGTGACCCACGACGTCGAGGAGGCGGTCATGCTGGCCGACCGCGCGGTCGTCCTCTCAGCCTCGCCGGGCCGGGTCGCCCACGTCGAGGAGATCCGGCTGCCCCGGCCCCGCCGCCGCTCGCTCGTGACCGACCCCGCCTTCGTCCGCCACAAGGCGGCCCTGCTCGCCGCGCTCGGGCTCCTCGACCCTGAGGGGCTGCCATGACCGAGCCGCTCGCCCCTCCCCCACCGGAGCCGCTCGACCCGCTGTTGCCGCCGTCGCCCGCCGGGTGGCTCCGCTCGTGGGCGCCGCCGACGCTCTTGATCGCGGCGTTCCTCGCCGTCTGGGAAACCGCCGTCCGCCTCAGCGGCACGCCCGAGTGGCTCCTGCCGCCGCCGAGCGCGGTGGCGCGGGCGATGGTCGAGGAGCGTGGGCTGCTGCTGGCCAACGCGGCGGCGACCCTGGTGGCGGTGCTGGTCGGATTCGCCGTGGCGCTCGCCGCCGGACTCCTCGTCGCCTTGCTGATCGACGCCTCGCCGACGCTGGACCGGGCGCTCTACCCGCTGGTCGTAGCCAGCCAGACGGTGCCGGTTCCGGCGATCGCGCCGCTGCTCCTGATCTGGTTCGGCTACGGTCTGCTGCCGAAGGTCCTGGTGACCGCCCTGGTCGGCTTCTTCCCGATCGCGGTCAACACGGTCGACGGCCTCCGCGCGGCCGACCGCGAGACGCTGGCGATGCTGCGGGCGTTCGGCGCCGGCCGGGGGCAGCAGTTCCGCCTCGTCCGCCTGCCGGCGGCGTTGCCGGCCGTCTTCTCCGGTGCCCGGATCGCGATCGCCGTCTGCGTCATCGGCGCCGTCTTCGGCGAGTTCGTCGGCGCCACGGCGGGCCTCGGCTACCTGATGACGCGGGCAATCGCCCAGTTCCAGACCGACCGCGTTATCGCCGCGATCGGGCTGCTCTCTGTGATGGGGATCGGGCTCTTCGGGGCGGTGGCCCTGGTCGAGCGGCTGGTGCTGCCCTGGCGGCGGTTCGTCGTCCGGGGCGGGACCGATCGGTAGCGCCCGCGTCGGCCGCGGATCGCCGTCGAAGGCCGCCCAAGGGTATCGTTCGGTGACCGCCCCGCCCCACCCCGCCTCTCTCGTCCGCCCGGAGACGACCGTGGATCCTCTCGTCGTGTCCCTCGATACCTGGACTCAACGCAGGCCGGCACTCCCGGCGGATCCCGCCTGCGCCGTCTGCGCCGCCCACCTCGACGAGCCCTACGGCTGGTGCGGTGGCTGCCGCAAGGCGTTCTGCTTCCCCTGCGGTCGCCGCCATTTCTGCCGGCCCACCTGCCCGGAGAACGGCTGCATCGCCGGCCTCTGCGTCCGCGAGGTGCGCGACGGCATGCTCTCCAAGGCGTGGGGACTACCCGACGAGTGATGGCCGATCCGGTC
>CADCWF010000138.1 GCA_902806345.1 uncultured Thermomicrobiales bacterium
CGGGAGCCGACGGCAGGAATCGAACCCGCAACCTGCTGTTTACAAAACAGCTGCTCTGCCAGTTGAGCTACGTCGGCGTCTGCCGCAGAGTATGGAGACGGTAGCGCCGAGGTGTCAACCAGAACTGGTCCACTGCTTCTGGGGTAGGGGCATCGGCCGACGCGGCTGGGGCGGCCGGTAGTCGGGGAAGGATGGCGCTCATGGCAGGTCGCTCGAATGCCGCAACCGAACTGGTGCGTTTCTGGCTGGAAGCGCGGCACGGTTGCTTGCTGACCGAGAGTGTCCCCGTTGCCGTGCCCTACAGCCAGTCCGACCTCGATCTTGTTGCCGTGCAAGCGACGCTCTCGCCGTTTGCGCTGCCGAGCGGCCTCGCGATCGGCCCCCGCGTCGTCGTCGAGTGCAAGGATCACCACGATTGGGAGCCGACAGGCCGCGAGTTCGGCAAGCTCCTGAAGGCCGATGTGGCCATGATGGGCGCTTCCAAGTTCGTTCCCCGATCGGCAGTCGGGGCTGTTACCTTCTCGATGCTTCGCGAAGCGCACTTTGAAATCGCGAGACGCCTCTTCGACTCGGACGACTTCGACCGCCTGTTCGTCGTCCACGTGATCGACCAAGCGACGCTCGCCGAGGTCGACGGTTTCCTCGCCGCCCACCGCATCCACTGGACCACGATTCCCCTGATGGTCGACGATCTTCGGGCATGGTACGGAGCGCATCCGAGACCTTCCGGGATGCGCCATACCCTCGTCGGCGATCTCTGGCACCTGCTTGTCGGCTTCTGCGGCATGGACATCCCGAACACGAGCACGCCGCCATGAACCCGTGCCCGTCGTCTCGGTGCTCGGCTACGATGGCGCCCGGTCCCGATGGCGGCCGCCAACTCGGGCAGCAGGAGATAGGGCAGGAATGAGGATCGGCGCAAACGCCAACGTGACCGAGGTCGCCGTCGTCGGCGGCGGCATCGTCGGGACCAGCTTGGCCTGGCACCTGGCCAAGCGCGGTGTCCGGGTGACGCTCCTCGAACGGGCGACCGTGGCCTTCGGCGGCAGCGGCCGGACGGGTGCCCTGCTCCGCCGCCATTACTCGAACGAGCCGGAGGCGACCCTCGCCCAGAAGGGGTGGGAGACCTTCGCCCACTGGCCCGAGGTCGTCGGCGGCGCCCCGGTCCACACCGCGACCGGCCTCGTCGTCACCGTCGACACCTCGGCCGCCTGCGTGGGCAACGCCGAGAAGCTCCGGCAGAACGTCGCCCTCCAGAACCGGCTCGGCATCCCGGCCCGCGCCGTCGGCCCCGAGGAGTTGCGCGAGCTGCAACCCTTCGCCACCTGGGACGATGTCCCGATCGCCGCCTACGAGGCGGACAGCGGCTACGTCGACGCGGTCGCCGCCACCCGCGGCATGGCCGTCGCCGCCGCCGCCGCCGGGGCCAAGATCCGAGAGGGGTGCGCGGTCCTCGGCGTCACCAGCGACGGCTCGCGGGTGACCGGGGTCCGCACCACCGACGGAGTCCTCGCGGCGGATGCCGTCGTGGTCGCCGCCGGGCCGTGGACGAACCGGGTCCTGGCCGGCGCCGGAGTCGCGCTGCCGATCGCGGCGCTGCGGGTCCAGGTCGCCGTCCTCCACCGGCCGCTGGAGCTGGAGGCGCCGCACCTCGTCTACCTGGACACCGTGGCCGGCATCTTCTGCCGCCCCTGGGCGCCGGGCCGGACGCTCGTCGGCGTTGGCGGCGGCGACCAGCACGACCCGGTCGACCCCGACGCCTACGCCGAGCAGAACGACCCCGGCTACCCGGCGCTGGCCATCGCCGCCATGGCGCGGCGGATCCCGGCGATGGCGAGGGCGAGCTACCTCGGCGGCCACGCCGGGCTCTACGACATGTCGCCCGACACCCATCCCATGCTCGGACCGGTCGGGCCGGAGGGGCTCCACGTGGCGGCCGGGTTCAGCGGCGCCGGCTTCAAGAAGGGACCGGCGGTCGGCCAGGCGATGGCCGAGCTGATCGTCGCCGGCCGTGCCTCCTTCGTCGACCTCCGCCCGTTCCGCCCCGGCCGCTTCGCCGAGCCCGGTTTCGACCTCGACCGCCCTTGGTCGTCCACGGAGTACGCCTTCAGCCGCGACTTCGGGCACCGGTTGTGAGACGAGCCGGGGAGTCGAGGAGTCGAGCAGTGAGAACGACGGGGGCGGCTGTCTCGACCGCCCCGTCTCCGTTTCTTCTCGCCTCCTCGCCTCACGTCTTCGAGAGCTTGTGCAGGTCGTAGGACCCGATGTAGATCGGGTTGAAGACAAAGCCCTCGACCCGTCGGTTGAGGGCCGTGACCCACTTCGGCTGGGCGTAACAGATCGACGGCGGATCCTGCTCGGCGATGATCGCTTGGGCCCGGGCGAGAACCTCGCCGGCGGTCTCCAAGGTGGCGGCGTCCCTGGCCTCGGCGAGCAAGGCCTCGTACTCCTCGTTGCAGTAGAAGCCGCCGTTGCCCCCCTTGCTGCCCCAGGCGTCGCAGCTCGTGGTCGGGTAGAGGGCGTTCCAGGCGTCGTTGTAATCCGGCCACCAACTCCACCCCATCAGGGAGGGACGTTCCTCGGCCGGGGCATCGCCGTAGAAGATGGAGGTGAAGGTCGGGGTGTCGACCTGCTCGATCGTCAGCGTGATCCCGACCTCGGCCAGGTTCGCCTGGAACAGCTCGGCGATCGTCGTCCGGGCGCTGGTGAGCAGCAACATCGTCAGTTCGGTCCCCTCGGCGACGCCGGCCGTTGCCAGCAACTCGCGGGCCCGCTCGAGGTTGGTCTCGAAGAAGAAACTGCCGGGGTCGAAGCCGCGGACGCTCGGCGCCACCGGGGTGTTGGCGCGGCTGGCATAGCCCCGGTAGACCCCGTCGAGGACTTCCTGGTACGGGAAGGCGTAGCAGAGCGCCTGGCGGGCCTCGGGCGAGGCCAGCGGCCCCGCCTCGGTCATCGTGAAGTATTCGACCTCGGTGCTGTCCGACGCGTCGATCCGCAGGTCGGGGTTGGCCTCCAACTCGGGGATCGAATCGAGCGCCAAGCCGTACTTGTCGACGATGTCGACATCTCCCGCTTCGAGGAGCTGCCGCAACGTCTGCACCTCCTCGACGACCCGGAAGATGACCCGGTCGAGGTGGGCACCTTCCCACCCGCCCCAGTACTCCTCGTTGCGCGCGAGGACGACGCCCGTCGAGGGATCGTACTCGGCGCCGGTGTATGGTCCGGTGCCGGCACCGTCGGAGTTGAGGCGCATCCAGGCGTTGCCGAAGTCGCCGTCTTCCTCGTTGGCCATGGCGACGTTGACGTTGACGACCTGGGGGCCGGTGGTGGCGGCCAGGGCGGCCTCGAAGAGCGGCTGGGGTTTGCCGAGGTTGAAGACGAGGGTGGCGGGGTCGGGCGTCTCCATCATCGCCGGGTCGGTAACGAAGCGGGAAACGACCCCGACCGCCCCCAGATTCATCGCCAGCAGCCGCTCGAACGACGTCTTGACGGCGGCGGCGTCGCAGGGGTCGCCGTTGTGGAAGGCGACGCCCGGTCGGATCTTGAAGGTCCAGACCGACCGGTCCTCATTCGACTCCCACGACTCGGCGATCAGGCCCTCGTACTCGTCGGTGGCGGCACCCTTGAGCCCGATCAGCCCCTCGTAGACGGCACGGACCACGGTCGTCGAGCGGTAGTCGTATTGGCTGTGGGGGTCGCGGTCGGAGGGGGCGCCGTCGAGGCCGATCACGAGGGTCGAGGCATCGACCTGGTGGCGGGCGAAGGCGGCCGCCGCGGCCTCGGGCTCGGGCGCGGCAGCCATCCCGCTCCGGGACGTGGCGAGCGTGAGCGCGGCGGTGCCCTTCATCACGCTGCGGCGGGTGGCGATGCCGGCCAGGAGACGGCGAGTCCGGTCGTCGGAAGCGAGCATGTCGAAACCTCCGGGTGACTGACGGCAACGGGCTGACCGGTAGCAATGGGGCTTCGTCACATCGTAGCAAGAGATTCGTCGGCGGACTGTGCGGGTGCCCCCACGTGACCGTCAGGCGAATCGCCCGGGCCGCTCTCTGCTCGGCGTCCCTTGCCCCGCCTCGGCAACGGCCGGACATGCCGGGTCGTGCGGGCGGGCCACCGATGCCCGCGGGAAGGGCTGCCTTCACCCCGGCCGATCCCAGCGCCGCCAGCACACGGCCCACCGCTCCAGCGCACCCCACGGGCCCGCCGGGTGCACATCCGGCGGCGACCGACCTGCCGCACCGCGTCCGCCGCCCGCCCACCGACGTCCGAGCGGCAGCGGACCGTGGACGGGAGCGGTCAGAGGATCTGGCCGACAGCGGGGTCTTGATCGCGCCGGCTGTCGTGCACTTTCGTCCCGGGTACGCGTTGAGAATAGGGCGGCTTGTCCCCGTTATACGAACTTCGGGAGATTGCCGGGTTGATCGGATGGGGCTCCCCCGCTCCTGCCGCAGCGGGAGAGGGGGCGGGGGAGTGCGGGAACTCCAGGCGGCATCGACCGCCGTTCACGCGAGGCTCGTATTAGTGGCTACACCCGGTCCTCGAACGAAGGCGGATGCCGACGGAGGACGCGGAGCCCCTGCCGCGGGGCGAACGCCGCGGCCAACAGTGGGGGATGGCGCACCTGCGCCGACCCCGACTTCGCGTCTGCTCGTCTCGACGGCTACGCCTTCGACAGCGTGTACAGGTCGTACGTGCCAAGGTTGATCGGGTTAAAGGTGAAGCCCTGGACGCTGGGGTTGAGCACGGTCGTCCACTTCGGCTGGGCGACGATGACGTCCGGGATGTCCTCCGTCCCGATGATCTCCTGGGCCGCCGCCAACGATGCCTCGTAGGTGTCGAGGGTGGAGGCGTCCTTCGCCTCGGCCAGCAGCTCGTCGAACGCCTCGTTGCAGTAGTAGCCGCCGTTCGCCCCCTTGCTGCCCCAGGCGTCGCAGGTCGTCGTCGGCTGGAGGGCGTTCCAGGCGTCGTTGTAATCCGGCCACCAGCTCCAGAGCATGAAGTTGGGGCGTTCCTCCGCCGGCGCGTCGCCGTAGAAGATGGAGGTGAAGGTGGGCTGATCGACCCGCTCGATCGCCAGGGAAATCCCCAGTTCGGCGAGGTTGGCCTGGAACAACTCGGCCGGTCGCGATTCGGAGCCGGTTCTGATCAGGATGGTCAGCTCCGTGCCTTCGGCCACCCCCGCCTGCTCCAACAACGCCCGCGCCTGCTCCAGGTCGGTCGGCAGCACCGGCACGTCTTCGGCGAAGCCACGGACCAGCGGCGCGACGATCGTCGGCGTTTGCGTGGCGAGCCCCACGTAGACCCCGTCGATCACGTCCTGGTAGGGGAAGGCCAGCGCCATCGCCTTGCGCGCCTCGGCCGACGCCAACGGCCCGGCGACCGTCATCGCGTAGTACTCGACCTCGGTGCTGTCCTGGATGTCGACGACGAGGTCGGGGTTCTGCGAAAGCGCCTCGACGTCCTCGAACAGGATGCTGAAGCGGTCCATGATGTCGACCTCGCCGGCCTCGACGAGTTGGCGCATCGTGATCGGTTCTTCGACGATCCGGACGATCACGCGGTCGACGTGGGCACCCTCCCAACCGCCCCAATAGGATTCGCTGCGCTCCAGGATGACGGCGGTCGAGGGGTCGTACTCGGTGACGATGTAGGGTCCCGTGCCGGCGCCCTCGGAGTTGAGCTTCATCCAGGCGTTGCCGTAATCGCCCTCTTCCTCGTTGGCCATGGCGACGTTGACGTTGACCACCTGGACGCCGTAGGTGGAGGCCATCGCCGCCTCGAAGAGCGGCTGCGGCGTACCGCAGTTGAAGACGATCGTCTGCGCGTCGGGCGTCTCCATCTGCTCTGGGTCGGAGATGAAGCGGGAGAAGATGGCGACGGCCCCCATGTTCATCGCCAGCAACCGCCCGTAGGAAGCCTTGATCGCGGCGGCGTCGCAGGGGTCGCCGTTGTGGAAGGTGACACCGGGGCGGATCTTGAAGGTCCAGACGCTGGCGTCGTCGTTGGCCGACCACGACTCGGCGAGCACGCCCCGGTACTGGTCCGTGGCGGCCCCCTCGAGGGTGATCAGCCCCTCGTAGACGCCGCGGATGACCAGGGTCGAGCGGTAGTCGTACTGGCTGTGGGGGTCGCGGTCGGAGGGGGCGCCGTCGAGGCCGATGACGAGCGTGGTGGCGTCGGCCTGGTAGCGGGCGAAGGCCGCCGCCGCCGGGCCGGGCGCGGGGGCCGCGGCGGCGCCGGGGGAGCGGAGCGCGGGC
>CADCWF010000139.1 GCA_902806345.1 uncultured Thermomicrobiales bacterium
GACCGCGCATGGCGGCGGCCAGTCCGTGGACGGCTGCGTCGTCGATGGCGGCGGTGATCTCGACGGTCGTCGTTACCATGCTTGGGCTCCTTGCCGATGCGCTCATCGTGCTTCACCACAACGCGATCTCTGCTCGGGTCTTCCTCCAGTCAGGCACTCGACCGGTCGATGGCGGCAAGGGCCGCGCGCACGGACAGGGCGGGTGAGTGACCGGGCGTGGCACGGGGCTTGACTGCCGGCCGGGACACCTGAGCGACGAGCGGCTCGCGGGATCTCTCGTTCAGCGGCTCCTCGCGACGCGGGCCGTAGACGCTGATCCGGCCAGGATCGGTCGTTCGACGCTCCTCTCGGCCTGGCTCCGCGTCCTTCCCGGCGCGTGCCGGGTCTGGTCCTAGAATGCGCGGTGTTTCCGCCGTGCGCATCCGCCACGATTACGCAGTTCTGGGGATGCCGTCCCGGCGGCCTCCTCCGTATTTCCTGCGGGGACCCGTGGCACACCGTTAGAGGAGGCCGAGGTGATCCGCCCGTGTGGCCGCCTCGCGCCGGTTGGCGACGCCGAGCTTGTTGAGAATGTGGGCGACATGGGACTGGACCGTGCGGGGTCCAAGAAACAGCGCTTCGGCGATCTCCTTGTCGGTCCGTCGCTGCGCCAACAAGCGCAACACCTCCACCTCACGCTCCGTCAGACTGGCCGGGTGCATCCCGCCGGTCGGCTTCGAGGACAGACGAGCCGCCAGCGCGTCGGCGCGGGCGAGTGCCGGTGCGGCGCCCAGGAGGGTGCAAATGCGTCGTCCGTCGTCCAGGAGCGTCAGCGCTTCAGGAGTGGTTCCTCGCGCCGCGCGGGACTCGGCGATGGCAAGCAGGGTCAACGCCCGTTCGAAGGGCGCCTCGCAGGCGTCGGCTACGTCGAGGGCGGCGGTGAGATGCGGCTCAGCGTCCATGAAGTTGCGGCCTGCGGTCTCGATCTCACCGAGGAGACGGTGGGCCGCCAGGCGGACCAGCGGCTGATCGGGAGCGCCGGCCAGCGTCAGTGCCTCGAGTGCGCTCGATCGGGCGCGTTCGCCGTCGCCCGTTGCCCGGTGATAGCGAGCCCAGGCAAGAGCGCCATCGGCCTGGCCGAGGACGTTGTCGCTCCAGTCAAGCCACCGGTCGTGCGCCTTCAGCCAGGCATGAGCCCCGGCGAGGTCGGTGGCGTCGAGGCTCAGCTCGGCCGCCAGGCGCTGCAAGGCGAGTCCCTCCTGGTGAATGAGGTCACCAGGCTCGGTCTCGGGGCCGTCAGGAAACAGGGGGTGGATTTGATCCCAAGCGAGGTGCGGTTCGCCGCGGTGTCGACCGAGCAATGCGAGCGCGCCCGTGACCTCACGGCGCAGGTACGCATTGCCGGGCGCCGGGTGGGTGCGCACGATCGCGAGGGCTTCGTCCCACCGCCCGTCGAGCACGAGGCAGCCGAGCCAGGCGAGCTGAGCGGAGGTGCCAGGGCGAAGCGCGCCCCCGGCCCGTTCCAGCGCGACCACCGCCTCGGCGGCGACCCTGCGCCGAGTTGCGGGACTGGCTGCCCCGTAGGTGAGCTCTACATCTCGCAACCGCCCCAGGAGGGTGAACGCGGCCAATGCATGATGATCGAATTCCTCGAAAAGAGCGCGGCCCCGCGACCATGCGCAGACCGCCTCGTCGGGTTGACCCAGCGCGGCACGGGCGATCCCGAGTCCGTGGTACGCGTACGCAGTGGACAGGCGAACACTGCCCACCTCCGTGGCCGTGGCAAGGACACCGATGTACCGATCGGCGGCGGCAATGGCCCTGCGTGATTGACCGGCGGAGGCGTCAAACCAGGGGTACGTGGCCCGCCGAACATGGAGCCCCGCGGAGTGGAGGAGATCAAAGGCGATCGCGTCGCCCGGCAGATCTACCGATGCGGTTTCCGGCGCATCGGCAAGCCATGCCCCGGTTGTGGCGAAGGACCACGTCGCCGCCGCGAGCGGCATTGCCTCGAGCGCCTCGGCGGCTTCCCTCATCCTCGCGAGTCCAGCCCGGAATCGATCCGAATAGCAGAGCAAAACCCCACGTTGGTAGAGCATGTCGGCCGCCAAGATTGGGTCATCGAGCCGCCCGACGAGGTGGTCGGCTTTGTCGAGTGAGCCCAAGGCTTCCGCTGGAAGCGAGAAACGCTTGAGCCGAGTAAGACGGAAAAGGAGCTGGCATAGCAGGCGTTCCTCTGCCACGACTCCTGCCAAAAGATCCGCGGCGGATTGCAGGCGCTCAGCCGCGGTCAACCAGGCGTAGGCACGCTGCGCCCGGTCGGCTGCCTGCACGAGCCACTCCCACGCGCGGGGATCGCCGGCCCGCTGCAAGTGATAGGCAACCACGTCCACATCTGGGTTTGCCCCCGCGATCAGCGCCTCCGCGACCTGCCGATGCCATCGGCGGCGGCGCGGGGGCAGGACGTCCTCGTAGAGCGCCTCGCGCGTAAGGGCGTGAACGAAACGGACGCGTACGCCGTCCCGTTCGGCTTCGAGGAGATGAGCTTCGACCGCGCGCTCGACGATCGCGAGCAGCGCTTCGTCACCGAGACCCGCGAGTTGGGCCCAAAGCGTGAGGGGCACCTCCTGCCCAATCACCGCGGCCACCGACAACGGCTGTCGCACGTCCTCGCCGAGCCGCCCCACCCGTCCGTCGATCACCTGCCGTAACAAGGACGGCACCACGACACGGTCGATTTCACCGAGCGACCATCCATCGCCGGCCAGCCGGAGAAACCCCTCCTCTTCCAAAGCGCGCAGGATTTCGGTCGCGAAGAACGGGTTGCCGTCGGCGTGCTGATCCAGATACGCGACGAGGCGCGATTCGTCAGGGACTGGGAGACGATAGCGGGCGGCCACGATGGTGCGCAGGGCGCGAGCGTCGAGGCGCCGCAGGTCGAGCCGCAGTGCTTCCGCCTCGCGCACCAGCGCCGGCAACTGCTGGGAGAAGGGGTGGCGCCGCGTCAACTCGTCGACACGATACGTGGCGAGAAGGAGGATCGGCCATTGGCGGAGGTGGGGCGCAACATGGCGAAGGAGTTCCAGGCTGGCGGGGTCAGCCCAATGGAGGTCCTCCAAGAGGACAACGAGCGGGCGGGCGGAGCCGAGTTCTGCGAAGAAGCGGCGGACCTCCGCGAAGAGCGCCGCCTGGTCGGTGACCCGCTCCAGGAGACCTCCCGCGAAGGCGGCCGGCGGGGCCGGCAGCGCCGGGTCGGACGGATACGAGGCCACGAGATCGAGCCAGGGACCGTACGGCGGCGTGTTGCTCAGGTCGTAGCAATGACCGCTCAGCACGCAGATGTCTCGCGCAGCCGCTTCGAGCGCCAAGTCCCGCGCGAGCGTGGACTTGCCGATGCCGGCCTCGCCGCCGAGGAGAACGAGCCGCCCATGACCGGAGAGGGTCGTCGCCAACTCCTCGCGCAGGAAGACCTGCTCCCGCGTCCGGCCGGCGACCACGCGTGTGCGGCCGCGGGGCGGGGTGTGCGGTTGCCCGATTGGTCGATCAGGGGCTGCGCCCAGTCGGTCCACGGCTGCCTTGCTTTCTGCGCTGGTGGTCACGCGGATTGTACCGGGGCCGAGGCTGGATGAGCAGGATGAACCACGGGTCATGATGATGTCGTTCGAGACCGAGCGTCAGACAAGGTCCACGCCGACCTGTTCGCTCCGTAGGCATGCGTCGGCAACCAACATGGCCCCATCTTTGTCGCAGAAACGGCGCAGCCTGTTGAAAAAGTCGGTGTGAAGGCCTGAGGTGGTGCTCGGCGGGCATCCGACGCTCCGATGTGCCCCGACACGGACCCTCCGCGGGCCATCGAGCCGGCACGAAGAAGCCGTCCGGGGAGTTTTTCAACAGGCTGGGCTGTTTCTGCGACACCGTCGGCTCGTGGATGGGGCAATGCATTCGTGCGGCAACCGCCGTCGCGAACCCCGTCCCGGAACCGGCGTCTCGATCCACGCGGCTCCCGCCCTGTCTCGCGCCGGTGGACGCATGACGATCGATCGCGTGGGCGTCTCGACCGGGTTCCAGGGCATACCCTCTCGTCGGGCGTTCCCGCCAGGACCGGAGATCCGGTGAACCGAAATTCGGGCCGACCGTTCCGTGGCCAACCCCGACCTCACGGCCCGTGGAAGCCGCGCGTCGGGTACAGTCGTGCCCGCGAAGGAGGAGGGCAGGCGGTGGCCGAGCACGAAGGCATCTTCCCCACGTTTTTCCTGTCGGGCTTCGAGTGCTCGACCTTCGACTGGCGGGACCAGGGCCGGCGGAACCTGGTCGAGGAGACGCGCCACGCCGAGCACGCCGACGAGGACTACGCCCTCCTCCGGGGCCTCGGCATCGCCGTCGCCCGCGAGGGGATCCCCTGGCCGCTCGTCGACCACGGCTGCGGCAGCTACGACTTCTCCCCGCTCGAACCGTTCATCGAGGCCATGAACCGCCACCGGATCCTCCCGATCTGGGACCTCTGCCACTACGGCTTTCCCGATGACGCCGACCCGTTCGGGCCGGATTTTGCCGAGCGCTTCGCCGCCTACGCTCGGGCGGCGGCGGAGTTCGTCGTGCCCCGGGTCCGCGGTCCCCACTTCTTCACCCCGATCAACGAGATCACCTTCTTCGGCTTCATGGGCGGCGAGTGGGGCTGGGCCGCCCCCTTCCGGAACACCCGGGAGGACCGCTTCGCCCTCCGCCTCGCCCTCTGCGCGGCCGACATCGCGGCCGTGAAGGCGATCCGGGAGGTCGATCCGGAGGCCCGCATCGTCCACATCGACCCGCTCGTCCTCGTCGTGCCGCCGGCGGACCGGCCGGACCTGGCCGACGAGGCCGCCCACGAGACGCGCGAGGACACCTTCTACGCCTGGGACACGATCGCCGGCCTGCGCCACCCGGAGCTCGGCGGCTCGCCGGAGACCCTCGACATCGTCGGCGTCAACTGCTACTCGTTCGGCCAGATGGAGTTCCGCGAGCAGGGTCCACATGCCGCCCTGCCGCCCGACGACCCCCGGATCGAGCCGCTCGGCGACCTCCTGATCCGGGCCTGGGAGCGGTACCGGCGGCCGATGATCGTCGGCGAGACGAGCGGCTTGGGGGACGGCCGCCCCGCCTGGCTGGCGGACATCGTCGAGGAGTCGCTGGCCGCCGTCCGGCGGGGGATCGACCTCCACGGCGTCTGCCTCTTCCCGGCCGTCGACATGCCCAACTGGCACACCGGGGAGTGGCTGCACAACGGGATCTGCGACCTCGTGGAGGAGGGCGGCGACCTGCGCCGCGTCCCGTTCGAGCCCTACGTCGCCGAGCTGCGCCGCTGGCAGCGGGAGCTCAACCGCGTCACCGAGCTCGACGAGGACCCGTTCAGCGACCCGGTCGACCTGGGTGACATCGTCGCCGCGGCCGAGCGGTTGCGGCCGCGCACGGACCAGAACTGGCATTAGGGCCAGGGGCCGGACACCTGCCTCCCCCGATCCTTGCCCGGGTCACCAACCAAAGGTCGTCTGGGGCGGCTCCCCAGTCGGCTTTCCCGAGGCGCGGGGGCGGAGCGCAGGGGACGCCCGCCGGCCCAAGACATGACCGATCCTGGCACTACCCCCAGGCTCGGGTCGCCAGCGGGAGCCAACGGCCGATCCGTTGGACGGTCGACCACAGGACGCGGAAGCCGAACCAGCACAGGGCCGCGCCGCACAGCGCGTTGACCCAGCGGAAGAAGCGGCCCCCCGCGTAGCGCCGGCCCCAGCCGACGAGCGCGGCCATGCCCCCGCCCCAGACCATGGCGCCGGCGAGGAAGGCGGCCAGGAAGAGGGCAATCCGGCCTGGTGCGGCGCTGGCCTGCCCGCCCGCGACGACCCCGCCGCCGATGCCGGCCCAGAACGCCAGCCCGGCAGGGTTGGCCAGGTCAAAGACGAGGCCGACGGCAAGGGAGCCTCCCTTCCGCGCGGGTGCCGCCGTCGGCAGGCGGCCGGCGATGGCCTCGGCAATGGCCGCCCGCGCCAGCGCGAACAGGAACCCGGCGCCGACGAGGCCGAGCGCCACCGTTAAGGCAGCGGCTGGCCGCGGCGAAGGCCCGGGCTGGGCTGGAGCGCGGCGACCGCCCGCCCGCGGTCGGCCCGGTCGAGCGCGGCCTGGGGCAGCTGATGCCGCAGCCGCTGCCGGCGTCCGAGGGGGACGGGACGGACCCGGCGGCGTTCGTCCGGCGGACGCTCCACGACGTCTGGAACCGGCGCCTGCTGAACACGATCCGCGCCGCCTACGGGGAAAGCTACCGGGGCCGCTACCCCTCGGGCCGCCGCTTCGCCGGCCCAGGCGACCTGGCCGCCTTCGTCCTCGGGTTGCTGGCGGCCTTCCCCGACGCCAAGGTGACGACGGAGCACGCGATGGCGCTCGGCAACGACCGCGACGGCTATCGGGTCGCGGTCCGGTGGCGGTTCGAAGGCACCCACGAAGGGCACGGCGAGTGGGACGCTCCCTCCGGCGCCCGGGTCCGGATGCTGGGCCTGTCGCACTTCGGGATCGAACGCGGTCGGATCGTCGCCGAGTCGACGCTGTTCGACGAGTTCGCGCTGTTGGAGCAGGTCTGGGCGGCGCGGCTGGCGGCCGGGGGCGCGGCGCCAGACGGTACCGACCGGCTCCCGCTACGGCGCCGGGTCGAGGGTGCGGTCGTCGATGGGGGGGCGTAGCACGTCCGGTTGCCGCGACGGCTGGTGTCGTTCCTGACTCGTCGACCGTGCGGGATCTGGGCGCCCCGGTCCCGCACGCTCAACCGCCCGCTCCACCGGCGCCAGGGCATCCGCGCGGCGGATCCCCGTTCTCAGGACACTCCTTCCCCGGCGTTGTAATCGTCAGCCGCTGGCCGCGAACTGCACCCGTTCGGCGTCCTCGACGACCCGCGAGGCGCGCAGGATCTCGAAGCGGACCACGCCCCCGTCCTCGCCGAAGTCGGCGATCACGCCGGGGCGGACCTCGTCGCTCTCCCGGATCGGCACCTCCCGCAGCTCGATGACCAGCGAGTCGGTCTCGCGGTCGTAGACCACCTTCATGGCTCCGCCCTCCCGAGGTACTTGGCGGTCTGCGAGGTCTTGTAGACCGTGACGACCACCCACTCCTCCGGCGTCTCCTCGACCACCACCCGGAGCAACATCTGGCAGCCCAAACGAGCGTCGACGTACCGGCGCATCAGCACCGCACGTCGCGGCGGGTCCATGACCGAGCGTTCCGGATCCGCGACCGTTTGCTCCACCTCGGCCCGCTCGATGTCGCGGGCGGCCAGGGCCTCCAGGGCATGGGGTGTCCAGCGCAGCGGCTTCATGCGTTCCTTGCCTCTGCTGCCATGGTATCCGGTTCTGGCCGCTGGACGCCGGACGCCGGGACCGCCGCACCTGGGGGTGGGGCAGGGTTGGATCCTCGCGGGGTCGACGCTGTTCGACGAGTTCGCCCTGCTGGAGCAGGTTTGGGCGGCTCGCTGGCGGCCGGCGGTGCCGCGCCCGACGGGGCGAAGGCTCCTCGGAAGCGGGGCCATGGCCGACACGGCCGTGCGGGATCACCCGAGCGCGCCGTCGTCGTCCGCTTCGTGCCACAGGGCGCGCATCTCGGCGCTCGTCGCCAGGAGCAGAGCGAGCGTGCCACATGCCTCCACCCGCCCGTCCTTGAGCACCACGATCTGGTCCGCCTGGGCCAGTGCCACGGGACGGTGCGAGACCGCCAGGTAGGTCGCGCCCGAGCGGTCGCGCAGGCGACGCCACAGGTCGCGCTCCGTTTCCAGGTCGAGCGCGCTGGAGACGTCGTCGATCACCATCAGGTCGGCCCCCCGCGCCAGCATCCGGGCAGCGGCGGCGCGCTGGACCTGACCGCCGGAGAGCTTGACGCCGCGGCTGCCGACCGCGGTCTCCAGCCCGTCCGCGAGGGCGGCGACATCGCGGTCCAGCATCGCGCCGCGGATCGCACTAGCCAGGACCGCGGGGTCGTCGGGCAGGCCGAGCAGCAGGTTCTGGCGGAGCGTGTCGCTGAAGAGGCGCGGGGCCTGCGCCGTGTACGCGGCCCGGGGTGGGGCGAAGAAGGCCGCCGGGTCCGCGACGAGCGCGCCGTTCCAGCGGATCTCGCCGGACTCCCCAGGGAGCAGTCCGAGGAGGGTCCGCAGCAGGGTCGTCTTGCCGGCGCCCACCCGGCCGGTGACGACGGTCAGCGTGCCGCGCTCCAGGCTGAGGTCGACCCCGACGATCCCCCGCCCGGTCGCCGGGTGGCGGTAGGTGAGGCCGCTGACCGCGACATCGCGCAGCGGCTCGGGACGGGGTTTGGGCGCCGGCGCGGCGGCCGGCAGCAGACCCTTGAGATGGAGCGGCGCGGGCGCGGCGAGTGCGCTCGCGGGCGCGTCCCCGATCAGGCCGTGCAGGCGCCCGAAGGCGACGGTCGCCTGGCGGAACTGCGCCAGATACTGGCCGAGTTCGGAGACGAAATCGGTGACGAAGCCGAGGTAGGAGACGAAGAGGACGAAATCGCCGACCGTCAGGCCGCCGTCGCGGAGCCGGCCCGCCGCGAGCAGCATGATCAGGCCGGTGCCGATCCCGGTCAGGTTGGCGGTGACCGCTTCCAGCATCCGGGTCGCCAGGCGGTCCTTGACGGTCAGCGTCCGGCGTCGCTCGTTGAGCCGGCGGAGGTGGGCGACGGCCCGCTCCTCGGCCCCGGCGGCGCGCACGGTTTCGACCGCGGTCAGCAGGTCGCCGAGCGCGCCCGAAACGTCGCTGGCGGCCTGGCTGCTGGCGGCGCGGTAGCGGCCGAGGGCGGCACTGCACCGCTGGGCGACGGCGGCGACGACGACGAGCGGCCCGAATACGGCCAGGGTGATGCCGGCGTCGGTGGCGAGGAGGATGGCGAAGGCGACGAGGGCGACCACCCCCTGGCCGACGATCTCGTCGGTCCAGTCCAGCGTGTCCTCGGCCACGTCGACGTCGTCCCGGAAGCGGCCGATGGTCTCGCCGATCGAGTAGGGCAGGGCCAGGGCGCCGGGTCGCGCGAGCAGGCGCCCCAGCAGGTTCCGCCGGAGCAGGGCGCTGGCGAGGAAGCGGAACACGATCTCGACGTACCCCGCGACGAGCCACAGGGCCGCCTGGCCGAGCGCCAGCGCGACCAGCAGGACGACGATCCCCGATGTCCCTCCAGGAAGCGCCGCCGCCCCGGTCAGGGCGTCGAAGAACGACCGGACGATCAGGCCCGGCAGCAGCGTCGAGAGGTTCATCACCCCCCACAGGAGGGCGTGGGCCAGGCTCCAGCCACCGGTGAAGCGCGCCATCTGGAGCAGAGAGCGCAAGGTCGGTTGCGGCGTCATCGGGCAACCTCCGCGGCGTCCCCGGCGGCGAGGCGGAGCATGGCGGCGTAGTGGGAGCCAGGCGTGGCCGCGAGGTCGAGGCGGGGGCCGTGCTCGATCACCTCGCCCCGCTCCAGGACGAGGATGTCGTCGGCGAAGGCGAAGGTCGAAAGGCGGTGCGCCACGACGATCCCGGTGCGGCCGGCGAGGAGCCGGCCGAGCGCCCCGTGGACCAGCCGCTCCGTGACCGGGTCGAGCCTGGACGACGGTTCGTCCAGGATCACCACGTCCGGGTCGCGCAGGAGCAGGCGGGCGCAGGCCAGGACCTGGGTCTGACCGGCCGATAGGCCGCCCCCGGCGCCGAGGGTCGTGTCGAGACCGAGCGGCAGAGCGCGCAGCCACTCGCCCATGCCGACCGACTCGAGGACGTCGACGAGGCGGTCGTCCGGCACCTCGTCGTCGAACAGGGTCAGGTTGTGCCGGACGCTGGCGTTGAAGAGCTGTGCCTCCTGCGTCACGAGGCCGAGGCGGGAGCGGACCGCGGCGAGGGATACCGTCCGCAGGTCGACCCCGCCCAGGCAGACGACCCCGGCATCCGGATCGTAGAAGCGGGGCAGCAGGCGGGTGAGCGTGGTCTTCCCGCTGCCGGTGCGGCCGACGATCCCGAGCACCCGGTGCGGCGGCAGGTGCAGGGTGACCCCGCGGAGGACGGGGGTGCCCGGCTGATAGCCGAACCAGACCCCGTCGAGGTCGACGGCGAGGGGCCCCGGCGGCAGGCGGTCCCCCGGACCATCGGTCAGGTGCGGTTGCCGGGCGAGCAACCCTTCGATCCGGCCGAAGCTGGCTCCCGCCTGCTGCAGATCCTGCACCTCGTTGCGGATCTGCTCGGTCGGCTGGCGGAGCATCTCCGCGTAGCGGAAGACGAGGAAGACCGCCCCGATCGTCAGCGAGCCGTCCCGGTAGAGCACGGCGCTGAGGGCGAGGGCGAACGCCATCCCCAACCCGAAGAGCCCCTGGCTGGAGGCGACCATGCTGTAGCCGCGCATCTGGGCGCCGATCTTGGCGGCGAGCCACCGCCGCGTCAGCTCGGCCCAGCGGCGGAGCACGAACGCGCCGGCACCGCTGGCGCGGATGTCTTCGAGCCCGGCCAGGTATTCACCGAGGAACCCGTAGGCATCGGCCGCCGCCTGGCGCTCGGCGGCCGAGAACGGCGTCGCCACGACCCGCAGCCGGAGCATCGTCGCGAGGGCGGTCGCGACGAAGAGGGTCAGACCGAGCCCGACCCGCCAGTCGATCGCGTAGAGCAGGCCGAGGACGCCGACCATCAGCACCGCGTTGCCGACGACGTAGACCGCGAAGCGGGAGAAGAACCGCGCCAGCGTGCCGACGTCGCCGTCGACGCGCTCGATCAGCTCACCCGGGGTGTGGGCGTGGTGGAACGCGGCGTCCAACCGGAGCAGGTGCGCCGCGAGGTCCTCCCGCAGGGCGTTCGTGGCGCCCCAGCTGATCCGCTCGGCGACCCACGTCTCGGCGACCGCGATGCCCTGGCCGAGCAGCGCCAAGGCCACGGTCAGGGCCGCCAGGGCGACCAGCGTCTCCATCGGACCGCCGCCGGTGGCCTGGTCGATGAACCGGCTCGCCACCAGCGGCGCCGCGAGCTGGACGGCGATCGTGGCGGCGAGGATGGCCGCCAGTAGGAGCACCTGCCGCCGGTAGGGCCGAAGATAGCGAACGGGCACCCGCCAGTTCAGGCGGTGGGGTGGGGTCGGGGCGGACACGAAGGCGAAGCTCCTGGGTGCGCGCAGCAAGCAAGGCGCCCCGCGGGGTGACCGCAGGGCGGAGGTTGATTGCGCACAGGGGCGGAGTTCGCCGGTTCGTCGAACTGGGAGCGCCGCGCGGCCGCGTGATGGCAGGCATCACGGGGGCGGTCGTCGCGGGGGGCTTAGGCGAAGGGGGCGGCGCCCATCCGGTGTGCGCGGCGGGTCGTCGTGGCGGTCATGGAAGCGCACCCCCGGCGGCATCGTGGCGACGTTCGGGTTGCCGCATGGCAACCGACCACCGCGACCCTAGCAGGACGAGGCCGCCGCGTCAATCGAGCCATGGGGCCGACCCCCCCCGTCGTCGGGGCGACCCCGTCGCGCCGTCTCCGCTCCTCCGGATTCCCACCGCCCATGGACCGCGTGGCGGCGGACGTCCTGGGGGGCGAACGTACCGGTACCAGCAGGGAGCCTCGGGGCCGCGGCCGGGGTCGTGCGGAGGCGCCGGAGCGGCGGCCTCGCGGCCAGGCCCCGACGGAGGGACGCCGTGCGCATCCTCGATCTGCACCCTTGGGACGTCGAGCCGGCCGAGGCGCGGGCGATCCAGGCCCGGCTCGCCGAGCGGGTCGTGCTGGAGGACGCCGTCGCCCTCGCCGCCGTCCGCACCGTCGCCGGGATCGACAACGGCTACGTCAAGAGCGAAGGCGGGACGGTTGCCTACGCCGCCGTCGTCGTCCTCTCCTTCCCCGAGCTGGAGCCGATCGAGACGGCGGTCACCTCCCGGCCGGTGGCCTTCCCCTACGTCCCCGGTCTCCTCTCCTTCCGGGAGGCGCCGGCCGTCCTCGCCGCCTGCGCCGCCCTCCGGACCGAGCCGGACGTCCTCCTCTGCGACGGCCAGGGCTACGCCCACCCCCGCCGCTTCGGCCTCGCCTGCCACCTCGGCCTGCTCCTCGACCGGCCGGCGGTCGGCTGCGCCAAGAGCCGCCTCGTCGGCGCCTTCGAGGAGCCGCAGCGGGTCTTCGGCGCCCAGGCCCCGCTCGTCGATCGCGGGGAGGTCGTCGGCGCGGCCGTCCGCACCCGGCCCCGCCGCGCCCCGCTCTTCGTCTCCCCCGGCCACAAGCTCTCGGTCGCGAGCGCCGTCGCGCTCGCGCTCGCCTGCTGCCGCGGCGGCGCCTTCGCGCCGGTCCCGACCGGCCTCGCCCACGAGGCGGTGACGGCCCACGCCCGCGGCGGCTGAGCCAACGCCGCGCCCGGTCCTACCCGACCACCTCGACGACCCCCATCATGCCCAGGTCCTCGTTATCGAGGAGGTGGCAGTGGTAGACGAACCGGCCGGGGAAATCCAGGAAGCGGATCCGGATCACGATCTCGCCGAAGGCCGTGATCGGCGTCGTGTCCTCCAGCGAGGGCGCGTCGAACGGCTCGCCGTCGATCTCCGTCACCTGGAAGTCGTTGACGTGGTTGTGGAAGGGGTGCCAGTCGGGTCTGGTGTTGCGCAGCCGCCACTCCTCCGTGGCCCCGAGGGCGACGATCTGGTCGCCCCGGTCCTCGGCGAAGGTGTGGCCGTCGATGAGCGGCCGGAACGGGGAGAATTCCTCGCCGAAGGTGAGCTCGTGGAACCGGTCGACCGTCGCCTTCCGCAGGTCAAAGGGGATCAGCCTGATCGGCAGCGGGGCGGGGGGGACCGCCGGGCCGACGCTGACCAAGGTGGCGATGGGCAGTCCGGTTGCGCCTGAAACTCCAGGTCTTCCCCCGGGGAGGGAGCGGAGGGCGTAGCTGCCGGCCGGCTCGCCCTGGACCAGCACCTCGGCCCACTCGCCGGGCGAGAGCAGGATCTGGTCGCGGTGCCGGACCGCGCGGAGGGGGTTGGCGTCGGCGGCGATCTGGTGCCAGACGTGGCCGTCGAGGGCCAGGTTCAGGAAAGGTGAAGGAGCTGGCGTTGAGGATCCGCCGGCGCTGCCGATCGCCCCGGGCGAGACGCAGCGCCGGCCGGCCCCGGCCGTTCACGAAGACGGCGATCTCGTCCATCTTGGGGAACTGGATCATCGCTCCGGCGGCGTCGAACTGGGTCGCCTGCAGCATGAGCAGCCGCTCGGGCCGGCCGGGAGGTCGTCCAAGTCGCCCTCGACGATCAGGGCGCTGGCCATGCCGCCGCCGACCTGGTACCAGCCGAACCGCGCCTCGAGCGCCACGTCCAGGCGGCTGTCCCGGTTCCGCAGGACGGGGGGCTCGGCCAAGGGCGCGTCGCTCGTGGTCGGCACCGGCGTCGCCCGGCGGGTGGTGGTGGAGCGGCCCTCAGCGACGCCAAGCCCCACGGTTGTCAACCCGGTGGCCGCGGCCGCGCCGCCGAGCAGTTCCCGGCGGGAGAGCCGACGCACCCGGTCGGTGGACAACCGCTGGGGGGACGGCTCGGGGCGAGGGGGCGAGGGACCGGCGGTGGCACGGGGCTCTCCTTGGGCGCGACGGGGGAACCGGAGGCCGGGGCGAGCGCGGTCGGCCAGCCGCGGGAGGGCGCCTCGCGGGGGAACCAGGCCGGGGGTGCGGCCGGGTCGTTCGTCCCGTGCGCTCGTGTCGCGCACCATACACCGTTCCCCGGTGCCGTCAGGCGGTCGGGGGCTTCGGCGGGGGACGCTTCGCGGCGACCTCGTAGATGGTCTCGAGGCCGTCTTCGTCGTCCCACTGCTCGCCGATTTCGACGAACCCGTACGGCAAGACCAGGCGGCGCGAGGCGATGTTGTCGGGGCGGATGGTTGCCCGTACGACGCGCACGTCGGGCTCGGCCGCGGCCCGCTCGAGCAGCGCCTCAAGAGCCGCCCGGGCGTACCCCAGGCGGCGGTAGGCGGGGTCGACCGCGAAGCCCGCCTCGACCATGCCGCGGGCATCGGGCGGTCCGTGGTAGCCGGCGCGGCCGACGGCGATCTGCCGCTCGGCATCCCAGACGACGCCGGTGATCCAGGCTGCGCTGGCCGGGTCGGTCTCGAGCTGCCGACTGCGGCGTCGCCACGTGCCCCTCCAGGCCGGGTCGACGAAATACGGTGTGAGCGTGACGGCGGCCGTCCGGTTCGCCGCGGCCAGATCCCCGTCCGCCAGGGCTCGGAGCGTGGCGGCGCTCAGCGGCACGATGCGGACGTGCTTCGCCGCATCCCGGGGAGGCGCCGGCCGGTGCAGGTCGGTCACCCACGCCTCCTCCCGGGGCACCGGACCGGGCGGCGGGCCGGCACGTCCGGTTGCCGATCCACCGACGAGGCCGGGCGGGCGCTGCCGCCGGTGCCGCGTCCGTGGGGACGGAGGCGCGATCCCGTCTTCACGTCCCGTCAGGCGCCCCGCAGCCAGACCTGCATCGGCCCCGCTCCCCGGTTCGCCCAGGCGAAGTAGGGGACGGCCGTCAGGGCGACATGGGTGGAGGTGCGCTGGGGGGAGACCTCGTCCGCCGGACGGTAGAGGCGGCCCTCCCAGCCGGGGTCGGGGTCCGGGGCGAGGGCGTCGGCCGTCAGCACCGTGACGCCGCCGAGCAGCTCCGGCCGCCAGGAGGGCGTCAGGGGAGCATCGGCCGGCAGCAGCAGGTCGCGGGGGTCGGCGCGGGGGTGGTCGGCAGCCTCGGCGCAGTAGAGGAGCGGCCCCCGGCGGAGGGCGACCCGGCCGGCGTTCTCCAGCACCGCCGGGTGGGACGCGACCCGGAACGGCGCCATCGGCAGCGAGAGGTGGAGGGTGTCGCCGGCGGCCCATTCGCGGCGGACGGAGACGTAGGTGCCCGGTTCGGCGTCGATGTGGGCGGCGTGGTTGCCGACCTCCAGCGTCGCCCCCGCGGCCCAGCCGGGGACGCGGAGGTGGATGGCGAACTCGCCGGGGGTGTCGACCGAGATGTCGACCGCGCCGTCCCACGGGTAGCGGGTGGCGACCCGCAGCTTCACCGTGCGGCCGTCCGGCAGGGGGAGGCGGGCGCTGCCGGCCAGGAAGAGGTGGAGCCAGACGGCGCCGTCGGTGACGGACGCCGCGTAGGCGGGCAGCGAGGCGAGCAGGCGGGCAACGTTCGGCGGGCAGCAGGCGGTGGCGAACCAGGGCTGCCGCCGGTGCACGCCGCGGTCGGAGAGCGGGTTGGTATAGAAGTAGGTCTCGCCGTCGAGGCCGACCCCAGGGAGGACGGCGTTGTAGAGGGTGTGCTCCAGGAGGTCGCCGTAACGGGCCTCGGCGGTGAGCGCCAGCATCCGGGCGTTCCAGAAGACGCTCCCGATCGCGGCGCAGGTCTCGGCGTAGGCGGTCGCGTTCGGCAGCTCGTGGGCCTCGCCGAAGCTTTCCCCGTCGTGGCGGGCGCCGAGGCCGCCGGAGACGTACATCCGGGTCGCGACCGTGTCCCGCCAGAGCCGTTCCAACGCCTCGACCAGGGCCGGCTCGCCCGTCTCCAGGGCGACGTTGGCGGCGCCCGTCAGCAGGTACATCGCCCGCACCGCGTGGCCGGCCAGCGACTCCAACTGCCGCAGGGGGACGTGGTCCTGGTGGTACTCCGGACCCCAGCGGCCGTAGGGGGTGCCGAGTTCGCCGCGGCCGCGGACGTTGATGAAGGTCTCGGCCTTCTCGAGGTAGGCCTGGTCGCCCGTCTCCCGGAACAGCTCGACCAGGGCCAGCTCGACTTCCGGGTGGCCATCGGCCCAGGGCCGCTCGGCCTGGCGGGCGGGGCCGAACTCGGCCACCACGTGGTCGGCGAAGCGGCGGGCGACCGCCAGCAGGGCATCGGAGCCGGTGGCGCGGCGGTGGGCGACGGCGGCCTCGAAGAGGTGGCCGGCGCAGTAGAGCTCGTGGAGGTCGACGTCGGTCCAGCGCTCGCCGGAGCGATCGCGGGCGAAGTACGTGTCCAGGTAGCCGTCCGGCCGCTGGGCGGCGGCGATCGCGGCGACGGCGGTCTCGACGTTGGCCGCCAGCGCGGGGTCGGCGCCGGGATGGGCGGCAAGGGTCCAGCTCGCCGCCTCCAGCCACTTGTAGAGGTCGGAGTCGTTGAAGAAGCGGCCGTGGTAGGGGCCGTCGATCTGGCCGGCCGCGCGGTAGAAATTGTCCAGGCGGCCGGTCGCCTCGATCTGCTCCCACTGGGTCGGGATCGTGACCCGGCGGTTGCGCTCCAGGCGGGGCGACCAGAAGGCGTCCTCGACCGCCCAGGCGTCGACCGGGACGGGGCGGAGCTTGGCGAAGGGGCTGCGCCGAGTGTCGGCGACGACGGCGCGGCTGGGGAGGGGTGCGGCGACGGATTCGGCCATGGGGGTGGACTGGCTCCGGGGGAGGCGGCGGGTTCGGCGTGGGGATGATCGCCGGGAGCCGGGGCCGGGGCAAGGGGGCGGCAGCCGCCCCCTCTCCGGCTTGGGCAAGCCGGGCATCGGTATTGCGGTAGCCGTGGCGACGAACGCGGGCTCCCCGATGAGCAGGACGTATCGTCCCCGGTTCGACCGACAAGGCACCGGCAACGCGGGCTGTTGCAGCCCGGGGCGTCGCAGCAGGAGGCAACGATGGCGTTTCTCCATCCCAGGCTCAGCCGACGATCGGTCCTGAAGGCGGGCGCGGCCACGGCCGGCGCTGGCCTCGCGGTTCTCGGCGGTGGGTCGACGGCGCGCCGGGCCGGCGCCCAGGAGCCGGTCACGGTCCGCTTCATCACCCTCTCGGAGGAGTGGGCCGATCACATGCAGCAGGTGATCGACGCCTTCCACGAGACGACGCCGGACATCCGGGTCGAGCTGGAGACCTACCCCTTCCGCCAGCTCTTCGAGGTGATCGAGATCCGGATGTCGGGGCAGAGCCGGGACATCGACATCGTCAGCGTCGACGTCCCGCTGGTGGCCTCCTACTCGGCCCGCGGCTTCCTCCACCCGCTCGACGAGTACTTCACGCCGGAGGAGATCGAGGCCACCTGGATCCCCGCCGCGAGCGACGCCGGCTCCTACGGCGAGCAGTTCATGGCCGCGCCACAGAACAACTCGACCCAGTTCCTCTACGTCAACCGGGGGCTGTTCGAGGAGGCCGGGGTGGCACCGCCGCCGATGCTGACGGCCGAGACCGAGCCGAGCCCGGAGGCGATCCAGGAGATCGTCGACGGCCGCTGGACCTGGGAGCAGGTCGTCGAGGCGGCGCAGCAACTGGCCCAGGACACCAACGCCGATGGCGTCCCCGATGTCTGGGGCTTCATGTTCGACCAGGTCAGCCGGCCGTACCAGATCCTGGCCTTGCCCGAGTCGCTGAACCAGCCCAGCCTGGCCGAGGACGGCCTCTCGACCGACGGGTACTTGAACTCGGAAAACTGGATCCGGGCCGGCCAGTTCTACGGCGACCTCTTCAACGCCCTGGCGGTCAGCCCCAAGGGGACCACCCCCGAACAGAGCTCCGAGTTGTTCGCCTCGGGCAACGTGGCGCTGTACGTCGGCGGCGAGTGGAACGTGCCGACCTTCGCCGGCACCGAAGGGCTCGATATCGGCATCGCCGCCCACCCCTACTTCGCGGACGGGCGGGTCGCGACGCCGACCGGGAGCTGGCACGTCGGCGTCTCGGCCTTCTCCGACCACAAGGCAGAGGCGGGTGAGTTCATCAAGTTCCTGACCGCGTCGACCGAGGGCACCCGGACCTGGTTCGAGACCCACGGTCACTTCCCGGTGACGAACGAGCTGCTGGACCTGGTCGACACCTCGGAGGATTTCGCGGTCTTCCCGCGCTCGCCCTACCGGCTCGGCACCTACGAGGCCCGGAACACGGCCGTGCCTCGGCCGCAGACCCCGGGCTACCTGGAGTTCGAGGACATCCTGAACGGCACGCTTGAGGACATCCGCAACGGGACCGCCCCGGCCGACGCGCTGAACGCGGCGGTGCCGCGGATCGACCGGGCGATGGCGAAGTATCGGGGGGCATAAGCGCCGAGGCCGCGACTGGGCGAGTCACCCGAGGGTACCGCTTCCGGATTGCGCCGGGTGCCGGGCGACCTCCCGACACCCGGCGTAGTCCCCAAGCCTCCGTCATCCTGAGCCCGGGGGGGAAGGATCTCGCTCCGACTCTGGCAACCGCCGGGCGAACCCCGCCGCGGCGGGGTCCCGGGTAGAGATCCTTCGTGTCGCTCGGGACGACGGTGATGGCCGCGAGCGATCGAGGCCGGCCGTCGTGGGACATCGACCGTCGTCCGTCCGTTGTGCGCCCGCGCATGATCGAGGTTGCCAGCCATGGCCAGGAACGACCCGATCCAGCAACGGGGTGCCGGGAGAGTGGCGCGGGGCGATGCCGTGGTCGGCCTGCCACGGGCCGCTTCCATCGCGGCCAGCGCCCGGCGGAACAACTGGGCGACGGCGTACCTGCTGCTGGCGCCGGCGCTGATCGGGTTGGCCGTCTTCCGGCTCTACCCGATCGCCCTCGCCGTCTGGGGCAGCCTGCACACCTCGACCTTCGGGGCCGGCGCCCAGCGGGTCTTCGTCGGCCTCGACAACTACGCCTTCCTCGTGAGCAACCCGGTCTTCTGGGACTCGCTGTGGGTGACGCTCAAGTTCAACCTGGTCGTCAACCCGATCCAGGTCCTGCTGGCGCTGCTGCTGGCGGTCGTCGCCAACCAGCGCCTGCGCGGGATCGCCGTCTACCGGACGATCTTCTTCGTCCCGATCGGCGTCTCGGTGCCGATCGCCGCGATCCTCTGGCAGATGATGCTGGACCCGAACCGGGGGGTCGTCAACGCGCTGCTCCTGGGCGTCGGGTTGCCGGCCCAGCCGTTCCTCACCAGCGCCGACCAGGCGCTCTGGAGCATCATCGGGATCGCGAGTTGGAAGGGCGTCAGCTTCTGGATGGTCTTCCTGCTGGCGGGGCTCCAGGGCATCCCGCGGGAGCTGCACGAGGCGGCGAAGCTGGACGGCGCGGCGGCCGTGCGGCGGTTCCTCGACATCACCCTGCCGCTGCTGAAGCGGACGATCCTCTTCGTCCTGGTGACCGACACGGCGATCAACTTCCTGCTCTTCGCCCCGGTTTACCTGCTGACCCGGGGCGGTCCCGAGCTCTCGACCAACGTGCTGATGTACGAGGCGTTCAAGACCGGGTTCGTCTACGCCGACATGGGGCAGGGGCTGGCGATGGTGCTGGTGCTGCTGCTGCTCGTCCTGGTCGTCGTCGGGCTCGAGTTCCGCCTGCTGCAGGCGGAGGACGCGTGACGGGGTGGTGGGGTCGTCGGCTGATGGGGTGATGGGGGCATGTCGCCCGCGGCTGACGTGACGCCGGCGGATGATGAGGGACGACGGGCGAGGAGGGGCACATGGCGAAGCGTTCCAGCGGCGGTCGGTGGCCGGTCTACCTGCTCTCGATCGCGGTCTGCGTCCTCTTCCTCGGGCCGCTCCTGTGGGGGCTGGCGTCGTCGCTGCGGCCGCTCGACGAAATCTTCCGGTACACGATGCCCTTCTCGCTCCAGGCGCTCTACCCGACGACGCCGACCCTCGACGCCTACCGGGTGATCTTCTTCGAGAAGGGGTTCGGCCGGGCGGTCCTGAACACGGCGTTCGTCGCCACGGCAACGGTCCTCGGCGGCCTGCTGGTCGCCGCCCTGGCCGGGTTTGCCTTCGCCCGCCTGGAGTTTCCCGGCAAGCGGCTGCTGTTCGTTCTGACGGTGGTCACCTTCATGGTGCCGTTCGAGGCGATCGCGATCCCCCTCTACGACCTGGTCCAGGGGTTCGGCTGGGTCGACACCTACCAGGCGCTGATCGCGCCGGGGGTCGCCAACGGGATCGCCATTTTCCTCTTCCGCCAGTTCTTCTCCGAGATCCCGAGCGACTTGGTCGACGCCGCCCGGCTCGACGGCGCGAGCTGGCTGGGCATCCTGTTCCAGATCTTCCTGCCGCTGTCGAAGCCGGTCATGATCGGGGCGTCGCTGCTGCTGTTCCTCTTCCAGTGGGAGTCGTTCCTGTGGCCGCTGATCGCGGTCCGCTCCGAGCAGTTCAAGGTGGTCCAGGTGGCCCTCTCCGACTTCCAGACGCAGTACACGACGCTCTGGAACGAGCTCTTCGCGGCGTCGATCGTGGCCGCCGTGATCCCGCTCCTGCTGCTGCTGCCGCTGCAGCGCTACTACGTCCAGAGCGTGGTCGGGACGGGGCTGAAGTGACGGCGGGGGAGCCGGGAAGCGTTCGGCGGCGGCTCCGAGCCCGAGGCGGGATCCGGGGCCCCCGGCCCCGACCGTCATCCCGAGCCCGCAGGCGAAGGATCTCGCCCCGACTCCATCGAGAGTGAACGAGAACGCGCCGCTACGGCGGGTCCTCCCCGGGTCCCCGAGGAGGACCCGAGGAGAGACTCTTCGCTTCGCTCGCGATGACGATCGCACGCCGACGATTCCTTCGAGAAGCCAACCCGCTTCCCCACGAGGACGACCAACCGAGCCAGAGCGAGAGCAGGAGGCAACCATGACCGAGGCCCAGTCCGAAACGCACCGCCCGCGGCCGGCGGTGCTCGACACCGACATCGGCACCGACGTCGACGACATCCTCGCCCTCGCGCTGCTGGCGGCGGCGCCCGAGGTGGACCTCGTCGGCGTCACCACCGTCTACGGCGACACCGTCCTCCGGGCCCGGATGGCCCGCTGGGTCTGCGACCAACTGGGGCGGTCGGACGTGACCGTGGCGGTCGGCGAGCGGGAGACGCTGACCAACCGGCCGGTCTGGTGGGCGGGCCACGAGGGGGAGGGGATCCCCGACCTGGAGCGGGTCGCGATCGACGAGACCGAGGGGGGCGTCGCCTACCTGCTGCGGGTAGCCCGCGAGCACGCCGGGGAGCTCCACCTCTTCGCGATCGGGCCGCTGACGAACGTGGCGGCCGCGATCCGCGCGGACCCCGGCTTCGCCGGCTCGTTGCACCACCTGACGATCATGGGCGGCGCCTTCTGGATGGAGCGGTCCGAGCCGGAGCACAACATCAAGTGCGACCCAGAGGCGGCCGACGTCGTCTTCCGCTCCGGCATCCCGATGTCGGTCTGCGGCCTGGACGTGACGACCAGGGTCTGGCTGCGGGAGGGGGAGGTGCGGGAGATCGGCCGGGCGCACGGGGAGCTGGGCAAGGCGCTGGAGGCCCAGATCCGGCGCTGGTGGTCGTTCGTCGGCAAGTCGGAGAACAACCCGCACGACCCGCTGGCGGCCCTGATGGCGATCCGCCCGGACCTCTTCCGGTTCGAGGAGTGCGACGTCCGGGTTGGCCTTGAGGAGGGGGATTTGGCGCGGACCTTCCCCGAGGGATGCGGCAGCGGCACGGCGCGCATCGCGGCCGAGGTCGACGTGGCGGCGGCGGAGCGGGAGCTGGTGCGGCGGCTGGCAGCGGGAGGGGCGTAGGAGCAGCCCTCACCCCAACCCCTCTCTACTCGGGGACCCGATGCACGGGAGAGGGGCTTTCTCGCGGCAGCGAGGGGTCAGAGTTTCTTCGGTCGATCCGGGGCGGACGGGGTTCCCGTCCCCGATCACCCCATCCTCCCCACCCCTCACCGCAGCAGCGTCTCCGCGCTCATCCCCTGGCGGTCGAGGAAGGGCGGCAGCGCCCCCGCCAAGCGGCGGGCCAGCGCCGCCTTCGCGCGGGAGACGTGGCGGTTCAGCAGCAGCTGGTCGGCGACGCGGTACTCGGCGGCGGGGCGCAGCACCAGCCGGAAGAGCACCGGCGCCGGCCGCGCCGAGCGGGTCGGCGGGGTCGGCCCGGCGGCGAAGCGGTAGCCGTGGGGGTAGCGGTCGCGGTAGGCCGGCAGCAGCCCGCCCAGGCGGCGGTGGGTGGCAGCGGTGTCGAGGCCGCGGCGGCCTTCGGACCCGGGGGAGGGCGGGACGCTGTTCGACATCGCCATCAACGCCTCGGTCGTCGCGATCCTCCGGGCCAACGACACCGGCCAGTTCGGCGTGGCCGACAACTCCGCCCGGGTCGCCCGCTCCGACCGCATCTGGGCCTGGGCCAGCCGCCGCTGGGGCGACCGCTTCGTGGCGGCGGTGCGCCGCGCGTCTTCCCGGTGGCGGCGGACGAGCCCACCGGGTAGCCGCCCCCCGGAGCGCCGGCCTGCCCTAGAATGCCGGGCAGCGTCGCCGTCGCGCCGGGTCGCGGCGGTCATCCCTCGGAGCGCGGAGGCGGGAGGCAGCGATGGACGGCAACGGGAGCGGCAACGGGGTCGGCGGCAACGGGTACCGCCCGTCGGCCGAGGGCCAGGCGGCGCACGACGAGACCCTGGCCCGCTACAAGGAGTACGTCACCACCTCCTTCGTCGCCGCGGTCGAGCCGGTCGCCGTCGCCCGGGCCGAGGGGGCCACGGTCTGGGACCAGGACGGCACCGAGTTCGTCGACTGCTTCGCCGGCATCGCCGTCGTCAACGCCGGCCACCGCCACCCGAAGGTGATCGCCGCGGCGAAGGCACAGATGGACACGGTCGTCCACGCCGCGACCTACGTCTACCACGTGCCGGTCGTGGCGGAGCTTGCCGAGCGGCTGGCCGAGGTCGCCCCCGGCGGCCTGAAGAAAACCTTCTTCGGCAACTCCGGGGCGGAGGGGATCGAGACGGCGATGCGCCTGGCCAAGGCGTTCACCGGCCGCCACGAGTTCCTGGCCCTGACCCACTCGTTCCACGGCCGGACCAACGCGACCCTCTCGATCACCGGCAACAAGGCACGCAAGACGCGCGGCGGCCCCTACCTGCCGGGCATCTCCTTCGCCCCCGTCCCCTACACCTACCGCAACCCCTGGGGGACGGAGGACGAGGAGGAGGTGGCCGAGAAGGCCGCCGCCGCGATCGAGTGGGCGATCGACTTCCAGACCAGCGGCGACGTGGCGGCCTTCGTCGCCGAGACGGTCTGGGGCGAGGGCGGCATCATCGTCCCCCCGAAGACCTACTTCGAGCGGGTCAAGCAGGTCCTCGACAAGCACGGCATCCTCTTCATCTGCGACGAGGTGCAGTCCGGCTTCGGCCGCTGCGGCAGCCTCTTCGCGATCGAGCAGTTCGGCGTCGAGCCGGACATCATGGTACTGGCCAAGGGGATCGCCGACGGCTTCCCCCTCTCGGCGACGATGGCGCGGTCGGAGATCGCCGACGTCCTGCGCCCGGGCGAGCACCTCTCGACCTTCGGCGGCAACCCCGTCTCCTGCGCCGCCGGCCTCGCCAACCTCGCGGTGATGGCGGAGGAGCGGCTGCCTCAGGAATCGGCCCGCAAGGGCGCCCGCGTGCTGGAGCGCCTGCGCGGGCTGCAGGAGCGCTTCCCCCTGATCGGCGAGGTCCGCGGCCTGGGCCTGATGATCGGGGTCGAGTTGGTCCGCGACCGGGCGACGAAGGAGCCGGCCAACACCGAGGCGGTCGCCATCCGGAAGTTCTGCCGCGAGCACGGGGTCCTGGTTGGCGTCGGCGGCCAGGCCGGCAACGTCGTCCGGGTCCAGCCGCCGCTGGTGATCGCCGACGCCGATCTGGACCGGGCGCTCGACACGCTGGAGGCGGCGCTGGCGGCGGTGGCGGGGCCGGCGACGGTGGGCGCCCCCGCGGACTAGCGACGGTCTAGGGCCTCGCTGCACGTCGCATTTCAGATAACGGCCGTCTGCACTCAACCCCCCAAGGGCAACCGGTGCCGGATCTTGGTATGGTTCGGATGCCCCGTCTCGGCCAGAGTCGGGTCGGGGCTAGGCGTTTGTCGGGAGAACTCCATGCCCCGCATCTTGGCGTTCACCGGTCAGCAAGTCACCCGGCTCACCGGTTTGTCGCAACGTGTGCTGCGGTACTGGGAACAGACCGGAGTCTACTGGGCATCCTACATCGATGATCGCCCACGGGTTCCCTTCCGCCGCATCTACAGCTTCCGCGATGTCGTCAGCTTGCGGACGCTTGCCATGCTCCGCAAAGAACACCGGGTCAAGCTCGACGATCTCCGGCAGGCGGGGGCGTTCCTCCGCGAGACGTACCCGGAACGCTCCGATCCGTGGGCAGAACTCCGCTTCGGTGTGGTGAACCGGCGCGTCGTCTTTCGCGATCCCACGACTGGTCTCTGGCGAACGCCAATGTGGGCAGGACAGACTGTCTTGCCCATCGATGTCGAGGGGATTGCGCGCGCGACCGAGCAGGAGGCGGCCCGCTTCGCCGCACGCCGACCGGTAGATATCGGCAAGATCGTGCGAAACCGCTACGTGCTGGGCAATGCGTGGCATCTTGCCGGGACCCGGATTCCAACCCAGGCGATCTGGCATTTCCACGAGGATGGCGCCGATATCGGCGCGATTCGGAGAGCGTACCCCGACCTGACCGACGCCGATATTGAGGCCGCGATCGACCACGAGCGGCGTTTCCGTACCGAACGAGTCGCTTGATAGCGCCTGCCAGTGGTGCAGCCTCGTTTCCTGCTCGACCAAAACGTGCAGGACGCCGTTCGAGGCTTCCTAGTGGACCTCGGCTACGAGACCTATCTCGTACGTGATACGAGTGGCGCCGGCTCCCCAGATAGCTTGATTGCCTTCGTCGCGAACTCGCAGGGTCTCGTCCTGATCACGCACGACCGACACTTTCGGCGCTTGTCTCGGCTCCTGACCGGCGAGCAGCGACGCGCGTTCGAAGCCGGAGCGGGAATCGTCGTGCTCCAGGTTCGAGAGAACCGGTCTGTCGAGCGCCTCCGTGCTGAGTGGCGCCACATTCTCTACCACTTCGCCGACGCCCAAGAAGCGGAGCTTCGCTTCCATTTCGTGTTGACCGACTCGGGCTTCCAGGTGGTAACCAACGCACCGACGCGATAGGTGCTGGCGCTAGCAACTTCAACTCTGTGCCTCGACGATGTCTCTGACCTCCACCCGTAGCATCGTCACGGAAGGGGACAAGGCTCCCGGCGAGCATGGCCGCTCGCTGAGCTTGACGCGTGACTATTTGGTCACTTCTTATGGTCCCAATGATCGATCAGGAGCGACCGCCGACCGAGGGCGGAGCCCCGGAGCGCGACCGGGACGCCGCGGTCTACAAGGCCCTGGCGGACCCGAGCCGCCGCTCGCTGCTCGACCGGTTGCGCGAACGGGACGGGCAAAGCCTGTCCGATTTGCAGGGACGCCTGCCGATGAGCCGTTCGGCGTCGCCAAGCACCTCCAGGTGCTGGAGGCGGCGGGGCTGGTCGCCTCCCGCAAGGTCGGCCGGGAAAAGCTGCACTACCTGAACCCGGTGCCGATCCAGGACATCTACGACCGGTGGGTCCGCCGCTTCGCCCGCCCCTGGGCAGCCGGGCTGATGGACCTGCGCCGCTCGCTGGAAGGAGACCCCACCCCCATTCCGCAGCCGGAGTTCGTCTACAAGATCGCCATCCGCACCACCCCCGAGCGCCTCTGGCAAGCGCTGACCGATGGCGACTTGACCCGCCGCTCCTACTTCGGCAGCGCCGTCGCCGGCGACTGGCACCCCGGCGGCACCTACCGCTACGCCGGCGCCGACGGCGGCACCGTGCTCGACGGCGGGGTGCTGGAGGCAGACCCGCCGCGGAAGCTGGTCACCACCTTCCGCCCCCACTTCCGGGGCGACCCCGAGACCGCCAACGTCTCCCGCGTCACCTGGGAGATCGAGCCGCGCGGCGAGGAGTGCTGGCTGACCCTCCTCCACGAGGGGATGACCGCGGACGAGGCCCAGGGTTTCGGCGAGGGCTGGATCGGCATCGTCTCCGGCCTGAAGACGCTGCTCGAGGTGGACGCGCCGGTGCCGGCCGGGGCGACCGCCTAGAGCGGCTCCCGGAACTCCTGTCGGGGGCCTCCGGTCTCCCCCTCTCCCGCGCATCGGGAGAGGGGGCAGGGGGGTGATGGCTCGCCGCCGCCACACCATCCGGGAGCTGCCCCAGCCTGCCCGGCGGGGGTGGTTCCGGCCGTCGTCCCGCCCCGGCACCCGAACCGGCGCCTCCCGGCCGGCCCACTCGACCGCCCACCGCCGGGTCCGACTCCGGGCAGCCGGGCCGGTCTGCCTTGAACCGGCCCCCGGCGGGTGCCATCATCGCCCCATGCGATCCACCGCCGGCGCCTCGCGGACCCTGCCCCTTCCTCGGCCGCCCGACGCCTCGGCGGTCGAGACGGCCCCGACCCAACCGGTGGGGTCTGCCCAGAGCGCCGCCAAGCGCCGCTGGCGCCGCTCGGTTTGGGGCGAGGCCTGGCGCTGGGCGACGACCCTGCTCCTGTTCGCCGTCCTCGCCGCGACCCTCGCCGGCGCCCTCCTCATCGCCGCCATCTACCGCCAGGCCCGCACCGACCAGGCGACGCCGGCCGACGCCATCGTCGTCCTCGGCACCGCCCAGTGGAACGGCCGTCCCGGCCCGGTTCTCCGGGCCCGCCTCGACCACGCCCTCGACCTCTACCGCCGGGGGCTGGCGCCGGTCCTCGTGGTGACCGGCGGCAGCATGCCCGGCGACGCCTACACCGAGGCGGAGGCCGCCGCCGCCTACCTGACCGAGCAGGGCGTGCCGCCGGGCGCGATCCTCTTCGAGAACGAGGGGCGCGACACCTGGGAGAGCCTGGGCGGCGTGGCCCGGCTGGCGGCCGACGCCGGGCTCGGCCGGCTGCTCTTCGTCAGCGACGGCTTCCACCTGTTCCGGGTCAAGCTGATGGCCCGCGACCTCGGCCTCGCGGCGCTCGCCTCGCCGGCCCCGGCCAGCCCGATCCGCCCCGGCGGTGGCGCCGAGTTCGCCTACGCGGTGCGCGAGGCGGGCGGCGTCGTCGAGCAACTCCTGCGCCGGTTCGTTTGATCGGTGCGTCCAGCGTGCGGAGGCATCTCTCGGGGCTGAAACGCTCGGTGTGAATGAGCGGGACTCGATGGCGGAGACGCCGCGTGGTTGCGCGGAGCCTCCGCCCGACCCGGCCCGAGCCCGTCTCGGAGGCCACCCGCGGATCGGCGCCCCGTCGCGGAGGCTCGCAATCCACATCGAGCGTTGAAGGCTCGGCCTCAGGCGACGAACTCCCTCCGGGGCCGAACTCGGAATCGGCGGAATCGTTCGCAGCCTCGGAGAGGCTGCGTCCCCTCAGCTTGGGTCTTCGGCCCCAGGCCTTCGGCTTTCCCGCGACATCTACCTCAGCCGGGGCCGGCTACCCCGCCTCGACCGACTGGATCCGGCCCAGGCCCGAGGCGACCGCGTCCCACCGCTCGCCGCCGTCGCGGCTGGCGTAGAGCGTGCCGGCCGTCGTCCCGAAGACGACCGTGGGTTCCACCCCCGCCCCGCCGCTCGCCGCCATCGCGTCGCGCAGCACGTTGTGCTCGCCGGCGGGGAGGCCGGCCCGCGACTCGCGCCAGGTGGCGCCGCCGTCGACGCTCCTCCAGACCGCCAGGCGGCCGGCGGTCCGCAGCGTCTCCTCGTGCTGCGGCACCACCCAGACCGCGCAGCCGGCCGGGCCGGCGTCCGCCGCGGTCGCGATCGGGAAGCCGAAGCGGGAGGGGAGCCCGCCGCCGATGTCGACCCAGCTCGATCCGCCGTCGTCGGAGCGGTAGACGCCGTCGTGGGCCTGCATGAAGAGCGTATCCGGGGCCGTCGGGTGGATCGCGACCTTGTGGACGCAGCGGTGGACGCCGTGGTGGCGGGCCCGCCCCAGGCCGAACTCGGAGGCGTAGACCTCCGCCATGCTGGTGGTCCCCTCGTTCGCCGTCGCCCACGAGGCGCCGCCGTCGTCGGAGCGGAAGAGCCCGGCGACGGAGATGCCGGCGTAGATCCGCCCGTTCCGCCCCCGCGGCAGCAGGATGGTGTGGAGGACGAGCCCGGCGCCGCCCTCCCACCACTCGCCGCGCGTCGGGTGGTCGTTCAGCCCGAGGACCGGCTGCCAGGAGCAGCCGCGGTCGTCGGAGCGGAGCAGCCCCGCCGGCTTGACCCCGGCGTAGACCTCGCCGTTGCGCCCCTCGCGGACGTGCCACGCCCGCTCGCCCGGCAGCGCGCCGCCGTCCCAGGTGGCACCGCCGTCGTCGCTGCGGCAGACGCGGGCGTGCCCGCCGGCGTCGTTGGCCGCCGCCCAGAGGGTGCCGTCGCGCCGGTCGCGCACGGCGTGGGAGACGTCGAGGCCGGGGAGCAGCGGGCCGCGGCAGGCCCAACCGGCGTCGGGCTCCAGCAGGAAGAGCCCGGCCCGGGAGCCGACGAGGACGAGTGGTTCGAGGTCGGAAAGGGAGGCGATGGACGCGGACACGGCGGCCCTCCGGTCGTTCGACGGCGGGGCGCTGTGTGTACGTACAGTGTAGTCGGGAGGCGGGGGGGCGGCAAGGCGGAGAGACGACGAGTCGGGAGTCGGGAGTCGGGAGTTGCCTGTATTTGTTCGTGGACCAGGGGTCGTTGATGGGCAACCGGGGGCGGGGAGGCGAGGAAACGGGCGCGGCGGAGCGCGGGTGCGGGGGTGCGGGCGGGAGCCGGAGCCCCCGTCATCCCGAGGGAAGGCGCGGGATCTCGCTCCGCCTCCCGCCCCGACCATCCGAACACCGCCGCCGCGAGAGATCCTTCCCGGCGGTCGGGAGGACGATGCGCCCGCGTCATCATCCTTACGACCCACGACCCACGACCCACGACCCACGACCTCGCCTACAGCGGCCGCCGCCCCGCGAACCCGGCGTCCGTCTCGTGCCACCAGCCGATCGGCCCCTCGCCCAGGCGCCAGCAGAGGAAGACGACCCGGCCCTCGCGGGGCGACGGGAAGTCGATCAGCCCGTGGTCGAGGTCCTTCACCTCGACGCCTCGGGCCAAGATGCCGCGGACGTCGGCGGCGATCTCCGCTGCCAGCTCCCGGATCCGCCCCTCCAGCTCCGCCCCCGCCGCGGCGTGCCCGTTGCCGCGCATCGCCGGCGTCAGCCGGGCCAAGGACGCGCGGGCGTCGTCGAGCGCGGCCTTGGCCAGGCGCAACCGCTCCAGGATCGGGATCAGCTCGGGCAGCAGCGCGTTCGCCTCGGCCAGGGTGAACAGCCGGGGCGCGGACCCGCCGGCCGGGCCGGACGGGGGCGGATCGGTCGGGGCCACGGTCGTACCTCCGGACGTAGGGGGCTGGGGGCTGGGGGCTGGGAAACGGGATCGGCGCGGGACCGGGCGGCGGGCCAGCTTTGACACCCGGACGTTCCGTCTCCAGCCCCAGCCCCCAGCCCCTAGCCCCCAGCCCCCCGTTTCCGCAGGCGCGCCAGCAGCCCCGGCTGCTTCGGCGGTTTGGCCGCCTCCTCCAGCCGCTTCCGCAGGGCGGGGTCGAGCCGTTTCCGGTCCGGCGCCACGAGCCGCGCCCCCGGCGGATCCGCCTCCGGCGCCTCCGGCACGATCGCGTCGATCGCCTCATACAGCCCCAGCCCCCGCTCGTCGGCGTAGGCGGTCGCCTCCAGCAGCAGCCCGTAGAGCGGCACCGCGTCCAGCTCCGCCTCGACCAGGCGGCGGACGAGCCGCGTCTCCCGCTCCTCCAGCAGCGCCCGCAGCCGGGGCACCAGCCGCGCCGGCACGAAGGCGCCGCCCATCGCGCCGCCGCCGGCATCGAGCCGGATCGGCATCGTCCGCGCCGCCGCGGTCTCCAGCCCCGCCTCGCCGAAGAGGCGGGAGGGCGGCCGCAGCAGCATCCCCAAACCGCGGTCGATCCGTGCCTCCCAGAACGAGAAGCCGGCGCCGGGCAGGTAGAAGGTCGGGTGGGCGGTCGCCAGCACCTGGGCCAGCCCCAGGCTGACGGCGTTGGCGCCCCGCTCCTCGCCGCGCAGCGCCCCGGCGTAGCCGCGGGCCGCCCGCTCCAGGAGCCGCTCGCTCCAGACCGGGTCGGTCGTCGCCACCACCAGCGCCTCGGCCGGCAGGGCGCCGCCGACCGCCGCCGCGTAGCGGTGGACCAGCTCGGGGTCGATCGGGTGGAGGGTGGTGCCGTCGCTCATGGGCGGGTGATGGGCTGCGGGTTGCGGGCGTCGGGTCGGGCGGCGCGTTGGCCGCCGGCGCGGGGCGTGGGGGCGGCCAACGGCCGCGCCCATTCTGGCACGGCCGGGCGCCCTCCCGCTCGTTGCTCGTCGCGGTCCCTCGGGGCCACCGTGGCCCGGACCTCGGGCGACGAACGCCACCCGACCGGGTGCCCCCGTCCCTCGGACGACCGGAGGCGCTCGCGTTGCGGTCGAAACGCCGCCTGGCTTAGAGCGCGTTTCACAACCGGAGGTGGGCGTGGCATCCTTGCGGCATGGACATCCCCCGCCTCGCCGACGGCCTCTGGCAGGTCGTGGCGCCCCTGCTCCCGCCCCGCCGCCCGCAGCCCAGGGGCGG